>JBOHVN010000285.1:0-38776 GCA_050735675.1 Binatia bacterium | reverse complement strand
TTCTGTCGCGAAACTGCCTATTATACCCGGTGTCACGATGCGGCGCCCTTGATAACTCAGCATTTTTTTCGATGCCATAAAGCTTGAAACGAAGAAATCATGAGTTTCGCGACAGAAACTAGTCTAGTACGTTGACACGTTAATAACGAAACATTATAATGGCGCATTAGTCTACCACGGAGGTCCGTCAGCCATGCGCCAGACTGAATTGAAGTTGCGCCAGAAAGACCGCCACACACTGGAGGAGTTTCGTTCGAAAGGTAACCACATGGCCCGTGAATTGAATCGCGCCCACATCCTCACCGCTCTAGATCGAAAGATCCCTGAGAGCCAGATTAGGGAAGTGCTTGGGGTGGGGCGCACGGCGATCTGGCGTACGCGTGCCGCGTATTTAGAGGGCGGGCTCGCATTCGCGCTACGAGACGTCCCGCGTCCGGGCAAGCCCAAGCGATACCGGACCGACGAGGAGGCGCAGGTGGCCGCCCTGGCCTGTTCGCAACCGCCCGTAGGGGCCGAGCGCTGGACGGTGGCGCTACTGACCGAGGCCGCGCGGAGCCATCCCCATATGGGTGAGATCAGCCGAGAAACCATTCGCCGGTTTCTAAAAAAAACTGCCTCAAACCGTGGCGCAAGCTGATGTGGTGTATTGGCCGTCTGACCGAGGAATATCGGAGCCGGATGTATGGCCTGCTTGACCTCTACGCTCTGCCCTATTTGGAGCGCGAACCGGTGGTGTGCATTGATGAGAAGAGCAAGCAACTGCTCAAGGACATGCGCACCGCGTTGCCCCTCAAGCCCGGCGGGCTGGCCAAGCAGGATTACGAGTACAAACGGGCGGGTACCTGCAACCTCTTCGTGGCCGTCGAACCCAAGGGAGAACGGCGAATCGTGAAAGTGACTGCGCGTCGCACGAAGGTGGACTTTGTGGACTTCGTAGGCCGACTGCTGAAGGTCGTTTACGCCAGAGCCCGCAAGGTTCACTTGGTTCTTGACAACCTCAACACGCATTTTCGCTCCAGCTTTGAGGAGGTGCTCGGTCACAAGGCAGCCACTGCGCTGTTGCGTCGCATCGAGTTTCACTATACGCCCAAACATGCGAGTTGGCTCAACATGGCCGAAATCGAGATCGGCATCCTGGAGCGCCAGTGTCTTGGGCGGCGGCTCAAGGACCAAGCAACGATCACGCTCGAAGTTGCTGCTTGGCAGCAGCGACGCAACGCCGACCATTGTGGCATTGTGTGGAGCTTCACTCGCCAAGATGCTGATCGGAAGTTGGGTCGGCATTATGTTGCGTAATTAATGCGTTTTAATACTAGGCTCGTGGGGTGTCGTCGGCGGCGCGCTCGTAACCATGTATGTCGGTTTCAACGTTGGCGGATGGATGACCAACGGTAGCGCCGAGGCCATGGCTAAGGAGAGCGCTGCAAACGCCGTCGCCCAGCGTTTGGGATCGATTTGCATCGCGCAGTTTAACAAGGACTCGCAGAGAACCCAGAAGCTCACCGAAATGAAGGGACAAGATACTTGGGAGATTGGCCGCTATATAGACAAGCAGAGTTGGGCGATCATGCCGGGTGATGAGAAACCCGATAGCGGGGTTGCCGAGGCGTGCGCCAAGCATTTTGTGAAGCAGATCTCATAGAACGCCGGCCAGCGATTTCACTGCAAACCGCTCGTTAACGGCAACTCAATGGAGCACGGGGACCTGTAGCACCAAAACCAGTAGCGCCGTTCTGGTTTGAGGGGCTCACCATAAACGGCGTTTTCATAACCCGTTCGCGCTGGAGCAAGTCGAAGTGTGAACGGACAACGTAACCCTCGCAGGCACAAGCGGCGGGGAGCTATCGGCTGTTTGCGGGTTGTGGTCGTGAAACCGGGCGGCGGGACAATGGAAAAGGGAGGTACGCGATGGGAGACAAAGGCAAGAAGGATAAGGACAAGACTCGGAAACAGAAGATAAAAAAACAGGCACAAACGGCAAAAAGCAATCTGGAGAAACTACCGACAAAAACCCCTGCATAGAAACCATAGCGAGGTGTCCGCCTAACTCTCCTTCTGCTGCTCAAGGACGGCTCTCGCATCATAGGGGAGATTGCTTTTCCCTGCTGGTAATACCCTCGCTCGCTTTTGGCTTTGGTGTGATATGATCTGCCGAAATACAAAGCGGGGTTACTGCTGTGGGGATTATAGCTATTAAGCTTAAGCACATTGTTTACTTGCTAACCGGAAGTTCAGGGCCTGATCAACAAATGGCAACCGATCAAATAAATTTTGAGGATTGTGGCGGCCGCTGCGGGTTCGCCTAGTTCAGAACGGTGCGCAGCCGCATGATTACGGCACCAACGCAAAAGGAAGTCCAGGCAATTTGAACAACAAGCATATTCTGTACAAAGACTATCTAATTCGCGCCGAATCATTTCAGCGCGAAAAAAAGGGCGCCTGGGTGCCGCAATATACGGCGACCCGGCAAAATGGCGCGGCGACGACAGTGGAATTTCCCGTGCAGCAATATCAATTCAATCACTGTTACCCCACTGAAAGTGAAGCGGATCAGTTCGCTTTGCGGTATGCGCAGCAGTGGATTGATACGTACGGATCACAAAAAAATCCCGCTAGCGGCTTACCTGTGCAAAGCTAGACTGCCAGCGCGGTAATCCGCCAGCAGGCAAATACGGTTCGGATCTAAGTACAATTCAACTCGGTCCATCTGACCGTCGACTGTCGACTCCTCGCTTACGAGCCGAGCGCTTTTCTTAGCTGCACGAACGATTGCAGCTGCCCCTGATTGATCGAGATCTGGTTGTCCTGGGCTTGATAGAGACTGCGCTGGGTTTCGAGCAGGGTCAGATAGTCGATGGCCCCGGCGTCGAAGCGCGCCTTGGCGATATCGTAGGCGTTTTGCGACTCGCTCACCGTTTGGCGCGACAACACGGCGCGCTCGTTGGTGCTCTTGAGCGCGGCGAGCGCATCTTCGACCTCGCGAAACGCGGTGAGCACGGTCTTTTGATACTGCGCCGCCAGTTCTTTCTGGCGCGCCGTGACGTTTTCCAGATTGCCCGCAATACGGCCGCCGCTAAAGATTGGCGCGAGCAGGTTCGACGCGAACGAAGTCGCCGCCGCCGCGGGATTGCCGAATCCGGCAGCGATGTTCGAATCGAGCCCCAGCGTCAACGCCGGGAAGAAGGCCGCGCGAGCGACGCCGATGTCCGCGTTGACGGCGCGAAGCCCCGTTTCCGCGCTTTCGATATCCGGCCGCTCGGTCAGCAGGGTCGCTGGCGGCGTGAGATTGATTGAAGGCATTTTTAGCGAAGCCAGTTCGGCTGACGGTACGGATAGACTCTGCGGTGCCAGGCCGAGCAAGATCGCCAGCGCGTTGGCGGTGGTGGTCTGTTGCTCGATCAGCGACGCCAAGGTGGTGCGGAAGCTGTTCACGGCGACGCGCTGCTGGGAAACTTCCAGCCCCGAAACTGCGCCCTGGGCGAAGCGCGCCTCGATGATCCGGAGAATTTCTTCGGCGTTCTTGAGATTGAACTCAGCGATGCGGATGCGATCGTTGAAGCTTAAAAGCTGCGTGTAAAAATTGGTCACGTCGGAAGTGACAACGAGCCGCAGAGCTTCGCGGTCAAATTGGCTCGCTTCGGCACGATAATCGGCCGACTTTGCCTGGTTTCGATTCTTCCCCCACAGGTCGATCTCGTAGCTCACGCTGCCGCCGGCACGCGCAGCGTTGGCGTCGTTCTCCTCCAGGTAGGTTCGCGACGACGAGCCGCTGGCATTGACCACCGGATAGAGGGGCGCGCCGGCAATCTTGGCCTGCGCGCGCGCCTGGTCGATGCGGTACAGTGCCGCTTCGAGATCGAGATTCTGCGCCAGCGCCAATTCGACCAGTCGATTCAGGTCCGCGCTGCCAAGCTCGCGCCAGAAAGGCGTTGCGCTCGGCTCATGGCTCATGCCGATGCCGGAGACGCTCGACCAACCGTCGGGAATCGCCACCTCCGGCCGCTGGTAATTGGGCGCCAGGCTGCAGGCGGAAAGCGTCAACACAACTGCGCTGCAAATGAGCCCATGGATACGGTTTGATCGCGTGCGAGCTGCCCGGATGTTTTCGACGAGATCGGAGCGTGTCCTGAATGGACGAGATGAGGAACAGCCGGCTCGTGGTGAGATCGTCGAGTCGTTGACCAACTTCATTACGTGTTTCTTCATTGATCTACTCCGATGCTAGAGCAATGACCGGATCGAGCTGCGCCGCCTTGCGCGCCGGGAGATAGCCGAAGATCAAGCCGGTGGCCGACGCGCAGACAAAAGCCAGCACCGCCGGCGTGACCGAGAAGATCACCGACATGCCGCTGTAACGCAGCACGAGTCCGGCGCCGACGCCGACCAGAATGCCCAGCATGCCGCCGGCTGCGCAGACCACGGCGGCTTCGATGTTAAATTGCAGCAAGATGTCGCGCATGCGCGCGCCGGTGGCCATGCGGATGCCGATCTCGCGGGTGCGCTCGACGACGCTGACGAGCATGATGTTCATGACGCCGATGCCGCCGACGAGCAGCGAGATCGCCGCCACCGTGCCCAAAAGCAACGTGAAGGTGTCCTGGGTTTCCATGGCTGCCTGCAGATACGACGCCATATTGCGCACGCTGAAGTCCTCGCTCTTGTGGCGCGCGCGCAACAGCGCTTCGACGCTCTGCTGGGTCGCCTCGATGTCCGCTGCGTCTTTGACTTTGATGGTGATGCTGCTCAAATAATTTCTGCCGAAGAGCCGTACCAAGCCGGTGTTGATCGGCACGAAGATGACATCGTCTTGATCGCTGCCGTTCGGCGAAGCGCCTTTTTCGGTCATGACGCCGATCACCTGGAACGGCACGTTGCGCAGTAGAACATATTTGCCGACCGCGCTATCGCCGTTGGGGAAGAGCGTTTTGGCAACGGTTTTTCCGAGGACGACCACGGCGGCGTAGTGTTTCATGTCATCGGTGTTGAAGAACTGCCCCTCGGCAACCGGCCAGTCGCGCGCGTCGGGAAAGTCCTCACCCGTGCCCTGAATCGATGTCTGATAGTCGATGTTGCCGAAACGCACGGTGGCCCGGCTGCTGCGCTCGGCCAAGGCGGCTTCGATGTTGGGCAGCGCTTTGATCGCTGCCGCGTCATCCGGCACCAAGGTCGCGATATCGCCGGCGTTACGAATCCCGGCGGCGCCGGGCCGTATTAGCATTAGATTCGTGCCGAAGGAGCTGATGCGGTCGAGCACTTTCTGCCGGCTGCCTTCGCCGACGGCGAGCATGGCAACCACGGCGGCCACACCGATGATGATGCCGAGCAAGGTCAGCACGGTGCGAAAGATATTGACACGCAGCGATCGCCAAGCGGTGACCAATGCTTCTTGCAAGCTTGCCGCCAAGCCGACGCCGTTTGCGAACGCGCGATCATCGGCGATCGCCGCGACGCCGGCGTCTCGCGCCGCGCCCGTGTCCTCCAGAATCCGGCCGTCCTGGATGCGCACGATGCGGCCGGCGTTTTGCGCGACGTTTTCAGCGTGGGTAATCAAAATAATCGTCCGTCCTTCGCCATGGAGCTGCTTCAGCAGCGCGAGCACTTCATCGCCGCTGCGCGAATCGAGCGCCCCGGTCGGCTCGTCGGCAAGAATCACCGGCGGATCGTTGACCAGCGCGCGCGCGATCGCCACGCGCTGCTGCTGGCCGCCGGAAAGCTCGGCGGGCCGGTGACCGGTGCGATCGCCGAGGCCGAGGCGCGCGAGCAAATTCGCCGCGCGTTCGGCGCGCTTGTGCTTGGCCAACCCGGCATAGACCGAGGGAATCTCGACATTCTCACCGGCCGTTGCGGTTGCCAGTAGATTGTATTTTTGAAAAACGAAGCCGAAGGTTTCACGGCGCAAGGCCGCGAGCTCATCCGGCGAAAGATGAGCCGCTTCTTTGCCCAGTACGCGGTAACTCCCCGAAGTCGGCCGGTCGAGGCAGCCGATGAGATTCATCAAGGTCGACTTGCCGGAGCCTGATTGACCCATGATGGCGACGAACTCACCGCGCTTGATCGTCAGCGAGACGCCGTCGAGAGCACGGACGGTCGTATCACCGTTCCGGTAGTGCTTGTGAATGTCCTGGAGTTCCAGGATCGTCGCGTTCATAGCCGTGGACCTCGGTTGAAGCGCTGCGCGTTGTTGCGGTTGTTGCCTTGCTGTGGTGCGCCGCCGCGCTCGCCGGTGCCGGCCGGACGGTTGACGAAAATGCGCTCGCCTTCTTTTAAGCCGTCGATGACTTCGGCCTGGGTGCGGGTCTGCAACCCCACGTGAATCACGCGTTGCTCGCGGCCGGTTTCGGTGGCCACAGCGACACGATAGGCCTTGCCGTTGCCGTTGTCTTCTCGCGGCGCGCGGCGGCTGAGCGCTTCGGCCGGCACGATCACAGCGTCTTCAGCCTTGCCGAGGACGAAGAAAACCTGCGTCGTCATGCCGGTCATGAGCCGGCGCCCGTCGTTCTCCGCGTCGATCAGAACGTCGTAGAGGACCACGTCGTTGATGATCTGCGGCGACGGTTGGATCTGACGTACTTTGCCCCGCCAGCGCCGCTCGCTGTCGCCGAGCGTGGTAAAGTAGCCCGGCATGTTTTCTTTCAAACGGTTGACGTCGGCCTCGGCGACTTGAGCGCGCACGGTCATCATGTCGAGGTTGGCGACCTGCATGATCGTCGGCGCCGACTGATTGGCGTTGAGCGTTTGGCCTTCCTTGGTCGGCAAGGTGGTGACCGTGCCGGCCATGGGCGCATAGATTTTTGTAAAGCTTAGATTGGTGCGGCTGGCTTTGAGGTTGGATTCGGTTTCTTGTATCTGCGCATGGATCGCGTCCACTTGCGCCTTGGCGACCGCGGCCTGGGATTCGGTCTCCTGGAGCGCTTGGCGGCTGACGGCGTTGACCGCGATGAGATTCTGATTGCGCTTAAGATTTTGTTCGGCCAGCAGGGCCTGGGCCTTCTGCTCGTTCAACTGAGCGCGCAAGCTGTTAAGCCGCGCTTCGCCGGCTTCGACTTGCGCCTGAACGACGCGGGGATCGATCTCGGCGAGCAGTTGGCCCTTTGTCACGCTATCGCCGATGTCGACGTAGATTTTCTTTAACTGGCCGGAGACCTGAGTGCCGACATCGACGTACTGCTTGGGCTCGAGCTTGCCTTGGGCCGTGACCACTTCTTCGATGGTGCCGCGAGTGACGGCGAGCGGGCGCAGCGTTTGTTGCTGCTGGCTTTGCGCCGCGCCGCTGTACCAGTACCAACCGCCTGCCGCAACCACCGCGATTGCCAGCACGCCCACGAGCTTTTTTCGCGGCGCCTTTGCCAGAGTCAGTTTCCAGTTCATAATTCGTTCGCTCCTCTGCGAACGTTGTCAGTTCTTAATACGACCCAACCGGCGCCAGTCTTCGCCGCTGCCACAGTAAAAAAAAGCGCCGGGATTTCCGGCGCTTAGGTTTGACAAAGGGACGATAGTGTCTGGCTGTGTTAGGTTTGTTTGGGCGCTGGCGGCGGGCGACGCAGCAAGTCGGCAAGCATGCGCCGTTCTTCGGGCGCTAGCTCCTTGGCGGTTTGCTTGATCATTTGGCCCATGCGTTTGAACATAGCCGCGCGCAATTCATTAATCTTGTTGATTTGCCGGTCGTAAGCGGCTTCGTCAAAGGGCTCGGCGCTCAAAATCCGCAGCGCCTCGGCGCGCGCCTCGTCGATTTGTTGGCGCAGCGGATCACCGGTGGCGCGGATCTGGGCAAATTTTTCGCGGAAGAGCGATTGCACCGGCTCGGGCAGCTTCTTGAGCGACTCCTCCATGCGTTGCTGGCGCGTCGGCGGGGCATCGAAGGCGCGCGGCACTTGGCCCAAAATCACGCCAAGCAAAAGCAGATTGAGAAAAAGCGAGGCGATAAATGCCAATTTAACCGTCTTGGTCATAACAGTGTCTCATCGCCCGCCAAGAAACTTTGCACGCTTGCGGAGCTCTCCTCGGCGAACGGGCTGCGGTCCTGCGGCGCGCTAAAACCGATCACCATGCCGAGCACCAACGCGCTGGCCAGTACATAGCCTGGTTTTGGCAGGTGAAACTCGGCAAACAACTGCCGCATCGACTCCCACAGGGAGATATTTGGCGATTGCGGCAGGCTTCGCGCTTTTAAAATAATCCGCTGGGCCAAGCCGGCGCTGGCCGGTTCGACGCGGCGCGAGCGCAGCAGGTTATCGAGTTTCTGGTCGCGGTTATCGTTCATAACCACCTCACAAGTAATCTTTCATGCGTTCTTTTAGAGTCGTCTTGGCGCGCATAATCAGCGACTGCAGCGCTTTCAATTTGAGTCCCATCACTTCCGCTGCTTCCTGATTGGTCAACCCTGCGTCGAAACAAAGATTCAATGCCGTGCGCTGGCGCTCGGGGAGGGCGCCGATCGCTTTTTCCAATGCTTTTTGCTCTTGCGCGCGCACCATCAATTCATCGACCGGCTGTCGCTCATCGATCACCGCGGTTTCGTCGTCGAGCGCCGCCGGTTTTTTCCTTTTGCGTAGATCGAAACATAAATTCACCACCACGCGATAAAACCAAGTGGTAAATTTGCTGTTTCGCTCCGGCTGCCAAAGCGCCGGATTCTCCCATAACTTAAGAAATGCATCCTGGACCATGTCCTCGGCCGCTTCCTTGCTCTGGAGGTAGCGATACGCGAGGCGGTAAAAACGCTCGGTGTGGCGCTCGACCAGCGCGGCAAAGGCTTGGCCGTTGCCGTCCTGAACGAGCGCGAGCAGTTCGTGGTCGTCTTTATCTGGCCAAGCCGCCGGCATAGCGTTGTCGATGGTGATTGGAGGCTGCGACTTACGAATTCGATCATACAACCAGCGGGCTCCGAAGATAAGGCCAAATAAATCGCCGTTTAACGTTCAATGGTTGATACGATTGTTTAGGCGAAAA
Organism: Binatia bacterium; assembly: GCA_050735675.1. Classification (GTDB taxonomy): domain Bacteria; phylum Desulfobacterota; class Binatia; order UBA9968; family UBA9968; genus DP-20. The sequence continues at coordinate 29,827 of JBOHVN010000285.1, read as the reverse complement.
TCTTCGCCGGCGATAAACTACTTATCTTTTCCGGGATTTGCATGCGGGGGGAGGTTGCGTAGCAAGGCGCCAAACTGCTCCGGGCCCGCAACGCTCCCAGTATCGAGCGAGCACCACGGATATTGTGCGGCGTAAAGGCGGATCGTCGGTTCGAAGCCATGCACGGCCGGGACAAGATCGCGCAGCGTGTCGTACCAGGCGCGCCGCTCATCGCGATCGAAGGGCTGATCGTCTTGGGCATCGACCTCGCGGCACAATTCCTGCCATCGCGGTATCGAGAAACCTAACGCCATTTCTGGATAGAGCGACAGCGTGATCAGGCGCGCGCGCGTAAAGTGTTGGCTCTCGTCGAATTCTACGATAAAAGGCGGAGTTGAAACATAAAAATCGCAGGGCGGCATGAACGCGCTTCTGATAAAGTCACGATGGCCGCGCCATTCGCCGAGCGCGCGGCGAATTCGCTCCAACGAATGGCCGATGACCGTGTTCGCGTAGTCTTCGGGACCAGCTGGCCAGGGGAATTGATGATGGGTTCGGCAGTCCCCGTAGATTGCCGTCAACAGTTCACGCACGCGCTCTTTGCAGGCGCGGCAGTGGGCGGAATGTTCCGCTTTCATGACACGGCGGTAACTATTAATGAGTTTATTAGTAAGTAGATTTGAAACTTTTTACGCCAACGAACGAGCCGCTGCAAGCGCGGTCAATAGGCCTGTGCCTTGTAGGCCGCCCCCGTTCCTCTCCAGGGCGGCTATTTCCACATTAGGGTCGAAACGCGACGTTTACTGTCGTGTGCCCGCGCTCTACGCGACTCGTCCGTCGGCTACTTACTTACGAATTCCTTAGTAGCACGATCAGCCTAGCACAATAACGGCAAAGGAGAACTCAACATGGCGAAGCCAGCATCGATCATCGGTGCGCCCGTTGGGCGCGTGGAAGGCGCCGAGAAGGTGAGCGGCCAAGCGGCCTACGGCGCCGACGTTCATTTTCCCGGCACCCTGTGGGGAAAAATTTTGCGAAGTCCGTACCCGCACGCGCGCATCGTCCGCATCGATACTGCTAAAGCTTCGCAGGTGCCGGGCGTTAACGCGATCGTCACCGGCAAAGATGAGCCCAATCACTATCAGGGCAAAAGCATTCGCGATATTCCCGTGCTGTGCTGGGACAAGGTGCGCTACATCGGCGATAAAGTCGCGGCGATCGCAGCCGAGAGCCGTGAGGCCGCCGAGGAAGCGATTGACTTGATCGTAGTCGAGTACGAAGAGCTGCCGGCGGTTTTCGACGTGCTCGAAGCGATGAAACCGGGCGCGCCGATCCTGCACGATGACGCGCCGAGCTACGAGGGCGCGCCCGCCGATATCATGGTAGGGCCGGGCAGCAACGTGCTCAACAAATTAACCTGGGGTAAGGGCGATATCGAAAAGGGCTTTGCGGAGGCGGATATCGTGCTCGAGCATACTTTCCGGATTCCGATTCATCATCAGGGCTACCTCGAGCCGCAGTCGTTTATGGTCAAAATCAACGACGATGGTTCGGTTGACGGCTGGGCATCGACCAAGAGCCCGTTCGGCACGCGCACGCAATTTGCCAAGGCCGCCGGCATTTCGCCGAGCCAGATTCGCATTCATGCCGTCCACGTCGGCGCCGACTTCGGCGGCAAGAGCGGCGCCGGCGAGTTACCGATCTGCTATTTCCTTGCCCGGCAAGCGAAGCGCCCGGTGAAAATTCTCTTGACCCACAGCGAAGAGTTGATGGCGATGAATCCGGATCATTACACGGTCGTCAAGGTGAAAACCGGCGTGAAGCGCGACGGTAGGATGACGGCGCGTTATCTGCAAGCGATTCACGGCACCGGCGCGTATGCCGGCATGAAGCCCGGGCGCGCCAGCATCGGCGGCGCCGGCACCGCGGGGCCGTACAAGATCGACCATAGTTATATGGAAGCGCTCCAGGTATACACCAACACGGTGCCGTGCGGTTTCTGGCGCGCGCCGGGCGCGATCCAAGCGGTTTTTGCGTCGGAGTCGCACATGGATCTGCTCGCGCGCGAGCTCAAGGTGGATCCGGCGAAGTTTCGCCGGATGAATCTCGTCGGCGAGGGCGAAGTCAATGCTCTGGGTAAAACCTGGAGCGGCGTGAAAGCCAAGGAGACGTTGCAGGCGGCGCTCGGCGCGGCGGGATGGAAACAACCCAAGCGCGCCAACGTCGGCCGCGGCGTCGCTATGTACGAACGTGGCACCGGCGCCGGCAAGGTATGGGTGAATTTAACGGCGGAACCCGACGGCACATTGACCGTGTTTACCGTGGCGGGCGATCAAGGCACCGGTTTGCAGACGATTCTGTGCCAGACCGTGGCGGCGGAAATGGGCGTGCCCTACGAACAGGTGCGCTGCCGCATCGGTAACACCTCCGACGTATCGTACAGCGTCGACGTCGGCTTCGGCGGCAGCCGCTCGACCAATATCAACAGCACCGCGGCGGTGCAGGCTGCCGGCGAGCTGCGCAAAAAACTCAGCGCGCAGGCGGCGAAGATGCTCGGCTGCGCCGAAGATCAAGTGATCTACAAGAGCGGCAAGTTTTCCAAGGGCGGCAAGGGCAAGTCACTAACATTGAGCGATGTCGTGAAGGCGAACGGCGGGCCGCTCACCGTCAGCGTCGACACCGAAGTGCCGCGCAAAGGCTCGTCCACTTCGTTTGTCGCGCAGGTGGCGGAGGTGGAGGTCGATCCGGAAACCGGACGCGTTAAGCTGCGTAATTTTGTTTCGGCCCACGACGTCGGCACGATTATTAATCCGCTCGGCCATCAAGGCCAGATCGACGGCGAGGCGATCATGGCGATCGGCTCGGGCTTGATGGAAGAGTTGATCGACGATCAGGGAAAAATTACCACGACGAATCTGGGCGAGTATAAGATTCCTAATATCGTCGATATCCCACGCTTCAAAACCGTCCTGGTCAAAGGCAAGAACGGTCCCGGCCCTTACGAGGCGAAGGGCATCGGCGAGCACGCCAATGTAAGCCCGCCGGCCGCGATTGCCAATGCCATCCACGACGCCTGCGGCGTGCGCTTGTTCAACATTCCAGCGACGGCGGAACGGGTGTATCAGGAGTTAAGAAGGCAACAGGCGATAGGGCGAGGCGAGAGGCGCGCGCGTGAAACGTGAAGAAAGCGACAGAAAAACAGCAAGACAACAGATCGGAGGGCGCGGCATGCTGCGCTTCTCTCCGAATAGCGAAATAACAGGAGGGATCATGGACAATCGTTTTTTCCGTTGGCACAGGCTTTCGGGTCTAGTGGCGGTTTTTTTGATCATCGGGTCGGCGGGCAGCGCTTATTCTCAGGACAAGATCAAGATCTCCTATAGTTCGACCGATACGCTCAATCAGTTGTGGACCATTCCGCGGGAAGTCGGCTTCTACAAAAAGCACGGCCTCGATGTAGATCTGGTTTATATCGGCAGCACGACCATCGGCATCTCGGCAATTGTCGCCCAAGACATCCAAATCGGCAATGCGGCGGGCAGCGGTGTCGCCAATGCCAATGCGCGCGGCGCTGACACCGTAAGCGCCGGCTGCCTGATCAACGTCCTGGCCTACGAATTAGTTGTTCTCGACAGCATCAAGACCGCTGAAGACTTGAAAGGAAAATCGATCGGCATCAGCCGCTTCGGTAGCGCCTCTGACGTGGCGGCGCGCGAATTATTAAGGGGTCTGGGTTTGCGCCCCATGGAAGATGTTAAAATTCTCCAGGTCGGCGGAGCGTCCGAGCGCGCCGCCGGATTCAGCCGCGGCGTGATCGCCGGATTTCCTTCACCCCCGGGAAACGTGCATCTGATTCCGGGCGGATTGCCGCACCGCGTGCTCGCGGATATGGCCGATCTTAAAAAGCATTATCCGTTGCCGTTCATTTGCGCCGTGACGACCAAAAGTTACCTGGCGAAAAATCGTTCGGTGGTGAAAAGAGTCATGATGTCGCTGATCGAGGGGTCGCATTATTTCAGGACCAACAAAGAGGGAACGCAGAAAATCGTCGCCAAGTACTTGCGCGCGGCCAACAAGGCATATTTAGATGCTTCCTATAATTCGACGGTCAAGATCCTCGAGCGCGTGCCGTATACCACTCGTGAAGGCATGAAAATTCAACTTGACGAGGCGCTCAAGCAAGCGCCGGGAAGCAAGGTGACGGTGGATAGTCTGATCGACGACAGCATCGTACGTGAACTTGAGAATGAGGGGTTCATCGATAAGGTTTATGGCAAGAGTCGTTAGCGGCGTCGCCTCTTCGTTTCGGGATAAAATGTGACGATCGTTGTAACTCGGTCATACAGGAAACAACACGCCGAATTCATCACAGCGATTCCGAAGCTTGTCACATTTAAAAACGGCGGACATTACTCATTTAATCTCTGTGCTCGGCTTTTAAAATCCCGTTAATGATTTTAAAACGCGGATGAATAAAAAGTTTTCTTCGCGACTATCAGAAGATGCCGCATTCCTGAGAAAAGATCATTTATAAATACCTCGTTGTCGCAAGATTGGGACAACGACTGGCGAATTGATGAAGCCTTAAGCCCGCATAGTCAGGGTTTTTCTAACAAACTTTCTGTATTTTTCCTCCTTTTTGAACCGCCTTGCAGGCTGTCCGGCCGGCTTTTGCGAGAGCTTTCTGCAAGCTGGCCGCAACACAGATTTCGGTACAGGAGTTGCAACCACATCGTGGCTCGGTGGCATCGTATTCAAGCAATGACTCGATGTGAAATGCGCCGTTAACGCTTCTCACCAAAGAAAGGGGATGTCGCGGCGGCGGGAGAGGTGACTCATGGCGGAAAAAAATTATTCTGCAAATCGTGAAGATGGCGACGACCGTTTCTCTCGCGACGAGGCGAAGCTGTTTGGCCAACCCGATGTTTTGTGCGTCGACGAGTATCTGCACGTCTATCAAGGGCGGCCCGCCGAAACTCCGGAGCGTAGATTGGTGGCAGCCGTCCTGCGCGATGCTATCGATTGTTACCTCCGCGATTGTTTCACGAAAAACCGACACAAAAAGCGCAGCTTCCGCGAAGCCGAGGAGTGGTTTTTTAAGGACGATGACTACGGCGTTTTTAGTCTCGATAATGTCTGCGGAATTCTTAATATCGACCCCGGTTATATCCGGCGCAGTCTGGTGCAATACCAACAGCAGAATTCAGCAACGAGCGACGCGCGGGCGGTCGCGGAATTGCGCTTAGCTTCCTAGATCGGCGATTCGTTCCCGCTCAGCGCCCGTCCCTTACGGATAGGCTCTGACGCAGCGCCGAAAGCCAGATTTTCACTGGTTTTTGGCGCAATCGTTTTGTAACGTGCGCTCATGACCCAGCCTCAACGCGTCGTTATTGTCGGCGGAGGTTTCGGCGGTCTTTCCGCCGCGCAAAGCCTCAAGAACGTTCCGGTTCAGGTCAGCCTGATCGACCGGCGCAATTTTCACCTGTTTCAACCGTTGCTTTACCAGGTGGCGACAGGCTGGCTCTCACCCGCCAATATCGCGTCGACGCTGCGCGCCACGCTCAAGCGTCAGCGAAACGCCAGTGTTTTTCTCGGCGAAGTCGATGATATCAACATCGAGCGGCGCCGCGTGGTCTTGAGCGACTACCCGATTGAATACGATATCCTGATCGTCGCCAGCGGCTCCCGGCCTTTCTATTTCGGCAATGATCACTGGCGGAAAAGCGCGCCAGGACTCAAAACTATCGAGGACGCCACCGAGATCCGCCGGCGCATTTTTATCGCCTTCGAGGCTGCTGAGCGCGAATGCGGTCGCGACGATCTCGATGCATTGTTGACCTTCGCCATCGTCGGCGGCGGGCCGACCGGCGTTGAATTGGCGGGGGCGTTGGGTGAAATCGCGCACGACACACTCACGCATGATTTTCGCCACATCGACCCCTCCAGGACACGCATTCTGCTGCTCGAAGGCGGCGAGCGCATTCTTCCGACCTACGCGCCGGAGCTTTCTGTCAAGGCAGCGGCTTACCTCGAAAAACTCGGTGTCACCGTGCGCGTCAACGCGCTGGTTAGCGAGATACGGCCTGAAGCTCTCACGATCAAGCGGGGCAAAGAGTTTGAACAGATTCCTTGCCGCACGGTGATCTGGGCCGCCGGCGTGCAGGCATCGCCGCTGGGGCGGGCGATTGCCGAAGGCACCGGGGCAATGACAGATCGCGCAGGCAGAGTAGTCGTGGAGCCCGATCTGACCATCGCCGGCCATCCGGAAATTTTTGTGATCGGCGATCTAGCCAATTACGTGCATCAGACGGGAAAACCTCTACCCGGTGTGGCGCCGGTGGCGATGCAGCAGGGGCGCTACGCGGCTCGCGTAATCGCCGCCCGCATCAAGGCGGCGCCCATTGAGCCGTTTCGTTACCGCGATCTCGGCAATATGGCGATCGTCGGACATGCTTCGGCGGTGGCGGAAATGGGCCGGCTGCGTTTCTCCGGATATCTTGCCTGGCTTGCCTGGTTATTCGTTCACCTAGTTAAACTGATCGAATTCGAAAATAAGGTCCTCGTGCTGATCCAATGGGGCTGGTACTACTTCAGCCGCAATCGGGCGGCGCGCTTGATTACCGGGGAAAAGACAATGGACGACGAGGCCGAACAGCGAGCGGCAAGCAATCAAGAAGATCGAAAACCGCTATCCCGTGCAGGCTAAACGGCGCCGCATGGCGTTGATAAATTTAGCGGATGACAATCGACCCTAATGATATTCGTCAGCGCTGAATTTTCGGTAGGCGAATTGCCATCATCAATTTGCGCTTGTTTTTTTTGCCAATTTCCTGATACCCGTGAAGTGCCAATCTGGCCCACCTTTTGCGGGTCGAAAAACGTGGGGGAATGCGCCATGGCATTTGCAAGCTCAAATGACTCATCTGCATCGACTGGTTTCGACGTCCGAGCGGAACAGCGAGTCGAAACGCTGGTTAGTGAAATTAGCGGCGTGATCCGCGCGGCGGAGCCGGAGAAACGTGCCGGACTTAAAGATTTGGCAGAAACTCTGCTCCATGAAGAGATTTCGACGATTGTCGAAGAATCGCCACCCGTTGCAGGGCAAGCGTCCCAATCGCGCCTTAATCCGCTCGCGACCGGCCTCCTATTGGTTATTATCGGATTAGGTTTTCTCCTGTTCTTTCCTCCGGTTGGCATGACGCTGGCGTTCATTGGCGCGGTCCTGGTGGTGTGGGGCGGCGCCATCAGTTGGTTCAAAAAATAACGTCTGGCGGCGCCAACATCGCTTCCAGGGTTCGTACGAGCTCCGGCTGTGGCTCAAATTTTCCATCCCAGCACGAACACCATTTCCAGAGTCAGTATCTTCGGCGGGCTCGCATTCATAATTGCGTTGGCTTTGGTCGTGGCGGCGCTCACCCGGTCTTCCTATGTCTCAGAAGTAGGAGTTGCGCGCGCTCAACCCGTCCCGTTTAGTCACCAGCACCATGTCGCCGACAATGGCATTGATTGCCGCTATTGCCATACATCGGTGGAGAACAGCTCGTTCGCGGGGATTCCCTCGACCAAGATCTGCATGAACTGCCATACGCAAATTTGGCCGGAGAGCGCGGCCCTGGCGCCGGTTCGCGAGAGTTTTCGCACCGGCCAGTCGATTCAATGGACGCGCGTCTACAATCTGCCGGGATTTGTTTATTTCGACCACAGCATTCATGTCCACAAGGGCGTCGGCTGCGTCACCTGCCACGGGCGGGTCGATCAAATGCCGCTGACCTGGAAGGCGAGCACGCTTTACATGGAGTGGTGTTTGGAATGTCACCGCAATCCGGAGCGTTTTGTCCGTCCGCGCGAGGAAGTTTTTAACATGGATTATCAGCCGCCTGGAGACCAGCTCGCCCTCGGCATCAGGCTGGTCAAGAAATACGACATTCACGCGCCGACTAGTTGCTCGACTTGCCACCGCTGATCGGAGCATACCCATGAGTGAATCGAATCTCGATCTGGAAAGCATCCGCCAACAGCTCGCCTCTACGCGCGGGCAGGACTATTGGCGCTGCCTGGAAGAATTGGCCGACAGTGAAGCTTTCCAGCAGCTGGTCCATCAGGAATATCCGCGGCACGCTGCGGCGTGGATGAGTTCGGTCGACCGCCGCGGCTTTCTCAAGCTCATGGGCGCGTCGCTGGCGCTGGCGGGGTTGAGCGGTTGCTTGAATCCAGCGCCGGCGCGGCAGGATGAAAAAATCGTCCCGTACGTCGATCAGCCCGAAGCGATTATTCCCGGCAAGCCGCTGTTTTTCGCCACGGCGATGCCGCTGGCGGGCTTCGGCCGCGGCGTTCTTGTCGAAAGCCACATGGGCCGGCCGACTAAGATTGAAGGCAATCCCTCCCATCCGGCGAGCCTGGGCGCGACGGATGTCTTCATGCAAGCTTCGATTCTCGACATGTACGACCCTGATCGCGCCACTGTGTTGAGCCATGCCGGCAGGATCGCCACCTGGAACGGCTTTTTCGCCTCGGTCAACGTCGAAATGGAAACCGAGCGGCTCAACCAGGGCGCGGGTTTGGCCATTTTATCCGAGACGGTGACCTCGCCGACCCTCGCTTATCAGATGCGCGAGCTGCTCGAGAAATTTCCCAAGGCGCGCTGGTATCAGTACGATCCAACAGCGCGCGACGCGGCGCGCGCCGGCGCGCGGCTCGCTTTCGGAGAGGCGGTCGAGACTCTTTACCGCTTTGACCGCGCCGAAGTGATTCTCGCGCTCGACGCCGATTTCATGTTTCTCGGCCCCGGTGCGCTGCGCTATGCGCGCGACTTTAGCGACAAGCGGCGCGTCGCCAGCCCAAAGAGCGGCATGAACCGTCTTTACGTCGTCGAGAGCACGCCCAGCATTAGCGGTTCGATGGCCGACCATCGTTTGGCGCTGGCGCCGCGCGGGGTGGAAGCTTTCGCCCGCGCGGTCGCCAAAGCATTGGGCGTTGCGAACGCGGGCGACTCGGCCGGCGCCGATAGCATCGACGCGCGCTGGGTGAACGCGGTAGTGCGCGATCTGCAAAGTCAGCGCGGCCGCGGCATCGTTCTGGCGGGCGATCACCAGCCGCCCGCGGTGCACGCTCTGGCGCACGCCATGAACCAAAGGTTGGGTAACGGCGGTACCACGGTGATTTACACCGAGCCGGCCGAAGCCCAGCCGCCTGGTCAGAGCCAGTCGCTGCGCGAGCTCGCGGGCGACATGGAAGCCGATGCAGTGCAGGTGCTGATCATTCTCGGCGGCAATCCGGTCTACACGGCGCCGGCGGATCTAAAATTCGCCAGCCTGCTGCCGCGCGCCAATTTCACCGTTCATTTGTCGCCCTACGAAAACGAAACCTCGGCGCTGTGCCACTGGCATGTGCCGGAAACGCACTACCTGGAGTCGTGGAGCGACGTGCGCGCTTTCGACGGCACGGCGAGCATCATCCAACCGCTGATCGCGCCGCTCTACGGCGGGCGCACGGCGCACGAGCTTGTGTCGGTGCTGGTGGGTCAACCGGGCCGCGCGAGTTACGACATCGTCCGCGGCTACTGGCAGCGACAGCGCCGCGGCGGCGATTTCGAGCGGTTTTGGCGCACCGCGTTGCATGATGGTGTGGTGCCGGACAGCGCGGCGCCAGTGAAGCAAGTCTCATTGAAACAAAGCGCCGCGGCGCCGGATGCCGGCGCGAAATCGTCGACGCGGGCGAGCGCCGGAGAGACGACGGCAGGTACTCTCGAGATTCTTTTCCGGCCCGACCCGAGTATCTTAGACGGCCGCTTCGCCAACAACGGTTGGCTGCAGGAGCTGCCAAAGCCCTTGACCAAAATCACTTGGGATAATGTGGTTTTGGTCAGCCCTACCACCGCACAACGACTTGGGCTTGACCGCCGGACCGGCAGCACCGGCGGCGAACACGGGACGATTTATGCCGATATGGTCGATCTCGAGTATAACGGCCGGCGCGTGCGCGGCGCCGCTTGGATATTGCCGGGACAAGCCGATGAGTGCGTCACCGTGCATCTCGGCTACGGCCGCACCCGCGCTGGCCGGGTTGGCAACGAGCTGGGCTTCGATGCTAACGCGATCCGCACTTCGGAAGCCCTTTGGCACGCTTCCGGCGCAACACTGCGCAAGCTCGGCGAGCAGTACCCGATCGCCTGCACTCAGTTCCATCATCTTATGGAGGGACGCAATCTCATTCGCGCCGGCACGCTCGACGCGTACCGCAGCAATCCGCAATTCGTCGGCAGCGAAGAGAAAAAGGAGCATGAGGGCAGTCTCTATCCGGGCTTTAACTACCAAGGCTACGCGTGGGGCATGGCGATCGATCTCAACTCGTGCATCGGCTGTAACGCCTGCGTGGTCGCCTGCGTCGCCGAGAACAACGGCCCGGTAGTGGGCAAAAAAGAAGTCCTGCGCGGCCGCGAAATGCATTGGATTCGGGTTGATGGTTACTACAAAGGCCCACTCGATAATCCCGAGATGTATCACCAGCCGGTGCCGTGCATGCAATGCGAGAACGCGCCCTGCGAAGTGGTCTGCCCGGTGCACGCGACCACCCACAGTGAGGAAGGCCTCAACGACATGACCTACAATCGCTGCGTCGGCACGCGCTACTGCTCGAACAATTGTCCTTACAAGGTGCGCCGCTTCAATTTTTTTCAGTATCAGGACTTGGCCACGCCGAGCCTCAAGCTGATGCGCAACCCCGACGTGACGGTGCGTTCGCTCGGCGTCATGGAAAAGTGCACCTACTGCGTGCAGCGCATCAACCACGCCAAGATCGAAGCGGAAAAAGCCGACCGCCCGGTGCGCGACGGCGAGATCGTCACCGCCTGCCAGCAGGCCTGTCCGACGCAGGCGATCGTGTTCGGCGACGTCAACGATCCTAACAGCCGGGTGGCGCAATTGAAGGGCGGCAATCTCAACTATGGCCTGCTGACCGAGTTGAACACGCGGCCGCGAACGACCTATCTCGCCAAGCTAAAAAATCCCAGCCCCGAGTTGAAAAAGGCATAGCCGCATGGCCGAACCGGTCCCACCATCGCCGCCGTCGCCGAGCAGCCCGCAGATTATCGGGCCGGGGCATACGTTTGCCACGCTCACCGACAAGATCAGCGCGATCGTCCTGACCCAGCGCACGCCGTTATTCTGGTACGTGGGTTTCGCTTTGTCGTTCGTGCTCGTGCTCGTGCTGCTGTTTTGCATCGCCGCGCTGCTCACGCTCGGCATCGGACTGTTCGGCGTCAATGCTCCGGTGGCGTGGGGTTTTGCCATCGTCAATTTCGTCTGGTGGATCGGCATCGGCCATGCCGGCACGCTGATCTCGGCGATTCTCTTGCTGCTGCGGCAAAAATGGCGCCAGTCGATCAATCGCTTTGCCGAAGCGATGACCTTGTTCGCCGTCGCTTGCGCCGGTTTGTTTCCGCTCATTCACCTGGGCCGGCCGTGGTACTTTTATTGGCTCTTTCCTTATCCCAATACCATGGGCATCCAGCCGCAGTTCCGCAGCGCGCTGGTCTGGGACGTGTTCGCGGTGTCGACGTACTTGACGGTGTCCCTGCTGTTCTGGTTTTTGGGTCTGATTCCCGATCTAGCGACCTTGCGCGATCGCGCCCGGCATCGCGTGCCGCGCTTCATCTACGGCATGCTGGCGATGGGCTGGCGCGGTTCGGCGGTTCATTGGCATCGCTATGAGATGGCGTATCTGCTGCTCGCCGGATTGGCCACGCCGTTGGTGGTTTCGGTACACACGGTAGTGAGTTTTGATTTTGCCGTGGCGCTGCTTCCCGGCTGGCACTCGACGATCTTCCCCCCCTACTTCGTTGCCGGCGCGATCTATTCCGGTTTCGCCATGGTGCTCACGATCGCGATTCCGCTGCGCCGGCTCTACGGCCTGGAGGATCTGATTACCGATCGCCATTTAAGAAACATGGGCGTTGTCATGCTCGCCACCGGCATGGTGGTGGCTTACGGCTACCTGATGGAAACGTTTACAGCGTGGTACAGCGGCGATATTTACGAGCAGTACATGATCATGAACCGCATGTTCGGGCCCTATGGTTACATGTACTGGCTGCTGATTCTCTTCAATATCTTGATTCCGCAACTCCTGTGGGTGCGCCGGATTCACGCCAACGTGCCGGTGCTGTTCCTGATCGCCATCTCCGTCAACATCGGCATGTGGCTCGAGCGCTACGTCATCGTCGTGACCAGCCTGCATCGCGACTTCATGCCGTCGGCCTGGGGCATGTATTCCGGCACGATCGTCGATTATGGGGTGCTGGCCGGTTCCATCGGTTTATTCGTTTGTTTGTTGTTCCTGTTCATTCGTTTTCTACCCATGATCTCGATCTTCGAAATGCGCGAATTGGTCCATAAGCTTGATGAACAAAGAAAGTAACGAAAGAAATCCGACGGGAGCGCCGCCATGGAGAGAATTCCGCTCTACGGTTTGATGGCCGAGTTTCGCTCGCCGGAAACGCTGCTCGAGGCGGCGCGACGCGCATCCGGGGAAGGTTTCAAGTGCATGGATGCCTACACGCCGTTTCCTATCGACGGCTTGGCGGAAGCAATCGGCTTTCATCGCACCCGGATCCCGCTCATCGTTCTGATCGGTGGCATAATCGGTTGTGTCGGAGGGTTTTATCTCCAGTACTGGGTGGCGGTCATCGACTACCCGATCAACGTCGGCGGCCGGCCGCTCAACAGTTGGCCGGCGTTCATCCCGGTGACGTTCGAGATGACGATCCTGGCCGCCGCGCTGTCGGCGTTTCTCGGCGTGCTGGCACTCAACGGCTTGCCGATGCCGTACCATCCGGTCTTCAACGTCGAGCAGTTCGAGCTTGCCAGCCGCAACCGTTTTTTTCTCTGTATCGAGGCCGCCGATCCGCTGTTCGAGCGCGACCGCACCGCCAAGTTTCTCGAAAGCTTGAAGCCCGAGGGGGTTTACGACGTTGACAGCTAAGCGAACGCTCTATCAATTTTCCGCGAGCGGGAAAATCGCCGGCGCGGTTTTCATCGGCCTGTGGCTGAGCGCCTGCCAACAGCAAATGGCCGAACAGCCGGGCTATGATCCGCTGGAGAAGAGCGAGTTCTTCGACGACCAGCGTTCGGCGCGCCCGCTGGTGGAGGGCACCGTGGCGCGCGGTCTGTTGCGCGACGATGAGCACTTGTATCGGGGCAGGGTGAACGGCAAGCCCGCCGGCACATTTCCGTTCGCCGTCGACAAGCAGGTGCTGCTGCGCGGTCGAGAGCGCTACGATATTTTTTGCGCGCCCTGCCACGACCGCGCCGGCACCGGCAGGGGCATGATCGTGCGGCGCGGCTACCGGGAGGCCGCGTCGTTTCACATCGACCGGCTGCGCCAGACTGAGCCGGGAGTGTTCTTCGAGCATATCACCAAAGGGTTTGGCGTGATGCCGAGTTACGCGCAGCAGATTGCGCCGGAGGATCGCTGGGCGATCGTCGCCTATATTCGCGCGCTGCAGCTCAGTCAGCATGCCCAGCTTAGCGAGATTCCCGAGTCGGATCGCCGCGCAGTCGAGAGCAAAAAATGAATCATGTCGATGCGACTTTGACCGAAGTGGAGCCGTTGCGGCGGCAGGCGCTGATCATCGGCGCGCTCGCGCTCGCGGTTTGCCTGGTCGGCGCCTATTTCGACCGTCCGCAGTTTTTCCGCGCTTACCTGATCGCCTATGTTTTTTGGCTCGGCGTGCCGCTCGGCTGCCTGGGCATTGTCATGATTCATCATCTGGTCGGCGGCACCTGGGGATTCGTCATCCAGCGCCCGCTCGAGTCGGCGGTGCGCACGTTTCCGCTGATGGCGTTGCTGTTCGTGCCGCTGTGCTTCGGACTGTCGGATCTTTACATTTGGGCGCGCCCGGACGTGGTCGTCCATGATCCTGTGCTGCAACAAAAGAGCGTTTACTTGAACGTGCCGTTTTTTATTGCCCGCGCGATTTTCTACTTCGCCGTCTGGATTGCCCTCGCTCATTGGCTGACCCAATGGTCCGTCGAGCAAGACTGCATGGACGCCGGCGCCGCCGGTGGCCGCAGTTTCGTCGAGCGGCTGCAAACGCTCAGTGGCCCCGGGCTGGTATTGTACGGGCTTACGGTAACGTTTTCGTCGATCGACTGGGTCATGTCACTGGAACCGAAATGGTATTCCTCGATTTACGGCATGATTTTCATGGTGAGCCACGGTCTGGTGGCCTTGGCTTTCGCTATCGGCGCGGCTTATTTCCTCTCGCGTCGCGAACCCTTGGCCAACGTCGCCGCCCCCTGGGTGTTTCAAGATATGGGCAACTTGATGCTGACGTTCGTGATGCTCTGGGCCTATACGTCCTTTTCGCAATTTCTCATCATCTGGATCGCTAATCTGCAGCATGAGATTCCCTGGTACTTGCATCGTCTGGCCGGCGGCTGGGGCGTGATCGCCGTGCTGTTGGTCGCGCTGCAATTCGCCCTGCCGTTTCTCTTGCTGCTGTCGCACGCGATGAAACAGAAAACCACCGCGCTGTTCGGCATCGCGGTTCTGGTCGCGCTGATGCATTGGGTCGAAATGCTGTGGTTCGTTGCGCCGACGTTTCACCCCGAAGGTTTCGCGCTGCACTGGACCAGCGTCGTGGCGCCGCTTGGAATCGGCGGGCTATGGATAGGCACGTTTCTCTGGCAGATGCAGGGGCGAGCACTTTTGCCGTTTCGCGACCCGCGATTCATCGCCATCCTGGAAGAACATGAGTTGGTGAAAAATGGCTGACGTCAATATACCCGATAGCGCCAGCGTCCAAGCCGGCTACGAAACCAGCGATCTGAGCCCGCGCAACATTTCGCTCTTCGGCGCCGGCTTGACCGTGTTGATCATCGTCGTGCTGCTAGCCAGCTATGGGCTGATGGTCTGGTTGCGCGCTGACGCCGCGCGGCGCGCCGAGCCGCCAAGCCCGCTCGTGGTTGTGCCCGAGCCTACCCCCGGACCGCGGCTGGAGATTCAGCCAGGGCGCGCGCTGAAAGCCATGCGCGAGCAGGAAGAGGCCCATTTAAGGGCTTACGGCTGGATCGATCAGGAAAAAGGCATCGTGCACATTCCGATCGAGCGCGCCATGGAAATCCTCGTAAAAAAAGGCTTGCCGGCGCGGCAGAGTAAGGCGCCAGCGACGGGCGATGGGCGCGGCGCGAAGCAAGTCGATGCGCCGCGCGGGGAACCTCGGTCATGACTGCACGCCGCTCAGCGATTGGCCGCAGCCGCGGCGCTTGGTGTGCGATGATCGCGCTCGGCGCTGTTGCTTTCACACTGGTGTTCACGGGCGCCGCCATGGCGCACGATGACAATCGGCCGGCGGCGTTGCGGGATGTGGCTTTCGAACAAAAGCTCGATCAGCAGCTGCCTCTCGATCTTGCGTTGCGCGATTCGGATGGCCGGACTGTCCGACTGCGGGATTTTTTCGGAAGCAAGCCGGTGTTGCTCAATTTTGTTTACTACCGCTGCCGCGATCTCTGTCCGTTGTTGTCCGACGGGCTTGTCCGCGCGTTGCGCCCGATCTCTTTCGATGTCGGTAAGGAATTTGACATCGTGACAGTGAGCTTCGATCCGGCCGACACGCCGGCAGCGGCGGCCACGGCAAAGAAAGAGTACCTGAAAAAATATCGGCGCGCGGGAGCGAACGACGGCTGGCATGTTCTTACAGGTGAAGCGGCAGCGATCGCGACACTCGCCGACGCGGCCGGGTTTCGTTACAGCTACGACGCTGCGAAGGATGAATTTGCCCACGCCACCGGCATCGTGGTGGTGACGCCGCAGGGTAAGACATCGCGTTATTACTACGGCATCGAGTTTTCGCCGCGCGATCTGCGCCTCGGCTTGATCGAAGCCGCTGCCGGCAAAATCGGCTCTCCGATCGATCAGTTGTTGCTGTTTTGTTACCACTACGATCCTTTGACCGGTCAATACAATCTGATCGTGACTCGGGTGCTGCGCCTGGCGGGGGTTGCCACGGTGCTGGCCTTGGCCGGGTTTATTGTCCTGATGCTGCGCCGTGAACGGCGTCCGCGCATCACTTCATCGGCTGCGCATCGATCATGAACCTGGGCTTTCCGTTATTCCCCGAGCAAGCTTCCACCATGGCGCCGCGCGTCGATGCGCTCTATTTCGTTCTCATCGCGGTAAGTGTTTTCTTTGCCACGTTGATCTCACTCGCGATTATCATCTTCGCGTTTCGTTATCGGCGCCGTTCCGAGAGCGACCGGCCGCCTGAGATTCTCGGTGATCTGCGCCTGGAAGTCCTGTGGACGGTGATTCCGCTGGCTTTTACTTTGAGCATGTTCGCCTGGGGCGCCAAGCTCTATTTTGAGACCTACACCCCGCCGGCCAATGCTCTCGAGATCCACGTTGTCGCCAAGCAATGGATGTGGAAGGCACAGCATCCCGAGGGGCGCTCCGAGATCGACGAGCTGCACGTGCCGGTGGGACGGCCGATCAAGCTGCTGCTTACGTCCCAGGATGTCATCCATGATTTTTTCGTGCCCGCCTTCCGCGTCAAGACCGATGTCCTGCCCGGGCGTTACATGACGGTATGGTTCGAAGCGAGCAAGGCCGGCGTGTTCCGTCTTTTTTGCGCTGAATACTGTGGCACGCAGCACTCCGGCATGCTCGGGCGCATCGTGGTCCTGGCGCCGAGGGAGTACCAGAACTGGCTCGGCGGCGGTCCGAGCGGAGTCACCAGGGCGGAGGCCGGCGCCAAATTATTTCAGAGCCTGGGCTGCGCCACTTGCCATGCGGAAAGCAACACGAGCCGCGGGCCGTCGCTCGCCGGCCTGTTGGGGAAACAGGTGCGGCTGCAGGACGGGAAAACCATCATCGCCGACGAAACGTATATTCGCGAGTCGGTCATCAATCCCCAGGCAAAGATCGTCGCCGGCTTTCAGCCGATAATGCCCACATTCAAGGGTCTGGTAACCGAAGAAGGGATTTCGCAGATCATTTCGTATCTCAAATCACTCGACCGTCAGGAAGGGGAGCAGGTAAAAAAATGACCGACGAAACCATGGAACGCCGCCGCCACTATCTCAATGTGAGCTACGGCATAAAGTCCTGGCTTCTCACCACCGATCACAAGCGTATCGCCTGGCTCTACCTGCTGTCGATCACGTTTTTCTTTTTTATCGGCGGCATGGCCGCCACCCTGCTGCGCCTCGAGTTGCTCACGCCGCAAGGCGATCTCGTCCAAGCTGAAACCTACAACAAGCTCTTTACTATGCACGGCGTCATGATGGTGTTCTTTTTTCTGATTCCGTCCATTCCCGCCGTGCTGGGCAATTTTCTGATCCCCATGATGATCGGAGCGCGCGACCTGGCGTTCCCGCGCCTCAATCTGACGAGCTGGTACCTGTACATGTTCGGCGGCTTGCTCACGGTCGGCGCCGCCGTTGCCGGCGGCGTGGACACCGGTTGGACTTTTTACACGCCCTACAGCAGCATCTATTCGAACAGCCACGTCGTGTTGACCGTCTGCGGCATTTTTATCAATGGCTTTTCAACAATCCTCACCGGTGTGAACTTTATCGTCACCATCCACAAGATGCGCGCGCCGGGGATGACCTGGTTTCGCCTGCCGTTGTTCGTCTGGTCGCATTACGCCACCAGCATTATTTTCATTTTAGGCACGCCGGTGGTGGCCATAGCGCTCGCGCTCGTTGCGCTGGAGCGGGTGTTCCGGCTCGGGATCTTCGATCCTGAGCTGGGCGGGGACCCGGTTTTGTTTCAGCACTTGTTCTGGTTTTACTCTCACCCGGCGGTTTACATCATGATTTTGCCCGGCATGGGCGTGATCAGCGAACTAGTCCCCTGTTTTTCGCGCAAGCGCATTTTTGGCTACAGCTTCATCGCCATCTCCAGCCTTGCCATCGCGGTGCTGGGATTTCTTGTCTGGGGCCACCACATGTTCGTCAGCGGTCAATCGATCTACGCCGGCATGATCTTTTCGCTTTTTAGCATGCTGGTCGCCATCCCGTCGGCGATCAAGGTGTTTAACTGGACGGCCACGCTTTACAAGGGTTCGATCCTGTTGGACGCGCCCATGCTGTACGCCCTCGGCTTCATCGGACTGTTCACCATCGGCGGCCTTACCGGGATATTTCTCGCCACCTTGGCGGTGAACATCCACGTTCACGACACTTACTTTATCGTGGCTCATTTCCACTACATTATGGTCGGCAGCGCGGTCATGGCCTATCTCGGCGGCATCCATTTCTGGTGGCCGAAGATGACCGGCAGGCTCTATCCGGAAGGCTGGGCGCGTCTGGCGGCGGTGACGGTCTTTCTCGGCTTTAACTTGACGTTCTTTCCGCAATTTGTCTTGGGTTATCTCGGCATGCCGCGGCGCTATCACGCCTATCCGCCCGAGTTTCAGGTTTTAAATGTCATGTCGACCGCCGGCGCCTCGATCCTTGCAGTGGGTTATTTGCTGCCGCTGATTTATTTGATCTGGTCGCTGCGTTACGGCGCGGTCGCCGGCATGAACCCGTGGAAGGCGACGGGATTGGAGTGGCAAACGCAGTCGCCGCCGCCGACCGACAACTTCGAAGAAACGCCGATCGTCACGCGCGAGCCCTATGACTATGCGCGCGGCGAGGCGCAGGCCGAATACGCGCCGGGAGTCACTCAACATGGCTGAAAGTTATCCCGGCTTGCTGCACCATTTCGACGATCCGGAGCAGCAGCTCGAGGCATCCCGAATCGGCATGTGGATTTTTTTAGCCACCGAGATCATGTTTTTCGGCGGCATGTTCATCGGTTACGCTGTCTACCGGCAGGCGTATGCTGAAGCGTTCGCCCAGGCGAGCAATCATTTAGACGTCTGGCTCGGCGGCATCAACACGGCGGTATTGATTTGCAGCAGCCTGAGCATGGCGCTCGCCGTGCATGCCGCCCAGGCAGGGCATCGGAGACAGATCGTTTTTTTTCTGGTGATTACGATGATTCTCGGCGCGCTCTTCCTCGGCATCAAGTTCACCGAGTACTACCACAAGTACGAGGAAAACCTGATTCCCGGTCTGGGCTTCGAATTCAAGGAAGCCAACGCCGGCCAGGCGGCGATTTTCTATTCCTTTTATTTTGCCATGACCGGCTTCCACGCATTGCATATGATTATTGGACTGGGGCTGCTCAGCTACCTCGTGATACAGGCGGCGCGCGATCGCTTTTCGCCCGCCTACTACACGCCGGTGGAGATCACCGGGCTCTACTGGCACTTCGTCGATATCGTGTGGATTTTCTTGTTTCCCTTGCTCTATCTGGTGGCACGCCATCTATGAACTTGGAACCAGTGATTTCGGTGCGCACGTATGTGCTGGTTTTCGTCGGCTTGCTTGCGCTGACCGCCACCACGACCGCCGTGGCCTTTATCGATCTCGGCGCGGACTGGAACAGCGCGCTCGCCGTCGGCATCGCCGTCGTTAAAGCTCTACTGGTCATTTTATTTTTTATGCACGTGCTCTACAGCCGTCCTTTGACGTGGATCTTTGTCGGCGCGGGATTCTTCTGGCTTGCGATACTTTTTGCTTTGACGTTGGCTGACTATGCCACGCGCGACGATGTCGGCGCCGGGCCGTTCGCGGGCGTGCCCGCATCTTCGCAAGCCGAGCAGGGGCGGGGAGCCGAGATCATGCCACGTGTTGCTAGGTAATTGGTTAGCATAAACGAATCCGCTTCTATGACTGATTTGCATCTTACGGCAGCTGATGTCGGCGAATTGCTGGATTATTTCTGCAGTGTGGCCAAGCAGCGGGAGGTTCATTATCTTTGGCGACCGTATCTTAAGGATCCTAACTAACTTAAGGATGATCTGATTTTGGAAGCGGCGGTTGCTGGGGGCTGCCAGGCCATTGTTACATACAATCAGAGGGATTTTGGGGGAGCAGAGAAATTTGGGATCCAGATTCTTACTCCTGGACTGTTTCTGAGACGCATAGGAGAACTGTAATGAGTGCAATCAGTTTGAGACTGCCGAATTCTCTTCATAAGAAGCTCGGCGACTTGGCTCGGCGAGAAGGAGTGAACTGCTCGGGGCATGTTTTTACTGGGGTTCAGGCTCGTTTAGCATCTAGGAGCAAACGAAGAGGGTCAGAACGAAGAGGCGAAGAGCTTCAGGCATGAGTCTGGATTCTGCGCGCCACTTTCCTTTCCCGCTCGCGCTCTCCTTCATAGTCTCGCTATAACCAAATAATCGTCGAAGGATCGCGTCGCAGCAGCTTGCCTAGCGCCTTATGCATACCTCCCCACTCCCGTGCCGTGAAGACTAATAGCTTTCGCCCGTCATTTAAACGCAATGTCCCTGCCGATTGCCTGCTCTGATTTCCCTTTCCGCGAAAGGATCACGTAGCCAGATTTGCTCGCTGCTCGCATGCTAGCGCGGGTTAAAATCGCTCAGCACGACGTCGATCACGGTGAGTTTCCGTTCGGCTTCGTGCCTAAGAGCTTTTTCAATCGCTGGTTTGATTTCACTGGGTTCGCTCACCCGATAGCCGTAGCCGCCGTGCGCTTTGCCGTAATATTGGTAATCGGGTCGAGGACCGATTTCGGCGCCGTAATGGACGCCGGTTTTTTTTGCCGCGCCGTCGGGAAAGTACTTGATCAAGCTCGTCTCCATCGACAGATAGCGGCCGTTGTTGAACACGACGACGTGAATCGGCAGGCCGTATTCCTCCGCTACGCCCAGGCAAGAGGGCACGGCATTGTAATGAAACGCGCCGTCACCGATGAGCGCGAAGACCGGGCGGTCGGGCATTGCGAGCTTGACCCCGAGCGCATAGCTGAGTCCGACGCCTAATCCGCCGGTGATGCGCGCGAAGTAAGACTGCGGCCGGCTACGCGGAATCGCTTCCTGAATTAACGACCGATAGACGGTTGTCTCTTCGGAGATGACCGCGTTTTCCGGCAGTGCTTCGCTCAGCGCGTTGCAGAGCCAGCGCGGATCGATAGGCGTATCGTTGGCATGCTTGCGCGCGTCGTCTTTGAGCTTGCCGAAATAATTTTCATGCTGCTCGCGACTGCGCGCAAGACGTTGTTCATAAGCGCCTCGGTTGGCGGCGACGCGCTCGGATGAGCGCGCTTTCTTTAGAAGCTTTTCTAGAGTCGATGCTGGCGGCGCGACCAGCGCCAGATCGACGTTGTAACCCCAGTAGGGCAGCCGCGAGTTGGGAAATTCCTCGGCGATGGAAATGACCTTGGCGTTCTTCGGTGCCTTGCTTGCCGGATACCAGGGCGTAACGGTCTCGACCATCAACACCAAATCCGCCGCGTCGACGAGTTTCGGATCATGATGCTGGTAAAGCACATGGGTACGCGGGAAATTCACAAACGCCGGCCGGTAAGTTTCCATCACGGGTATCGAGAACAGCTCGCACAGTTCGACTAAACGCTCAACGGCGCGCGGATCGCCGCCGGCGTGCTCGGTGACGGCGACGGGATTTTTCGCGTTGGCGATCCAGTCCAAGGCTTTGTCCACGGCCGCGTCGTCGACCGCGACCGGACGAACGACTTCGTTGGCACGGCCGTGGTCGGAGAGACTCACGTCTTCCATCATGCACTCGAAGGGGATACCGATGAGCACCGGGCCGGCGGGTGGCTCTAAAGCAATCTGCACCGCGCGCTCGATGGTCGGCGCGAGCAGCTCGGCGGACATGACGCGGTCGGCCCACTTGACGCAACCGCGCAAGAGATCGGGCGAGCCGCCCAGATCGGTGAGATCGTGCAGCCACTGGCCGCCCGGGTCGGCGACTTTGGTGTTCTCGCCATAGGCGGCAATTTCGCCGCTGATGATCACCATGGGCGTGCGCTCTTGCAGCGCCGCGCGCAAGGTCATGGCGGCATTGAGCGGTCCCGCGGTGGCGTGGAGCATAACCACCTGCGGCCGGCCAGTGACCTTTGTGTAGCCCGCCGCCATGGCGACGGCGACGGCCTCATGGCGGCAGTTCACATAGCCCGGCTGCTTGATGCCCTGAGCCGACTGTTCGGCCAGGGCTTCCCAGACCGGCGGCCACTCCGAGCCGGGTGAAGAAAGAATAAAATCGATGCCGCTTCGTTGCATCACTTTGAGCATTGCTTGTCCGCCACGCATGAACTTCTCCTTTTCTGCTGGTCAACCGTAGTCAAACCACGAAGAGCCCAGCGCGGCAGAGCCGCAACCAAAGTCGAACCTGAATTTTCACCACGAAGGTCGCGAAGGGCACGAAGTTCAGAACTTAAAGTATTAATTTCGAATTCTCCGTGTCCTTCATGCGCTTCGCGTTGACATGGTATTTACTCATTGATCAACAACTTTAGAAACGGCGGAAATTTGTGTAAGCTGCGAAAACTCTCAACGATAGTAGCACGAAGTGCACGAAGGACGAGAAAATTAATCGCGTGACTTTCTTAACTTCGTGATCTTCGCGTCTTCGTGGTGGTATTTTCTCTCTCTTTCTCTCTAACGCGGTAGTTTTCTGCGCATCTCGGGGAGGAAGCCGGTGGCCTCGAGATTTTGCACGATACTGCTCGTAATGATTTGCTCGAGATCGGCTTCCTGAACTTTGGGATTGACGCGGGCGAGCAGCCGCCTAAAAGTTCTCCATGCCTCGAGGTTGGGCGCCACGTCGAGATTGGGCATCTGCAGGCGGGAAACCTTATAGGCCGCCTCGATGTCCTCGTCCTTGCTCAGCCGAAGATTTTTTTTGAGCGCTTCCGAGACGGCGCGCTTGTTCGCCGGATCGAGAATAAACACCAGCGAATCGACTATGCCCTTGGTCAAATTGGTCATGGTCTCGTTATTGACCGCCGTCGAGTCTTTGGGCGCGCACATGACCGTCAACTGGAAGACCCTATTCACCGTGCCGAGATCGGCCAACGAGCGGGCGCCGGCGCGTTTGGCCATGTCGGCGTAACTGTACGGCACCACCATGGCATCGACGTTGCCAGTGACGAGCGCCTGCGTCACCGTGCCGGTATCGCCAAGCACGCGCATGTTGAGCTTGTATTTATCGGGATCGATGCCGAGTGCCTGCAGAGCACCCATGGTCGACAGCCAAAAGCCGCCGCCGATGCTTTGCACGCCGAAACTCTTGCCGCGCAGATCTTCCAGCGAGTCGATGCCCTTGCGCACGACGAACTCGCGCGGAATGCGATTATTGCCGGCGGCGAAGCAGGTGAGCCTAAAGCCGCTGACCGACGAATTGAGCGCGCTGCTCGGCGCGGCCCATACCAGCGGCACGGCGCCCGAAGCCAGGGTGGACATCATGATCGGCCCGCTGCGCGTCTGGAGCACGCGCGGATCGACGCCGTACTTGCGAAAAATCCCTTTCTCGATCCCGACCCAAAGCGGAACCATCGTTTCGTTATGTCCGCCATAAGCAATCAGCAGCGGCCCCCCCGCATGGGTCTTGGCGGCGAGCATAAAAAAAGCGCAGACTAAACTGGAGGATAACAGCAGGCGCAGTATCGTCGCCATCGAGTTACTTCCTTTCGCCATGATTCTCGGCTGCTACTACCACACCCGGGCGCGTTTGCACAGGCCAAGCGAGCTTGTTTATATGGCATTTAGAAACGCCGCGGGTTTGGCCATTGACAACGGCCATCGCGAGAGGCATAGAATCCGGTCGCTGAAATTAATTTTTGCATCATTAACGGAGGAATATATGTTGGTGGGTTTGACTAGGGCTTTCGTCGTATTCACACTGCTCATGACCGGCGGCGGTGCGGCGCTCGCGCAGGAGACGATCCCTTTCGTGCCATCGCCGGACCATATCGTGCAACGAATGCTCGAAGTTGCGGAGATTAAGAAGGGCGATATTCTCTACGACATGGGCAGCGGCGATGGGCGGATTGTGATCGAGGCGGCGAAAAAGTTCGGTATTCGCGGCGTCGGCATCGATTTGAATCCCGAGCTGGTCGCCAAGGCGCGCGAGAGCGCGGCCAAAGAGGGCGTCAGCCACCTGGTCGAGTTCCGCGCTCAGGACGGGCTCACGGTCGATATTTCCGAGGCGACAGTGGTGACGCTCTATATGTTCAAATGGTTTAACAATGCGCTCAGGCCGAAGCTGCAGAAACTCAAACCCGGCTCGCGGGTGGTCGCTCACGATTTCGACATCGATGATTGGCAGCCGAACCGAGTCGAACATATCACGCCGCCTAAGGAGGATACTGAGGACTACGTCGAGTCACGCACGCTTTATATTTGGATCGTCGGCGACAACGTCGCCATGCCTTAAACCAGAAGGAGGATGCTCAGATGGCTACCGCGTACAATCCGACCAATAAGTTCGAGATCAAAACTGCAGATGTCGAGTTTCGCCGCGCGCCCAAGCGCACGTTGATGGCGCGCCTCTATCAACCGCAGGGCGACGGGCCGTTCCCAGTGCTGTTGGATTTGCACGGCGGCGCCTGGAACAACCAGGATCGCGGCGCCAACGCGACGATGGATGAGAGCTTGGCGCGGAGCGGGATTTTGGTTGTGGCCATCGACCTAACCCGCGCGCCGGAAGCCCCCTATCCGGCCTCGGTGCAGGACGCCAACTACGGCGTGCGCTGGCTCAAACATAAAGCGCGCGAGTGGAACGGTGCCGCGGAAACCATCGGCGCCCTAGGCAGCTCCAGCGGCGGTCATGAGATCGAACTATGCGCCATGCGGCCGCACGATCCCTATTACAGCGTGCACAAGCTCGCCGAAGCGCCGGAGCTCGATGCCGCGCTCAATTACGTCGCCACCCGCTCGCCGGTGAGCGATCCCTATGCGCGCTTCTTAAACGCTGAAAAACTCGAACGTCACGAGATGGTGCAATACACCAAAAATTATTTCAATCCGTGGGAAACCATCCACGAAGGCAACCCGCAGGAGATTCTCGATCGCGGCGAGAAGGTGACACTGCCGCCGCTGCTTATCATGCAAGGCGAGCTCGACGACAACGTGCGGCCGGCGGTACAGGAGAAGTTCGTCGCCTCCTATCGCGCCGCGGGCGGCGAGTGTCAGTTTGAAATCTTCGCGGGCTGCGAACACCTGTGGATTCGCGAGCCAGGACCGCAGACCGATCGTGCGCATGAAATGGTCAAACAGTTCATTGCCCGGCAGCTGAAAGCGAAGCGTTTGGCGGCGTTGGGGCGACCGGCCGGTCGCCCCTACATTTTATTTGCCGGCGAACCGCCGGTGATCGACCATCAGTCAGCGATCTTGTACGACTTTGATCCCGGCTTTGGCAAAAATTTCCGCGGCGTCGTCGTTGCGGATGCCGGATTGAAGCCACACTGAAATAGGCTTTTTCGCCAGGACGTCGTCGATGTGGCCGATGACGTCATGAGAGCGGCGGAAGACATCGACCATATCGATCTCGCCGGGGATATCGGTTAACTTGCGATAAACTGTTTCGCCGAGAATAAGCGTGGCATCCGGATAGTAGACCGGCACCGGCACGATTTCGAAACCGGCCCTCTGCAAATACATCGGCACGTACACTGACGGCTGATCGGCTTGCGCTTCAGTCTTGATGCCGAGCACGGCGATCCGCTTGATGGCGAAAATCAGCGCACGGATCTGCTCGGTGCTGTCGAGAAGGTTGTCTTGCCAGTTCATGAAGACAATTTAGCAAAAACGAGCCCAAGGATGAACCGTTTACTTGCCATCCGGCCTTGACGCCCGGCGCTTCGCCGTACTAATAGCAAACATTCATTGCGATCGAAACAAATTTGCACTGGCGAGCGCAAATCGGCTTCGGCAATTTTATCGACGGCAAAAGGAAGAAACGATATGCCTGATTTGAAAAGCGTCGGCAGGGCTGTGCCGCGCGGTGAGGGCGGCGACAAAGTCAGCGGTCAGACCGTATATGCGGCCGATGTGAAGCTTGCAGGCTTGCTGTGGGCAAAAATCCTGCGCAGCCCGCACCCGCATGCGCGCATTCGGGCGGTCGACGTATCGAAAGCGCAAAAAGCTCCCGGCGTGCGCGCGATCATCACCGGCGAGGACGTGAAAGGCCATCTGATCGGCAAACAGATCCGCGACATGCCCGTGTTGTGCTGGGAAAAAGTTCGTTTCGTCGGCGATCGCGTCGCCGCGGTGGCGGCCGAGACCGCGGATGCTGCCGAAGAAGCGTTGCACTTGATCGACGTCGATTATGAGCTCTTGCCGGCCATCTTTGACCCGCTCGAAGCGATGGCCCCCGGCGCGCCGCAGCTTCATGACGACGTCGCCGGCTACGACGGCGCGCCGCCAAAAATTCTCGCCACCGATTTGCACAACGGCCTGACGCGGCTCCGGTGGAAAAAGGGCGACGTGGAATCGGCTTTTCGCGACGCCGATCTTGTCTTGGAACATACCTTCCATGTTCCCGCGCGCCATCAAGGCTATCTCGAACCGCATGCGGCGGCGGTCGCCATCGACCCGGATGGGCGTATTCAGGTGTGGGCTTCGGTGAAGAATCCCTTCAACGTGCGCAGCCAGTTGGCGAAATGTTTATCGATTGCGGAGGAACGCATCCGCATGATTCCGGTCAACGTCGGCGGCGAATTCGGCGGCAAGGGCGACGGCGTCGACCTGCCCGTGCTTTATTTCTTGGCGCAAAAGACCGGTCAGCCGGTGAAGATCGTCATGAGTTACGCCGAAGAATTGTCGGCGGGCAATCCGGCGCACCCGACGATCATTACGATTCGCAGCGGCGTAAAGCGTGACGGACGCATCGTGGCGCGCAAGATCCGCGCGGCCCACGCGAGCGGCGGTTATGGCGCGCTCAAGTCCAACAGCTCGCTCGCCACCGGGCATTATGCCGGCGGCCAATATCGCATCCCGCACGCCGATATTGAGTTCGTGCAGATTTACACCAACACGGTTCCGGGCGGTTACTACCGCAGCCCGGGCGCGGTGGCGACGGCGTTTGCCGTCGATTGCCACACCGATATGCTCGCCAAGGAGTTGGGCATGGACCCGGCCGAATTCCGTTTGAAAAATTTTATCGGCGAAGGCGAGGCCGACGCCGTCGGTCACGAGCTGCGCCACGTGCGCTTTAGCGAAGTCTTGCAGGGCGCTCTGGACGCCGCCGGTTGGCAGAAGCCGAAGAAGCGCAACCACGGGCGCGGCATCGCCTTGTCCGGCCGCCATATCAGCGGCGGCGATACCGGCGTCGTGGTGAGCGCCGATGCCGATGGGTTTTCGATCATCAGCCCGAGCATCGATCAGGGCTCGGGCACGCACACGATTCTGCGCCAGCTCGTGGCCGATCAGATGAAAGTGCCGATCGACCAGGTGCGCGTGGTCGTGGGCGACACCGACACGGCGCCGCGCGACAGCGGCATGAGAGCGAGCCGGATGACTTACGTGGCCGGCAACGCGACCATGGAAGCTTGTGAAAAACTGCGCGCGCGTTTGCTCGATCAGGCGGCGCGGATGTTGGAGTGCCGCGCGGAAGACGTGGAATTCGCCAACGGCAGATTCTCACTGCGCCAAGATCCGGGACAGCAAGTGGCGCTGCGCCGCGTCGTGGCGCAATCAACCGAGCCTCTCGACGTGATGGTTTACGAGGACTATCCCTATCCCGAAGATATTTCCTACATCTGCGCTCAGGTGGCCGAAGTCGAGGTCGATCCCGATACCGGCGCTGTGCGTGTGCAGCGCGTCGTGAGCGCTCACGACGTCGGCACGATCATCAATCCGGTCGCGCACCAGGGCCAAATCGACGGCGCGACGATCATGGGCATGGGGCAAGGGATGATGGAAGAGCTGGTGATGGACGGCGGCAAGATCACCAACAATAACCTCGGCGATTACAAATTGCCTTCGGTCAAAGACATCCCGGAGCTGAAAACCGTACTGGTCAAAACTACCGGCGGCGTCGGGCCGCTCGATTCCAAACCGATCGGCGAGTTCGCCAACAACGGTCCGCCCGCGGCCATCGCCAACGCCATCGCCGACGCCGTCGGCGTGCGCTTGTTCGAACTGCCGCTGAAGGCGGAGAAGATTTACCAGGCGTTGAAGCAGAAAGAACAAGAGATGTCGCCACAAAGAACCCAAAGGTCACAAAGTAGAGTCAAAGTAGAGTCATAGAAGTGTTATAGAAGGCCATAGGGCCTCGCTGCGCGTCTTTTTTTGTGAACTTTGTATTACTATGCCTGAAAGTTTGCGCGGTCTACGCAAATTTCCAGCCGAAAGACCCTGGATTCTGCTGCTTACATCCGGGATATGGGCCGATCGGTGCGCGCGGCGCACCCTACGAAAACTTTGCGTACTTGTTCGCGGTAATTTTCTGATTCCGAATCTTTCTACTTTGCGTGTATGACTATGCTTGAAAGTTTTCGCGCCTTGCGCAAATTGTCACACCCGAAAGACCCTGAACTCTACGAATTGACCGGAAGCGCCCCCACCTCTTTCCTCCCCCGCGTGCGGGCGCGTGCGGGGGAGAAGGATGAAGGAGGGGGAAACCTCGAAAGATTACGGCATCGCTCCTAAACTTCGTGCTCTTCGCGACCTTCGTGGTGAAATGTCTGGTTCGATTTTGATTGCGGCTTTGCCGCGCTAGGCTCTCTGTGGTTTGCTGATTCTTACGCGGGCACCAGTTCCGGGTCGACGGGATATTGCGACAAGATTTCGGCGCCGTCGGCGGTGACGCGGAGCAGGTGTTCGAGCTTGACCGGATAATGATTCACTTCCAGGGCGACGATCATGTTTTCCTCAAGCGAGACCATATATTTTTGCGGGTCGCCGCCGCGCAGCCAGGGCGATTCGTAAACGCACAAGCCGACGCCGTGATAGCCGTCGAATCCTGGCAGCCTTTTGGACGCGCCCTTGCCGAAATGGCGAAACGCCTCCGTGCACGGCCCGGGTTTTACCAGCTTCAACGCCTCTTGCAAAGAGTAATAGGCTTCTTTGTAGCGCTGCTTGGTGTCGGCTGTCGGCGTACCGTGGCTGAAGGTGCGAGCAAAGTCGCTGTAGTAACCGCCCGGTCCGGCGACGGTGGCGTCGCAGATCACCAGGTCGCCTTCCTTGACGGCGAGATCGGCGCCCATGGGTTCGTTGTGCGGGCGCGTATCGGCGGTGGAAGAATCGTAGATGGAAATGAATTCGCTGCCGGCTTCGAAACCCTGGTCCATCAAGTAGTCGAGCATGACCCGGCTGAGTCTGTCTTCCGGCGGATCGGAGCGGCGTAGTTCTTCGCGCACGAGATCGTAGCCGCGCTCTTTCGCTCTGGTTGTCCAGCGGATCAATTGCAATTCGTCAACGGTCTTGATCACCCGCGCTTGATTGATCGCCGGCCAGCCGTCGACCAATTGAATGCCGGCGTCTTTCAAGCCATCGACCGCGGCCAGATTTAAATAATCCACGCCGACACGCTCGCCGGCCGCGCCCAGTTGCTTCAACCCGGTGACCGCTTGGTTGACGAAATCCTCCGTCGCCACCGGCGGGCGCATGGCGAACATGTAGGCGTCGAAACGCAGGCTGCGATAGTGGGTCTTGCGCGATAGCTCGCGCTGGCATATCAGCGGCTCGGCTTCGGCGGGCACGAGCACGAAGCGTTGGATGCCGGTGGCGCGCAGGCCGAGCATCATGACCGTATTGGTCGCGTAGCGAACGTTCAAAAAATCCGTCAGTAAGAGCGCGCCGAGCCCTTCGCGTTTCATCGCAGCCTGGAGTCGCACGAGCCGACCTCTCGTCAGCCGCTCCATGCCGACGCCGAACGGGGTAAGATCCGAGTGAAACATTTGTTCCTCCTGATTACGCGCTACGCTTTCGCGTACTGCCAATCCGGCTGAGTGTCAAGCCAACGCGGCGGTCCAATTCGCGTTCATATGGTTGTCGATGTAGGGGCAGACCTCTTTGTCTGCCCTCTGG
>JBOHVN010000284.1:0-26758 GCA_050735675.1 Binatia bacterium | reverse complement strand
GCTTGCAACGCCTCCACGACATCGCTACCGGCTTCTTGATTTGCAAACAGCTTCATTCTCTACAACAGCTCACCCCGTCAAAGCGCCCATTTCCCAGCCAGGGGGATTACGGGTAAAGATAAGCGCTGCGGGGGAGGAAAGAGGAGGGGGAGACCCGAGATGGTTTATGTTCGCACCGGCTCGTAAACAAGCGCTTGCTTGATGGCGGCGTCGATCTGCGGCGCCATGGGGCTTTGGATTTCTTCGGCGATGTGGCCGATGGTGCCGAGCGTCCGGCCGATCAAGGCGAACGCTTTGGTGATCTGCCACGGGTAGCCCATGTCGAGCGCAATGGCGCCGATCGCGCCCGTGACATTGACGGGAATCAATCTCTTGCGGCGCTCGGTCGCGACCTTCGACAAGGCCTGAAGCAGCTCGCAATATTTTCCATAGACGCCGGTTTCTTCGGCGATGCCGAACAGCGTGTCCGCGCGCGGGTCGCCTTCGGCATGCGTGCGGTGGCCGATGCCGGGCATGCGCTGTTTTCTCTTGCCGTAGTTGTCGATGATCGAAGCTGCAATGGCGTTAAAATCAGGATTCTGCGCGCCGGCTGGGAGCGCTTCGGTCAACATTTTCGCCGACCATTCGGAAGATCCGAGATGAACGCTGCCGGCGCCGCAAAGCGCGGCGGCGACCGCGGCTTGCATCGCCTCGGGAGCGCAGTGATAAATCAGACGCGCCGCGACCACGTGAGAGACCATGCCGTGCTCGACGAGAATGACCAGAAGAGCGTCGAGCATTTTTGCCTCATTCGGCGTCGGCAGCCGGCCGCGCAGGATGAGCGAAGTCATATCCGTAAAAGTAATTTTGCCCACCAACTCTTTATTGAGATCATAACCGCGCACGAGTATGCGATGCAGCTCCGCCTTGCCGATGCCTGTGACGATTTTTGCCGGTTCCGCCATGAGTGAATCCTCCATAGAAAAATTTGCTGCCCGGATACTAAGCCAGGCTCGCGCGGATCGTCAAACGCACGGTCGCCTGATGGGTTTATTTCTCATGGTTTTATGCATAAAATGCCGGCAAGTTTAACGTTCCTCTGGGCAGCCGAAGCGAAAGCTCGTCATGCCGGTCCTTCGATGCGCTCAGGATAAACTCCGGCCGGCATCCAGGTTAACTTTTCGATTTAGACATCAAATAGCCTGGATTCCCGCGTACGCGGGAATGACGGACACAGAGCCGCCTTCCTGTCACAATCTAGAACCCGGCGGCTTGAAGCGAAAGGATCGTTTAAAGGGACTTTAGCGGTGTTGATTCCTGAACCAGCTGAAGTAAGAGCGGGGTAAGCGCCAAACGATGAGCGACTATATCAAGGAACACTACGATTTTCCGCTGACGAAGATCAGCGAGAATAAACCGCTCAAGGGCGTACGGGTGATCGATGCCGGCAATATGGTGGCGGCGCCGTTTGCTACGGTATTGCTCGCCGACTTCGGCGCTGACGTCATCAAAATCGAACATCCTAAATACGGCGACGGCCAACGGAAGCTGGAACCGATCATGGACGGGATTCCGCTCTGGTGGAAGTCTGTGTCGCGGAATAAACGCTGCATCACGCTCGATCTCGGCAAGCCGGAAGGCGCGGAGATCTTCAAGCAGCTCATCAGAGACAAAGACGTGATCGTGGAAAATTACCGGCCCGGCACCTTCGAGAAATGGGGCATCGGGCCGGATGTGATTCGCGGCATCGATCCGCGCATCATACTCCTGCGCATCTCAGGCTTCGGCCAGACCGGCCCATACAAGAACCGAGCGGGCTTCGGCCGCGTCGCCGAGGCGATGAGCGGGCTCACGAATCTCATTGGCGAACCGGACGGCCCGCCGATGTCGCCGGGTTACCCGCTCGGTGATTTGATCGCGGGGATTTTCGGATCGTTATCGATCATGATGGCGCTCTATCATCGCGACCTGCGCGGTGGCGAGGGGCAGGTGATTGACCTCGCGCTCTTCGAAGCGGTTTTTCGTTTTTTGGACTTCGATCCGATCCAATACGATCAAATGAAGACGGTTCATCACCGCACCGGCAACCGAGTCGCTTACGTGGCGCCGAGTTCCATGTTTCGAACCAAAGAAGGGAAATATCTCACGCTTGCGGCCAGCACGCAGAACGTCTGGGTGCGATTAGCCGAGGCGATCGGGCGCAAGGAGCTCACCACCGATCCGAAGTTCATCGATAATCCCGCGCGGGTGATCAATTCCGTCGAGATCAACGGCATCGTCGGCGATTGGATCGAGAAGCACACGCGCGATGAGGTGATCGAGCAGTTCGACAAATTCGAAGTCGCCTACTCTGCTGTATTTGACATGGAGGACGTCTTTCGCGACGTGCAATACCGCGCGCGGGAGGCGATGGTGCGGGTGCCCGACTCCGACCTCGGCGAGGCGATCGTGCAAAACGTCGTGCCGAAGTTCTCCGCAACGCCCGGCTCGGTGGATTTTCTCGGCCCCGCTATGGGCGCGCACAACGAGGAAATTCTCTGCGGCGAGCTGGGTTTATCCAAGGAACGGCTGGCGGAGCTTAAGGCCGCCGGGATCATTTAGATTCGTTCTTCTCCTGTTGCTTTCGCGTGTCCCCTTCATCACACCTGCAAAAAACGGTTTCTGCAGGGGCGGGTTTGAAACCCGCCCCTGCGAAGACCACCGTCCGGGAAGCCTCGCCCTCTAGCGAAAAACATTCAGATGAAGTAGTCAGTCTGAAACTGCCGTGCTGCATTGCTTTGTTTGCAACGCAGAAAACTCGATCGGGAAGGATCCGTCTCTATGCTGACCCATCTTGCGCCGCCGCAGATCAGAGCGACTACGGGCTTGGAGATTGCAGCCGGGGTTTTCACAAAATGCTCCGGCGAGCTGGCTAGCCAATTGTTTGTTTCGCTCACCTCGGGGAAAAGGGAGGCGAAGAAAACCCTGCTGCGGATCGGCATCAATGGCGATACTTACGGCGGCATGCTCGCGCCCCTCGAAGTGGGCACGCGGCGCGTGGATATCGCCTACGTCAATCCCGCGGCGTTGGTGACGATGGCCTGTCGCGGCAAGGGTTATTACAAACAGAAACTGCCATTGCGGGTGCTCGGCTGCTTGCCGTCTTGGGACCGCATCGCATTGGTCGTCGACAAAAATCTCGGCGTGAAGTCATTGTACGATATTGCCCGGAGAAAGATTCCGTTGCATGTCTCGACGCGTCTATCTGGCGTCAACAACGGGACCTATTATACGATCTCGACGATCCTTTCTTTGCACGGATTGTCGTTCGACAAGATCAAACGCTGGGGCGGAAAAGTACAAGAGTGCAGCCGTCCATTTTCTCCGGAGAGGCTCACGAGTATTGCGAAGCGTTCGATCAACGCAGTCTTCGACGAAGGCGTCAGCACGCCCGGCGGCTGGCTCGACCAGGCGCTCGACAGCGGCTATGAGATCATTCCTCTCGAACCGGCGATCATCAAAAAGCTCGAACAGATGGGTTATTCTCGAACCGTGTTGCCGAGGAGCCGTTACCGGCAGCTAAAAGAAGACGCGCTGACGATCGACTACAGCGGCTGGGCGCTGGTGACGCATCGCTGGCTGCCGAACCGCGTCGCTTACGCCGTTATCGAGACGATCGACGAAAGACAGAAAGTAATCCCGGTCGACGATGATCAGCCATTGGACATGCGCAATCTTTGCCGTGGCACGGAAAAGTGCCCGCTGCCGGTTGCGCTCCATCCCGGCGCGGCGAAGTACTATAAGGAGAAGGGGTATCTGTAAGTTTAGTTGGAGTGATGGAGGGATGGGTTTTCGGGGATACCCAATACTCCAATATTCCAATACTCCAGCACTCCGTTTTGCGTTAGGAGGACCCTGTGAGCTACCACGTCATTGGTCATTCGACACCGCGCACCGATAACACCGGAAAGGTTACCGGCGAAGCTCGTTACACGTCGGACGTGCTCTTGCCCCAAACCCTTTGGGCCAAGACGCTGCGCAGTCCGTATTCCCATGCGCGCATCAAGCGCATCGATGTTTCGCGCGCGGAAAAGGCGCCGGGCGTGCGCGCCGTGATCACGGGAAACGACGTGAGGGGGATTCTTTACGGGCGCCGTTACCGCGACATTTCCGTTCTCGCGCAGGATCGAGTGCGTTTTTTGGGCGAACGCGTCGCCGCGGTGGCGGCGGAGACGCTCGAGCAAGCTGAAAATGCCTTAGAGCTTATTCAAATCGATTACGAAGAGTTGCCTGCCGTATTCGATCCGGAGTCGGCGATTCAGGAGGGCGCGCCGCTGATCCATCCCGACGTGGGCAGTTATAAAGGACTTCCCAAGCCCTTGGATCATCCGACGAATCGTTTTGTTCACGACGTGTTTACGCGTGGCGACGTCGAAACCGGATTTGCGCAATCCGATGTGATTGTGGAAAACACTTTCACAGTTTCGCGCGTACATCAGTCTTTTCTCGAACCGCACTGTTGCCTGGTATCGATCGACGAACAGGAACGGGTGCAGATGTGGTCGCCCAACAAAGTGCCGCACGGCTTGAAACAGAGCATGGCGCAGGCCTTCGGCATTCCCACGGAGAAAATTCGCGTGAACCCGGTATCCATCGGCGGGGACTTCGGCGGCAAAGGCGCGCCGATCGACGAGCCGGTCTGTTATTTGCTCGCGCTGCGCAGCCGGCGCCCCGTTAAGATGGTGATGGAATACCGCGAAGAGTTTTTTGCCGGCGCGCCGCGGCACGCGGCGATTTTAAAATTGAAAACCGGGGTCAAGCGCGATGGCACGATGGTCGCCCATCAGATGGAAGCTTATCTCGACTCTGGCGCCTACGGCGGGTTTAGACCGGGAGCAGTCGTCGGCGGCATCGCTCACGCGGGCGGCTGTTATCGAGCCGAGCACGCACGCATCGCGGTGTCTCGCGTCTACACGAACAATCTTCCCGGCGGACAGATGCGCGCGCCCGGAGAGCCGCAAGGTTTTTTCGCCGCGGAATCGCACATGGATTGTGTTGCGCGCAAAGTTGGCATGGATCCCTACGAGTTCCGCATGAAAAATCTCATGGAAGAGGGCGACATCACGCTGACCGGCGGTCACTATCAAGCGATCAAAGCCAAGGAGACGCTCAAGGCCGCGGCGAAAGCGGCAGGGTATGCGACAGCGAAAGGAAAATACATCGGGCGCGGTGTGGCGATGGGCTATCGCGGGCCCGGCGGCGGCACCACGTCGCTCAAAGTCGAGCTCAGTCCCGACGGCGCGATCCTGATCCATACATCGTTTTTCGAACAAGGCACCGGTACTTACACGACGCTCAGGCAGATCGTTGCCGAAGAGCTTGGGTGCGATCCCGCCGAGATTCAGATCGAAACTCTAGACACCGACTCCGGGGTTTCTTCAGACACGGGCCTGGGCGGCAGCCGGGGCACTCGCGTTGCCAGCGGCGCTGCATTCCAAGCGGCGCGAGCGGCCAAAGAGGAATTGCTGGGGCTCGCGGAGACGATGCTGGGTTGGGTGAAGAGCGACATAGTCCTCGACAAAAAAGATATCGTCAACAAGAAGGCCAAGAAACGGCAGCGTTGGGACGAGCTGTTGGCGCAAGCCGGCCGCTCCATCACCGGGGAGTCCTTGAATAAGGATGATGATCATTCTCCCGTGACCGCGTTTGCCGCTCAGGTTGCGGAAGTTGCCGTCGATCCGGAAACCGGCGAGGTTACATTGCGTCGACTGACGACAGCGCACGACACGGGCATGATTATGAATCCCGCCGGACATCAGGGGCAGATCGACGGCGGCGTCGTTCAGGGCATCGGTTACGGATTGATCGAACATCTGCCGGTGCAGGACGGGCGCGTCGAAGTGGCTAACTTCGGCGAGTATAAAATCCCCACCGTCAAAGACATCCCGGCGCTCAAGACCGTGATCGTCGCCAGCGGCGAAGGTGTCGGCCCGTACAAAGTCAAAGGCATCGGCGAAAACCCGATCAGCCCAGCGGCTCCAGCCATTGCCAACGCGATCGAAGATGCGGTGGGTGTGAGGATCAAGGATCTGCCGATCACGGCGGAGAAGGTTTACGCCGCGCTGCGGAACAACAGTAAGGAGTGAAAAGTAAGGAGTCAGGAGTTTTCGGAATCGGAAGCCTCACTCCTAACTACTTACTCCTTACCGACTTCTTGGAGGAGCAATGCCGTTCGACTCTCTAGGCGACTTCATCAAAGCAGCGGATGCAGTGGGCGAGGTGCAATTTATCGAAGGCGCCGACTTGGAACTCGATGTCGGCGGTCTCACTGAACTGACTGCGGAGCGCGGCGGGCCGATGCTCGTCTTCGACAAGTTTTCCGGCTATCCGGCGGGGCATCGAGTCTGCGCCAACGCAAACCGGACAATCCGGCGTTTCGCCCTGGCGATGGATTTGCCGATTGACATCCATCCCTTGGAGCTGCTGCGCCGCTGGCGCGATAAGCGTGCGGGCTCCGTGCCGCTTTCTGCGCGCGTCGTGAAGGACGGACCGGTTCTCGCAAACGTGCAGCAGGGTGACGACGTCAACATCGAAAGCTTTCCCGCGCCGCGCTGGCACCCCGGCGACGGCGGGCGCTACATCGGCACGCAAGATATGGTCATCGTGCGCGACCCCGAGCAGGGTTGGGTGAATATGGGTTGTTACCGCGCGATGATTCAGCGCCGCGATCGCATCAGCCTGTGGATCAATCCGCAGAAGCACGGCCGCATTCTCGCCCAGAAGTATTGGAAGGAAGGAAAATCAGCCCCGGTTGCCGTCGTGTTCGGCTGCGAGCCGGTAACCTGGATGACCGCGTCCATGTCGCCGCCATTCGGTACTTCGGAGTACGATTTAGCGGGCGCGTATCGTGGCAGTCCGGTGGATGTGGTGGAGCTGCCGCTCACCAAGTTGCCCGTGCCGGCGCAAGCCGAGATCGTCGTTGAAGGCGTGATCCCTCCGGAGAGCGAAGAGACGGCTGTCGAAGGACCGTTCGGCGAATGGCCCGGCTACTACACGCATCAAGGGCCGGAAGCGGTGGTGCGCATCCAGCGCATTTATTACCGTAACAATCCGATCATCGCCGGCGCGCCGCCGCTCCGTCCGATCAACTGGAGCAACTTCACCAACTACGTGCATCTGTGGGAGCATCTTGAACGCTCGGGCATCACCGATGTCGCGGGTGTTTGGGGTTTCTACAACGGCCTCCTCACTGTGGTGTCGCTCAAGCAGCGCTATGCGGGCCACGCCAAGCAGGCGTTGATCACGGCGGCGGGCTTTCGCCACGGCGACATGAAGACTTACTACGTCACCGTCGATGACGACATCGATCCGACCAATCAAGACGAAGTTCTGTGGGCCATGTGTACCCGTGTCGATCCGACGACGGCTATCGATGTGGTGCGCGACGCCTGGACGGCGGATCTCGACCCGCGTGTGTCGCCGGCGCGCCGCGCGGCAGGTGATTTGACCGTCGGGCGCATGCTGATCAATGCCTGCAAGCCGTTTGCGTGGCGCGAGCAATTTGCCAAGACCAATGTGTTTAATGCCGAAGATAGAAAAAAGCTCCAGGCGAAGTGGGGCGAGTTGTTGGCGAAGTTGGGGAGTAGGAAAGGATGAAGGATGAAGGATAAAAAACCGGGGGATGGTCGCGCAGCCATAGACGAACGGTATGTATATCGTTAATATCTCTACAGGAAGTGGCTAAATTCTCTAGCTTCTGCGAAGCCAATCGTTATGCCCGCGCACGCGGGCCCAGGTAGGGTAAATGTCTGAGGACAGCTTAATTACACAAGGGCTCAACCGCTGGCGATGATTGGTCGGCCGCCTCGACCTCCCCATTCGAACGCTATGACTATGACACCCCGCCTACGCAAATTTGCGCTCACCGCGCATATCACTTTCTCGGTCGGCTGGCTCGGCGCAGTCGTTGCTTACCTAGCTCTCGCCATCGTCGGTCTGACAAGCCACGATGCGCAGATGGTGCGTGCCGCCTATCTCTCGATGGAGTTGATCGGCTGGTTCGTCATCGTCCCATTCAGCCTGGCTGCACTGCTAACCGGGCTTGTCCAGTCACTGGGCACCCAGTGGGCCTTGTTCCGGCACTATTGGATCCTGGTGAAGTTCCTGCTGACCACCGGTGCTACCGTCGTCTTGCTGCGGCACATGCAGGCAGTGAGCGGCATGTCAGGCATAGCGGCAGAGACGACATTGTCCACTGGCGATTTCCGCGCGCTGCGGATTCAACTTGTGGTCCACGCTGCGGGCGGCCTGCTGGTGTTGCTCGCGGCTGCGACGCTGTCGGTGTACAAGCCGTGGGGCATGACCCCGTACGGGCGGCGCAAGCAGCACGAGCGGCGTAAGGTGTCGCAGGCTGATCTGCTCTCCTATCCCGGCTCCGGCGTGGGGCCCGACCAGGGATCCACCACCAGCGCACCACGCTGGGTGTACGTGGTTGGGTTCCACGCCATCGGCGTGGCCCTGCTGTTTGTCGTCTTGCATCTCACCGGCGTTGGCCCGCGCCATTGAGCATCGCATGAAGTGGCACGAAGGTTGTCATTCTGATTGATTTGTAAGCGACGCAATCCGCATCGTCAGTGGATAGACTGACGGGTGAAGGAAGAAGTCTCCAATGGAATACATGGCATTGGATGTTCATACGCAGAAGATGTGGCGCAAGATTCAATCGGTCATTCGGCGTCGGTTTGACAGGTAGAAACTAAAATGTAATGAGTTCTGCCAAGATGAATCTATCACCAGAGGAGGGCCGATCGATGGAAAACCAAGCAGCGTCGACGACGAAGAGCGATCCGATTGTTATCGAGCAAGCGGGAATGCGCATGACCATCGCGCACCGAAGCGGTCTCGGCGGCAACGATGAAGGGCTGACGTTCGACGTCACGACCGCCGGTTCAGAGAACGAGGGTAAAAGAATTCTGCGCTTCGATTGCTTCTACAAAAATCCTCACTATCACGTCGGCGCCTCCGGCGGCGAGCAAGCGGCCCACAAAATGAAGGACGAAGGCGTGGAAGATCCAGTCCGCTGGACTTTGACGCAGCTAAAGACCCGGTTTCCGGCAATGGTCAAACAAGCCGGATACGAGGATATCGCCGAGAGGATCGACCAGCAAGCGATTGCCGATCATCTCACCCAGTTAGAGCCGGGAATACTCGCTAAGTACTAATCAGCGTCGGGCTCAAGCGAGATTCGGCACAGATTCGTGAGGAGAGACCTACCCAATGGTTTCCCCTTAGATCGAGCACGTTTAAAATGAACCGCCCCGACTAAAAAAAAATCCGCAACGGTTATGACAAGAACGATGAGTTGTGCATTCCTACTAGACCTGACCCCGTGATTTTTTGCGCGGGAGAGTCTTTATAAGGCGCTCTCAGGTGAACGTAGTCCGGACTTTGATACCATTCTTAAAGTGGTAAGTGCGCTGGGCATACGGTTGCACGCTGAGGCGGCTCAGCGTTGACAGCAACCGCGTCAACGACTACTTTCGATGCAGAACAACAGTCTTCACTGCGACAAACTTGTTGGCGGTTAAGGTATAGGAGGCGCAATGGCGTACGATCTGATCATCAAAGACGGAAAGATTATCGACGGGTCCGGACTGCCGGGATT
The DNA here is from genome assembly GCA_050735675.1 of Binatia bacterium. Lineage (GTDB taxonomy): Bacteria > Desulfobacterota > Binatia > UBA9968 > UBA9968 > DP-20. The sequence continues at coordinate 17,136 of JBOHVN010000284.1, read as the reverse complement.
TCACGGCGACGTCGCGGTTAGCGGCGGGCGGATCGTCGAGATTGGACGAGTGAGCGGCGAGGCGCGCCGAGTGATCGATGCGGATGGTCTGGTGGTCGCTCCCGGGATTATTGACAATCACACGCACTACGATGCCCAGGTTACCTGGGACCCGCTTTGCACTTACTCTTGCTATCACGGAATCACGACCGTCGTTATCGGCAACTGTTCTCTGGCGCTGGCGCCGGCGCATAAGGAAGATCGTCAAAACCTCGCAGGAGTTTTGTCCCACGTGGAAGCGATTCCGCTGGAGGCTATCCAAGCCGGAGTCCAATGGTCGTGGGAAACCATCCCGCAATATCTCGATGCGCTGGATCAACGGCTCGGCGTGAACGTCGCCTCGCTCATCGGTCATTCCGCCGTGCGCCGCTACGTTATGGGCGACGCATCCCAGGAGCGGCACGCGACGGATGAAGAAGTAGCGGCGATGAAGGCGATCGTCCGCGAGGGCATCGAAGCCGGCGCCGTGGGCGTGTCCTTCGAGCGCAACCCGCGCCATTTCGATTGGGACGGCCGGCTGGCTCCGACCAATCTCGCCGCTGATTCAGAAATTTTCGCCGTGGCGGGCGTGGTCGACGAAGTCGGACGCGGCGTCATTCAGTTCGGCGGCGATCGCAAGCTCGGGACGGAGGTGGCCAAGACCACCCGTTGCCCGGTTTTCTACGGCAACATCACGCAGGCGGCGGTCGCTCCCGACCGCTGGCGCAAGCAGCTCGAAGAAACCGAGAGCCTGATGCGCCAAGGGCATCGCGCTTACCAATTCGTCATGCCGCGCCCCGGCGACCTGCGCTACACGCTCAAGACCGCGCAGCACTTCGACGCCATGCCGACGTGGAAAAACGTCATGCTGCTTCCGCTGGAAATGCGCAAAGAAGCTTTCCGCGATCCGGAGACGCGCGCCAAACTTCACCGGGAGGCGGTCGAAACGCCGATGAACCCCAATCTTGCAGGCGACTTCACGCGCCGCTGGGACTTGCAGTTCGTGTTCCGGCCGGCGCTGGCGAAGAACCAACATCTCCAGGGAAAGAGCGTCGCCGAGATCGCGCTGGAACAGAACAAAGACGTGCTCGATGCGCTCCTCGATCTCGTGTTGGAAGAAAACTTGGAAACGGAATTCGAACGGCGCGAAGTGAACAGCGACGAAGCGGCCATGAAAGCGCTGCTGACGAGCCCGTACACCATTATCGGGCAGTCGGACGGCGGGGCGCACGTGGTTTTTCGGACCGATTATAGTTACTCCACCTATCTGTTCTCGCACTGGGTTCGCGAGAAGCAGATCATGTCACTGGAGGACGCGATCCGGAAGCTCACGTTCATACCGGCCTCGCTCTTCGGCTTGTATGACCGGGGGATGGTGCGGCAGGGCATGGCGGCGGATCTAATGGTCTTCGATCCCGCTACCATCGGCCCGCTGGAACCGGGCGAAGCCTATGACCTGCCGGGCGGCGCCAAGCGCCGCAAGCAGCTTGCCCGAGGAATCGAGTTTACCGTGGTGAACGGCCAAGTGCTCATCGAAAAGGGCGAGCACACCGGCGCTTATCCCGGCAAGGTGGCGCGCAGCACGAGCCCTGTGCAGTAATAGCTTCGATTAGGTATGCGGATTCACCACGAAGCGCACAAAGGTTCGGAGAAGAGTTTTCTCCCGCCAAGGCGCAAAGGCGCCAAGGGGGATCTAAGACCGGATTATTACCGCGAAGGGGGCGAAGGGCACGAAGTAAGGCGCTCGCCGCGAGCGGCGAGCCGCGTTCATAACGTTCCACCGCTCGATGAAATCGCTCCGTTCAACCGGTGCCGACGGCCTCCGTTCAAGCCGTGTCCGGAGGTTCGAAAACGGATCTCAGAAGGGTTTGCCCGGAGTTTGCCGTGAGTCTTGCCGCACGGGTCGAAATGACCAATGTTTTCCTTTGCGGGCTTTGCGCTTTTGCGGGAGATGATCCGGGTTTGGGTTGCCGCTTCGCTGCGCTCAGATGGTCGTGGTAAAAACATTTGCACGCAGAAAGTGTAGGCATCAGCAGCGATGAATGAGCCAATCAATCAATATCGGATCGAAGAATTTATTATCAAAGAAGAGCCCTTTTACGTGCCGAGCTCTGATGAAGTCGAGATCTTCGAGGCGGCGTATCGCCAGCGCGTGCCCGTATTATTGAAGGGGCCCACCGGCACGGGTAAGACCCGCTTCGTCGAATACATGGCGTGGAAACTCGGCCAGCCGTTGACGGTCGTCAAGGACCAGGCGAGAACGGGATCAAACGGTTCGAATTCGAACGGCGCGGTGCCGCTCGTCACCGTCGCGTGCCACGAAGACTTAACCGCAAGCGATTTGGTCGGACGCTATCTGCTCGACGCCAACGGCACGCGTTGGATCGACGGGCCGCTTACGCGCGCCGTAAAGACCGGCGGCATTTGTTATCTCGATGAGATCGTCGAGGCGCGCAAAGACACCACGGTAATTATCCATCCTTTGACCGACCACCGCCGTTTGCTGACCATCGACAAGCTCGGCGAGGTCGTCGAAGCGGCCGATAGTTTCCTGCTCGTGGTCTCGTACAATCCCGGTTATCAGAATGCCTTGAAGGATTTGAAACACAGCACGCGCCAGCGCTTCGTCGCCTTGGATTTCCAATTTCCCGAATCGGAGCGGGAGGCAAAAATCATCGCGCATGAATCCGGCGTCGATGACGCGACCGCGATTCAGCTCGCCAGACTCGGTCACAAAGTGCGTAACCTGCGCGAACACGGGCTCAAGGAGGGAGCCAGCACGCGCGTGCTGATTTACGCCGGGCGGCTGATCAAGGAAGGCATCGCGCCGCGCCGGGCCTGCCACGTCGCCGTGACCTGGGGTATCACCGACGATCCACAGGTGCAGCGCAGCCTCGATGAAGTCGTCGCGGCAATTTTTCCTTAGGAATTTCAACCGCAAAGAACGCAAAGTACGCAAAAAATGAATCGCCAACCGTAGACCAAATTGGGCGCAGCATGCTGCGCCCCTACGAAAGATTTCTCCCTTTGGTCGAAATGACAACACGCACCTTTTGTACGAATCAATGCATTGTTCTTCATTCCTTACTTTGCGCCCTTTGCGTTCTTTGCGGTAAATTGTCTTCTCTTCTTAATCACTCCCATGTCTTCCTCCGATTCACCCGCCGTTGAGATCGCGCCGATCCGTGAGATGCTGCGGCTCTACTGCCATGCGCTGACCGAGCGCAGCGTCGACCTGCAGGACCTCAGGCAACTCGTCGAAAAGAACATCGGCTGGTCCAAGAACGACGTGGCGACGAGCGACGGCACGGCTATTTTTCTTCCTGTGGTCGTTGAACGATTCGATACTCAATCGGACAACTTCGACTTTCTCAAAGTCATGCTCACGCAGCAGGCGGGACATATCGAGTTCGGCAGCTTTAAGTTCAAGTTCGATCGAGCGGCAACCAGGTTCGAGGATCTTCGGCCAAAGCTGGCGGAACCGCCGGATTATCACGCTCATGATCATGGTTACGAAGGTCACCACGGGCATCCAGGCGCGACGGAGCTGACGCGATTTTTCAGATTGTTTCCGAATAAGCGCTTGGCGCTGGATATTTTTTCGATCCTGGAAAGCAGCCGCGTGGAAGCGCGGGTCATGCACGACTACCGCGGCATCGCAAAAGCGTATGATGAGATGCGCCGGCTGACTTTGACGCTGCGGCTGGAAATGGTTTTGCTGCCCGCGCGCGAGGCGTTGCTCGAATATCTGGTTCGCCTGGGCCTGGGCCAAACACACGGGATGAAAGTCCCTTCAAAACATAGAAAAGTTGCTCAGGAAATTGGCGCGATGGCGCGATTGCTCATCGAGCCGGGAGCGACCGTGGAAGATGCTGCCGAAGCGACGCTGCGAATTTACGCGCGGCTGGCAAAGATCAATAACGACTATCTTGAAGAAACTGAATTTGTAAAATTCGATGACAGTTCAAAACGTTCAAGCCGTTCAAATAGTTCAAGCCGACGGAGGGGTTCCAATCGTTCCAGCGGTTCCAGACGTTCCATTCGTTGGGTTGACGATAAGTTACTGAGCGACGATGGCGCATTGCCATCTCTAGTGGGTAGAGAGCGAGAATACCTGTCGCCGCAGGGCGTCGACTATCGCGGCGATTTCAGGCCGGAGCTGGCGCAGGTACTAACCCGTCCGGAAGCGAATTCCCGGGAACAACGAAAATCGCTCACCGCCGACGAGCTGGCGGATCTGCTGCGCAGTCAACGGACGCCGAAGCCGAGAGATTCGGATGAAGAAGGAGAGGAACAAGATCCGCAGACCAGCCAGATGGTGCGGAATCTTCTGCGAGAGCTCGACAAGCGCGACCCGCGCATGCAAAGCGTGTCACGGCGTCCTTCATCCCACGACGATGACGACACCGGCCCGCTTACGGCGACACAGCCGAATACGTTTATTTATGACGAATGGGATGTCTTCAAAAACCGATTTCGGAGCGGCTGGTGCAAGGTGTACGAAAAGATCATGCCGCCGGGCGATCTCAATTTTTATCGCGATATATTGCTGAATCGCCGCGGATTGCTCAAACAGATTCGCGGCGAGTTCGAGCAGGTGATGCCGGAAATATACCGCAAAGAGAAACGGTTGCCGGATGGCGTCGAGCATGATTTAGACGCCGCCATCGAAGCATTGGCCGACCTGCGCGCCGGCATCACGCCGTCAGAGAAAGTTTTCTGGCGGCATCACAAGAGCGAGCGCGATGTCGGGGTGGCGTTTCTGCTCGACATGAGCGGCTCGACCGGCGAAGCCATTGGCCGGCCTGCGGAAGCGGCCGGCTTACGCGGCGGCGGCCCGTTGTTCGAGCGCGCGCAGCGGCGCATCATCGATGTCGAGAAAGAAGCGATCGTACTGATGAGCGACGCGCTGGAAACCATCGGCGACCGGTACGGGGTCTACGGTTTCTCAGGTCATGGCCGCGACAACGTGGAGTTCTACGTCATCAAGGACATCGGTGACGAATTCAACTTGGAAATCGCCAAGCGGTTTGGCCGGATCGGTCCGCTGCACGCGACCCGCATGGGCCCGGCGATCCGCCACGCCACGGCAAAACTCAGACAAGAACAGACGCGAGCCAAGTTTCTTTTCTTGATCAGCGACGGCCGCCCGCAAGACCGCGGCTATTCCCAGGAGAGCTCCGAGAAAGCCTACGCCGTGCAGGATACGCGCATGGCGCTCATCGAAGCGCGGCTCGAGGGCATTCATCCTTTCTGTCTCACCGTCGACAAGGAGGGGAACGATTATTTGCGCGCGATGATGGACGATTTCAGCTATGAAGTTCTGGCCGACGTGAGATTGTTGCCGCGCCGGCTGCCGCAACTCTATCGAAAGTTGACCATGTGACGCGCCGGCGGGGTCAAACTAGCCAACGGCGACGATATCGTTGTCGAAGGCCGGCCACTTTAAGTCGTTGGTTTGGCGGTAACGCTGAAAGTGAACGCGCGAAATTCCCTTCACTGCCTGGTCAAAATCCAGCGATCTTGAACTGAATCAAGCCAGTGAGATTTGCCTGCGAGCTCTCAGGCACCTTGGGGCGGAGATCATTTCTGTAGTCGACCTGGAAAGATAAGGATTGGTCGCCGAGAAAAGACTTGCCCATGTTCCAATTCAAGCTGGCGGCGGTATTGACCGTCGAAGCATCTTTCAGAGGGTCACCGCTCATGCCTTGGGCGTAGGACGCTCGTCCAACTAATTGAAAGTCTCGCGACGGCGTACATGACAACGCGAAAGCGGCCGATGGTGTGTCGGTTTGCAGTCCGGTGATTCGATCCCATTCCTGTTTGAAACCGAGATTCGGCTCGATCGTCAGAAAAGCCGCGGGACGGAAGACGAGGGTGAGACCATTGGTCAACGCGGCGGTTTTCTGACTCACGGCTTCCTCTTGCCCGATGACGGAATAAGTCGATGACAGTGACGCGCTCCAATTGGGCTTGCTGAGATGGAAAGAAGTGGCAGCGGACCTTGTGAGCGTGAGTCGGTTGGCCGCCGAGTTTTCTTCCGATGTCTCGCCGGTGGCTGCGCGCCATCGGAACAGACCGAAATCATATTCCGCCCACAATTGATTTTCGTCGCGAGGGTGCTCGACCTTCGCGCCGCCCATCGAAACGAATCCTCGACCGAAGGAGCGATGAGATACTCCATAGCCGGCTTTGCCCCAGGTTCCCTTAAGACCGACGCGGGCCATGCTGGGCGGCTGCTCGGGCAGCGTCGGCAATCCCAATGTGCTATAGGCCAGCTCGCTCTCGCCGATGAGTTTCCCGCCGAACTGGGAGGACATGGCGAAAAGGTTGAAGTACCTGCCCCACTGAGTAGCGCGGGGCGTGTTCAGGAATCCTGCCGGCGCGCTGACCTCCTGGCGCTCTTCCAAGTAGAAGGCCTTCAGCTCGATTAACTTGGGCCCCAGTTCCAGAGCCATGGTTCTCTTTGCCGGCCGATCGAAATCATCAAGCACTCCGTTGATCCGAGCAAACGAATTTGGCAGGACCTCTACCATGCCGGGGACATCCGTCGGCACGGAGTCAGACCAGGAGATGTGGGCAAATGCCAGGCCAGGGCACAGGCCCAAGACGAGGATCAAGGTTCGCGTGAATCTGAGCACGGCTACTTACCGGCGACGCTTGCAGAAATGGAGGCGGGCTGCGGGAAAGAAAGATCGCTAAATCTGACTATCCACCAAGCAAGTGATCAACGAAGCCCCAAAAACCAATTAAATGCTTGATCGAGCTGCGAGATTAAAAAAATAGCAAAAGTCGCTCCCGTGATATTACTCCGGCCGGCTCATAAAGTCTAGAATTTTTTTAAATTGGTTAGCCAGCGTCCGGTGCTCGTTCCCAGAGAGCGACCGCGGCGTCATTGTAAAACGTGATTCGGCCTGCGCGTCGCAGGCATAGACCGCCGGCAAGCCCTGAATCACCGCACGATAGGCGTGGACCGGTGAATTTCCTTTAGCCTTCACGATGACCGCCGTTAGACAAAACTAAAATGTCGCGGATCAATTCCGGGGAGCAGCGGACCAGCGCGGCTTATGTTTAAACCGCCGCGCGTGCCCAGCTCCCGCGGAGTTTGACCGGCTTGTGAATCTAAACGATCAGGATCTAGGAGACCGCTAGGTTTTGCACCACGGTCTTTAACTCTTGAATGTCCAACGGCTTGGTCAGATAAGTCGACGCGCCGATCTTAAAACATTCGTTGCGGGTATCGGCGGTAGGATAGGCCGTGATCATAACGACCTGGGTCGACGGTGAGCGTTTTTTTATTTCCGTCAGCAGGGCGACGCCGTCGATGGGAAACATCTTGATGTCGAGAATGGCCAGGGTAAACGCCTTTTGGTCGACGAGATCGAGCGCTTGATAAGCATTACTGGCTGTTTTGACTGTAAACCCTTCTTTGGTCAGGATTCGATCAATCAGCAGTAATAGGTTCTCTTCGTCATCGACAACCAGTACTGATCTATCCATCGCCGTTGAGTTTGTGCGCGTTAAGTCCGTGATACGCCTCTATTCGTGCCTTAAATCGATGATTCTGTCAATTCGATATCAGCAATTAGCTGAGAGCGGCGAACCGTTGAAAAGCCGGCGATTCGCCGCTCTCGTCGCATCGCGCTATTGCTTGTATCCGACTGCGATCAAGCCGATGCCGGCGACCAGCGCCACCCCGCCCAGCAATGGTGGCAGCGGAATCGATTTTTCCTTTTCGGCGGTAGCCGTGAGCGGACCGATCTCGGCGATTTTTTCCTGGGTCGTGTAGGTAATTTGATTATACGAAAGCGCGACGATACCGAGCAAAACCAGAAGTATCCCCCCTACAATCATCGGTTTCATATTTACCTCTCCTTCAATTCGCGCTCACAGTACTTTGTGACGCTCCAAATCATTCGATTTGGGATCAAGCCGCCAAGCATTATACGCCGTCGAGTTTAATTGCGGCCTTGGACCTGTAAATTATTATCCACGCGCCGCACCCCGGCCACTTGCGTCGCCAACTCCGCGGCGCGCCTTTTGTGATCGGGAGATTCAACCACGCCATTGAGTGACACGACGCGGTTGGTGGTATCGACGTCCACTCGGGTCAAGTTGGCGGCTTGATCGGCGACCAGCTTGGCTTTGACCGAAGCGGTTATGGTGGAGTCGTCAACATACTCGCCGGCGCTCTGGCCGGTCAGCGCCGTGCAGCCGCTGACCGACAAGATCAGCGTTAGCACAAGCGACACCAGTATCGGTTTTAGAGTAGAAGACATGTTCATGATGCGTTCTCCTCGCTTTGGCAGCATGTTGTGGATTGCTGCATGGACGATCAATAAATGATCGAGCCGCGCTCGATCTGACGCTTTCTTTCTTCGTACTCGCCCCGCGAGATTCGTTCGCTCTTAAGATCGTCCTCGAGCTTGTCCATCTGACGCTTTGCGTTGTATTCATAGCCGGCGCCGGTGGCCAGCCCGCCGACCGCAGCGCCGCCCAAAAACTCGCAACCCCACTGGCTGATGCTCGCAAGCATGATCAATAAAATATATTTCTTCATAAACTGTTCCTCCTTGATGAACTTCGGTTTTTATTTGCCAGCCTCACACTCGTCCGGAGAGTAACAAAACGATGATCACGATCAGCACGAGCCCGAGGCCGCCGCTCGGGTAGTAGCCCCATCCGGAGCTGTACGGCCAACTGGGCAGAGCGCCGACTAACAATAAAATCAACAAGATGATTAAAATCGTCCCCATAAAAAGAACACCTCCTCTCTCGGGAACATTATCGGCTTTCGCGAATTTCTATTGTTACCCGGCCGGCTTGACTTCGATCTCGTCGTTGATCGTCAATCCGGGCTGGACGCTTTTCGCTAGCTCGATGGCCTTGGTGCGAACATCCTGGGACGGCACCGAGCCTTTGATCGTCGCCTTATTTTCTTTGACCTCGGCATTCACTGACAAATTGGCTTGTCGGATTTGTTCATCGCTTTGCAACTTGTCGCGAATGGCTTTTTCAAGATCCCCGTCCGACATCTTCTTGGTTGCGTCGGCGCGTGGCTCGGACGTAGGTGAGTTGCCTGTGTTGGGTGTATCCTGGCACGCCGGCAGAATTAATGTTGCGCTCAAGAAAATGGGCGCCAGCCAAAAACCTGTTTTCATAATAACCTCCTAAACTTCTTCACTCGTGTGCTCTCCATGAAACAACGTGTGTCGTGTGTGGAAGTACACAAACCATGTGCCAATCGCGAACGCAGGGATAAAACGGCGTGGTTTTAATAACTTACAATCACCGGCCTGTTCGCCGAAATAGTGTTTGTCAGGTTTTTAATCATTCCAGGGAGGAAATACACCGACTTGTGAAGCGCCTCCTTTTGAAACAATGCGGCGACGCGATTTTTGACCTCAACGCAACCTTCGCACGGTAAGATGCGAGCGCAGCCAGTCATGCGGTTCATGCCAGAACTAAGGAATGTCCCAGGAGCATGAATCTCGGGATGTGTCGCCTGTGTAAAACTGTGTGAAAACTGCGCGGCCAAAAAACATCTCGACAGCAGAATCCTGACATTTTGAAGGAAAAGCTCTGTATTTTCAGTGCGCCTCGGAACCAGTCAGATGCGATCTGACCGCCGTTATTAAGAAGTTATTATACGGAAATTTCGTTTTATGGGATGCTGGCATGACCGTTGCTCTATCGCTTCACTCAGCGACGGATCGCAACGAAAACGGCGCCACAAAATAAACGCGGAGGTAGCGAGCATGCGGGGGAGAAAACAAATCAAGACGACTTTGGGCGAACTGATCGCGGCGGTGACTGAAGAGGTCTTGCCGATAGCCGGTAATCGAGCCCATGCTAACGCGCTGGTGTCGTACATCTTGAACGATTTATTCACGGCGCGACGAGTGCGCTGGCGCAGGCGCTCAGCTCTTAAGAGTTTTTAAGGGAGTTTGCGGATGCGACGTTCGCAACCCGCGTTAGCGCTTGTTCTCGCGGCGATAGTGGCTCACGGCTGTTCGACGATGCCAGTCGCAATCACTTCCGATGCCGGGCCGAACACCGCGAACATTGCCCCTGTCGAATTCTCGGACAGGAAAGTTGCAACGCCGGCGCTGTTGAAGCCGCCGGCGCATGTCGGATTAGCATCCTGGTATGGTCCCGGGTTTACCGGCAAGAAAACCGCCAGCGGAGATATCTTCGACGACCGTGAACTCACAGCCGCTCATAGAACGTTGCCGCTGGGAAGCAAGGCCAAGGTTACCAACCTCAGCAACGGCAAATCCGTGTATGTGGAAATCAACGACCGCGGTCCGTTCGTCGAGGATCGAATCATCGATCTATCGCAGGCGGCAGCCAGCGCCTTGGGAATGATCGATCAAGGGATTGTCCAAGTGCGAATCGATCTGCTGACGGGAGAAGAAGGTTTGGAGGCCGGCGGCGTCGATTAGCCGCCAGCGTGCGGAACGTGAGGAGCCGGAGGCATCATGGAGATGTACATCGCCCTGCAACCTTTGGTCGCCTTGATCGCCGGTATTTTGATTCTGATGATCCCGCGGCTATTGAACTACATCGTGGCAATTTACCTGATCATAACCGGAATACTCGGCTTGGTGCGCATGTAGGCAATGCAAGTGATCACAGCCGAACGAGCAAACTATTTACGGGCGAAAGGAGGATAGATCGATGTTGAATTGGGCAATAACATTTTTAGTGATCGCGCTGATTGCCGGGCTTCTGGGCCTTAGCGGAGTTGCCGGCGCGGCGACACAGATCGCATGGATCCTTTTCGTGGTCTTTTTGGTTTTATTCATCATCGGCTTGGTCATGGGCCGAAGGCCACCGGTTTAGCATAAGGATGACACCCAACGATGTGACAGTCTCCTAAAGCCTCTCGTACCTTCCTGCACCAGGGTCCCGATCACGGCCATTTAATGGCGGTTGATCGGGACCTCCCACCTTTTTCGAGAGGTTAAACATGATTAATGAATTGACACTAACGTCGATCACAACCCTGTTGCCAATTAGCCAATCTAGTCGGGCTTTTTTCTTGGGAAGAAGCGAAAAACTTTCTTTTGCGAGCGCGTGTAATAAATCGCATGAAATTTTTATTTACCAGGGGCCAGTCGCTTCTGCCGTTCATTCTTGGCGCGATAGTCGCTCTAAGCCTCTGGAGTTAAGTCATCAAACAGCTTCACCACAAAGGAAATTTTATGCCTGCGTCAACTACACTGCACGAACCGGCCGACCATCTAAGCGCCCGGACCATCGACATTCATCGCGCTGTCGTTTCGTTGATCGAAGAGTTGGAAGCGGTCGACTGGTACAACCAGCGCGCGGAAGCGGCTCAAGATCCGCAACTCCAGGCGGTATTGAAACACAACCGCGACGAAGAGATAGAGCACGCGTCGATGACGCTGGAATGGATCCGCCGTAATGTAGCCAAATTTGATGAAGCCTTGGAAACGTACTTGTTTAGCAAAGGCGACATCACGGCGATCGAAGAAAAAATAGCAGAAGGTAGGGACGAGGCGCTTAAAGACAATGGCAGGAGCTTGCGTCTCACGGTTGGGGAGATGAAGGGGAGTTAAAAATGGCTGAAGAAACATCAAGCATCACTGCCGAGTTGATGGAGCAAATCGAGACAGCGGCCGTTTCGGCGGCGCGAGACGTCATCAGCGGCCGGCGGATAATCGACGTCGAGGGGCCGTACGGGATGGGTCTGACCACTCTCGAAGTCGGCAATGATGACAAGTGCCGCGAGCCGGGGCCTGAGGAAGCAAGCGCGGTCGTCAGCCGGGCGCTGTCCATGCCGATGATTTACCGCCAGTTTGCGATTTCGAAACGGCGAATTGCGGCATTCCAAAAAATGGGACAGCCGCTTAACCTGAAAGCGGTCGAAGACGCGGCGCAGGCCGTGGCCGCTCGCGAAGAGGACTTTGTTTATAATGGCCAGGCCGACTTTCATCTCAGCGGGCTGCTGACCGCCGAGGGCCGGCAAAGCATCAAAGGCGGCAATTGGGACAACGTCGACGAAGTGCTCGCCGATGTGATCGCCGCGGTGAACGTCCTGGACGGAAACGGCTATCGGGGCCCGTACGGACTCGCCTTGGCGCCGGAACTCTACAACAATCTTTTCCGCCGCTACCCCGGCTCGGATCTGCTCCAAATCGAGCATCTCAAGCGCCTGTGCACCCGTGGCATCGTTAAAGCTGCCATCGAGGGCGGTGTGTTAATCTCCCGTGACGTCGGATCGATCGTACTGGGCCAGGATCTGCAAGTCTCGCATCTTACGACCGGCGCCGCTCATGAACATTTCTCCATCAGCGAATCGCTGGTTCTAAAAATCGAAGCTCCCGACGCGATTTGCACGATTCCCGGTCAATCCGGTAAGCCAAAGAGGGAACGCGGCTGATAGCGCGCTTGTAAAAACGGAGATAATTGGCGCTCCGGCGGACATGGAACGATCCGCACCGACCAAGCAAGGCGGCGGTTAAACTCTTCGCAATCTCTTCAAACAATTTCCGATTGCGTCTTCCAAGCGTAATTGTTTACACAGCGCCACATCCACACGCTGCGATCACGCTTGCGTTCAAGTCGTTCAATCGCTTCGCTCCGTTCAAGCATGTGTCGGACAAAGACTTCCAACACGCGCTTGGGTGCAAGGATTAATCGTCCGGCGCTTCATCCGGCAAGTGTATGCCAGCGTATAACCTGTGGAAAATTCGATCATTGGCGAGCTTGGCGTGCCTGGCATCGTCTATGCTTCGACCATCGCTTAAGATCGATCGTCGATTATCAGAGCAACGATCGCCGCATTTGGACAAAAAAGGAGAAATCACGATGCTAAGACGGATGCAGGATCTCAAAGGTTTTGCCATTCAAGCGAAAGACGGCGATATCGGTCAAGCCAGTGATTTTATCTTCGACGACAAAAACTGGACCGTTCGCTACATCGTCGTCGACACCAATCCCTGGCTGCCGGGCGGCAAGGTGCTTATCTCACCGATTGTGGCCGGACAAGCGAACGGGAAATGTAAAAAACTTCCCGTCCTGTTGACCCGCGAGCAAGTGAAGAACAGCCCGGATATTCGCATGGACGATGAATTATCGGCGCAGGACGAGATCAAATACTACAACCATTATGGCTGGCCGTACTACTGGGCGGGCGCCGGCATGTGGGGGCCCGTGACCGTTCCTCACGATCTACTCGATAAAAAACTCGACGAAAAGATGACGCTCACGCAGCAAGTGAACGAGTCGCATTTGCGCAGCATGAAGGAAGTGAGCGATTATACCATCCAAGCGACCGACGGCGCCGTCGGTCACGTCGATGATTTCATCATCGACGATGAGCCCTGGGTGATTCGTTACATGGTCGTCGATACAGGCCACTGGTGGCCGGGCAAAAAAGTGATCGTGGCGCCGCCGTGGATCGCCCATGTGGATTGGAAGAACTCGAACGTTTACACCAATCTGTCGCGTGAGGCGATCAAAAGCGGTCCAGCATTCGACCCCGATAAGCTCGATCGCACCTACGAGGCGGAGCTCTACAAACATTACGGCCAGGAAAATTACTGGTGGTGTTGAAGCGGCGAAGATCGCCCCGCCTCCTAATCTTCGCCGGGAAATTGCCTGCTGTCCTGTTTCCGATATCTCACTGCCGTCCATTCTGGCGCGAAGATCAATTCGGGCGCTCACCTTGATATCGGTTGTAGCTGTCTGCTAGTTTCGTGCGAAGGGCGCACCGGTGCGTCATCAAAGGCGGGCTCGCGCTGTCGACTGAGCAGTGCCGCCAAGCTGCGTACCATCGAATGAAACTTTGCAGTGGCGAGGAATCTCGATGTGAAGATTTATTTTTACACGAGCGCGTCGCTCCCTAAAGGGTTGGTGAAAAGCTCTGATTGCACCTGCTCAAAAAGATCTCAGAGGCGAGGCGAGTGAGCGCAACGAAACGTATGAGTCTTTTTCAGCATCCTGCCAAGGGCAAAGACCAAACGATGGCGGCTGGTCCGTACCGGCATCCTGCCTAACGAGAAGATGGCTGACGACCGGCTCCAGGTCTGGCAGTCGCGCCAAAAACAATGCTTGGCCGACAATCGCGAATTCGCCAAGGTGCGGATCGGCGACTTCAAAGGATTTGTCCGGCGCAGTGAATGGAGCGACGCGCTCAAGTCTTTGCTCAGCGACCCGCGCCGCATGCTCGCGCAGGCCGTCATCGTCAAGGATTCGCCCGCCACCACCGTCGGTGCCGTAGCGTTGGCGGATAAAAACGTGTTCGTGAAACGCTACAACTACCGCGGGCCGGCCTACGCGTTTAAAAATCTCTTTCGCTCATCGCGAGCCAAACGGGTGTGGCAGTCCGGCAACAGTTGTTACATGCGCGGTATCGGCGTAGCGCTGCCGCTGGCCTATTTGGAGCGGCGTCAGTTTCGCGTTTTGCGCGAAAGTTATCTGCTCACGGCGGCGGTGACGGGTGACGAGTTGTCTGAAGTACTCGCGCGCCAGCGCGGCAACGTTCGCGGCAAGCGCCTGTTGATCTGCCAGTTGGCGCGCCAGGTAAGACGAATGCATGATCTTGGCATAGCTCACCGCGATCTCAAAGGGGAAAATATTATCGCCCAGCAATACGGTGAGATGCGCTATGAGTTTCGTATTGTCGATTTTGACGGCGTCCGGTGTCGCCCGGTTTCCGAGCGGACGCGCGTGAAGAATCTCGCGCGGCTGGCGCGAGCCGTCGCCGTCAATATCCCTTTAACCTCCGCGGACCGTTTCAGACTGGTAAAAAATTATCTCGGTGACGGCGATTCGTCGCGTTGGCGGGAGATGTATCCCGATATGCTGAAGTTCACCAGAAAGTATTTTAAGAGATATAGTCGTTGAAACCTTCTATTCGGCTCGTTCTGAGTCTAGAGCCGCATGGGTCCACAGGCTCATCTCTGGGTCGCGTGAGGCGCTCGGGTGACGGCGAGCTTGAAAAAACATTTTTCCTAAGGCAAAGTCAGTACGACAAATGAAGAGTCTGCTCGGCATCATCTCATGTTTGTTAGTGTTGTTCGCCGGCGTCGCTTC
This sequence comes from Binatia bacterium, assembly GCA_050735675.1. Taxonomy (GTDB): domain Bacteria; phylum Desulfobacterota; class Binatia; order UBA9968; family UBA9968; genus DP-20. The sequence continues at coordinate 2,052 of JBOHVN010000284.1, read as the reverse complement.
CGCATGGGCGAGCTGCAAACAAGTTACGATTGCGTCGGACGGACATCAGGCTTCGTCGATTTCCGGGCACGCGCACGATCATCACCCAGGTTCCAACCACGACCACTCCCAGCACACGGCGATGCATTGTCCCATACAGCAATTTGGTCCGACGACATGCTTATCGCCTAAACCGGATCGCGAAGCACAACGTGTTTCAGATCCGTTTGGAGCCGAATTCCCTTCCATGCTTAACGATCGTGGATTTGATCGTCTCAACCACGGCCCTCCCGCTGTTGTTCGTTCAAGTAATATTCCTTTCCATCTTCTCCTCTCTGTGCTGCGCATCTAGGGCAGCGTCACCAGTTTTACGCCGTGTTCCGAACTTTGGGGCGGGACTGGCTGTTTAATTCTATCGATTAGTCTTCGTCTCGGGCGGCTAGCGCCAAACTCCGTTCGTTGCGAGGCTGGAGCTCGTAGGAAACAATGTCCGTTCATTCAGAGGAGGGGTGGATCCGTCATGTATAGAAAGCATCTTCTTCTTATCGCCATGTTTGTAGTGTCGCTGCGTTCAGACGGGGTTGCAGCGGAAAAAGCGAAGCAAACAGAAATTGAAATGCACCATCCGAAAGGCTGGGTGTTCACCATGCCTAAGGGCGACGTTGTCAAAGGCCGAGCCGTTTATGAAAAATTTAGTTGTTATTCGTGCCACGAGGTGCGCGGCGAAAAATTTCCCCCCTTGGATAAAGGACAGGCGGTTGGGCCGGAGTTAAGTCAGATGGGTCCCATGCACCCTTTGGAATATTTTACAGAATCGATCATTAACCCGAGTTCGGTCGGCGCCAAGAAGTATCGCGGGCCAGACGGCAAATCGAAGATGCCTGATTTTAATTCAGATATGACGGTTCAGGAACTGATCGATGTGTCTGCTTACCTGGCCTCGCTAAAGCCTAAAGGCGTCGCAAAATCTGTCACCGGCGAAGGGAAAGTCGTCGCCGTTGTTCCTGAGACTCAAGAAATCATTGTCGAGCATGGAGAAATTAAAGGATTTATGGATGCAATGACGATGGGATTCAAAGCCAATCCCACTTCCCTGCTAAAAACCGTAAAAGCGGGAGATAGAATTCGATTCACCATCGACACCGATAAGCGCGCGATCACGAAGATTGAGAAACTAAAAAACTGATCGCGTGAAAAACAAATGAAGACCATCGAGAATCATTTGCTCGAAAATCTCAAAGAATATCTCGGTTTCGCTCGCAGGCTGCTGAGGGATCCGGAACTCGCCGCGGACGCCGTGCAGGAAAGCATGATAAAAGCGTTGCGCGCCGAGGCACAGATTCAAGACGGCGATAAAGCCAAAGCTTGGTTCTATCGGATACTTCGACGAACGATCATCGACCTATATCGCCGTCGCGATGCGCGCAGCCGGGACTTCGAAAATCTTCAACGCGAGCTGCATTCTCAGCCCAGCAAAACGGATGCTTGGACTGCCACTGCGCAACCGATGCAAAAGCGCACGGCTAAACGTTTGGATAACAGGAGTTGCTGAAATTTGAGCCGGGTCACGCGTCGGCCCCAGTTGTGAATATCGAAGGAGTAAAGAACATGAAACTAAAAAGTGTTTTCGTTGGAATTATATCCTTAACCGCCTCAGGATGCGCCGCATATGAGTTACCGCCGCTGAGCAGCAATCACCCCGCCAGTCCGCAAGCGATGGCCACTCCAGCACGGTCTGTTTCAAAAACTCTCGCGTACACCCGCGCGGATATTCCTTCCACTCAACCTATTGCCGATGCTGCAATGCCTCAAGATACCCGACAGGCAGGCCTAGCTGAACCGCAGACTGTGGTGGCCGATGGGAAAGTTATCGCGACCGTGCCGAATGCTAGCCAGATCGTCGTCGAGCACGGAGAAATCAAAGGCTTCATGGAAGCAATGACAATGGGCTATCCCGTGGATTCACCGTCCCTCTTAGAAGGCCTGAAATTCGGCGACAAGGTCCGCTTTACGATCGACGTCCAGAAGAAAGCCATCGTCAAGATCGAAAAGATGCAATAGGTGAGGTGAAGG
>JBOHVN010000283.1:0-31709 GCA_050735675.1 Binatia bacterium | reverse complement strand
GTCGCACTCCCGTACGCGAAGCATTGACTCGGCTTGTACAGGAAGGGTATGTTTCCTTTCTGCCGAACCGCGGTTTTACCTGCAAAGAAATTAGAATGCAAGAAGCGGAAGAGCTCTATGAGCTGCGGGAAGCTCTGGAAGCTTTCGCCGTGGAAAGGGCGATCGCGACGCTTACCGACCACGCGCTCGCCCAGCTGCGAGAGAAGATAAACGCCTATGGCCGGGACGTGCAACATCGATTTAGCCGTGAGCGGCTGGTTTACGACCAGGACGTCCACCTGCAGATCGCCGCGCTGACCGGCAATGACACGTTGAGAAACACGCTGAGCCATGTGTTCGAGCGCATCGTGCTGAAGCGCCGGACCGACGGCTTGTACGATCCGGCGCGCGGCATCGCCGCGCATCAAGAGCATTTGCGGCTACTCGGTGCCATGGAGCGGCGCGATACCGCGGAAGCGGTCGCAATCCTGCGAAACCATATTCAAGCCGGCAAGAAAAACGTTATGGCCGACCTCGAGCACCGCCAAGAGATTCGCGGCCTCAGAGCGGTGGCGACGGACAATTAAGAAAATAATTCCAAAACAAGAAAGGGAGCAAAATGGTGGCAGCAGATTTAGTCATCAAAAATGGTTGGGTGGTAACTCCGGATGCAACTTTTAAAGGCGGCGTCGCGATCAGCGGCGAAAAGATCGCCGCCATCGGCGCCGATGATTCGCTGCCCCAAGGCAAAGAAGAGATCGACGTCAAAGGCAAACATATTCTGCCGGGTCTGTTCGACGGCCACGTCCACTTCAGAGAACCGGGCATGACGCACAAAGAGGATTTCTCCACCGGTTCGACTGCGGCGGTGTGCGGCGGTATCACCACGGTCGTCGACATGCCGAACACCGTGCCGCCGACCTCCGACGCCGAGCAGGTCAAAGTGAAAAAAGAACTGGGTGAAGCAAAATCGCTGGTCGACTTCGGCATCACCGGCGTCGTCGTGCAAACCAACACCAAAGATATTCTTCCGATGGCCGCCGCCGGCGCGATTGGCTATAAGATTTTTTTCGGCGAAACGATCGGCAACCTGCCCTTCCCGGACGACGGCATGTGCATGGAAGCGTTCGACTACATCGCGCAATCGAAATTGCCGCTCGGTATCCATGCCGAAAACCGCCAGATCATGGCTTATTGCACCAACAAGCTGAAGCAGGAAAACAAAAACGAAGCGCGCTACTGGGAAGCTTCCCGCCCGGATATCTGCGAAGCGGAGTCTGTGCACCACGCGATCTTTTTCGCCGAAACTTTCGGCACCAAACTGCACGTCTTCCACATGAGCTCGAAACAAGCTGCTTACATGGTGCGCGATGCCAAGGCGCGCGGCCTGAGAGTCACGGCCGAGACCGGCCCGCACTATCTGCTGCGCGAACCGAACGATATGGACAAAGTCGGCTCGCTGCTCAAGATGAATCCGCCGGTGCGTACTCAGGACCACGCGGAAGTATTGTGGCAGGGATTGCGCGAAGGCTTCGTCGACACGCTCGCCACCGACCATTCGCCGCACACTTTGGATGAAAAAGGCTCGGATATTTACGGCAAGCTCACCAAGCCGGCGATTTGGGATTGCATCTCCGGCTTCTGCGGCGTCGAAACCGGCGTGCCGCTGATCTTGACCGAAGTGAACAAGGGCCGTTTGACGCTCAACCAATATGTGAAAGTTGCTTCCGAGAACCCGGCCAAGGTCTGGCAAGTCTATCCGAAGAAGGGCGCGATCCGCCTCGGCTCGGACGGCGATATCACGGTCGTCGATATGGATAAGGAAGGCACCATCGACGTCAACAAACTGCACAGCAAAAACAAGCCGTCGCCGTGGCATGGCTGGAAAGTCAAAGGCATGCCCGTGCTGACCGTCGTGCGCGGCCACATCCAGATGAGGGACGGCGAGCCTTGCGGCAAGGCCATCGGCAAGGCGCTTAAACCTCTGATCTAGCGACTGCTTAAACGAGTGCTTGAGGACTGAAGAGTTTCTCAGTCCTCAGCGCTCGCCACTGTTTTTTATGAAACGTACCGAACCATTCGATTTCTACCAGCCGGCGACGCTTCACGAAGCGAGCCGTCTCCTCAAAGACAACGGCCCAGGCGGGCGCTTTCTTGCCGGCGGTACTGATTTAGTCATCGCCTTAAAAGAAAAAGGGCTGCTGCCGAAATATGTCGTTGACCTAAAGAAGCTTCCCGGTCTAGCCGGTATCCGTGAAAACACCGACGGCAGCATCAGCATCGGCGCGCTGACGACCATGCGCGACGTCGAGATCTCCCCGGTGGTCGTCGAGAAGTATCCGTTCCTGGCCCAAAGCGCGGCCGAGGTTGGTTCCATTCAGATACGGAACCGCGCTACCATCGGCGGCAACATGGCGAATGCCACACCGTCCGCCGACACCGCCCCGGCGTTGATCGCCTTGAGTGCGACGGCAAAGATCGCCGGCTTAAGCGGCGAGCGAACCGTCGCGCTGGAAGAATTTTTCAAAGGGCCCGGCCAGACCGTGATGAGCGCGGATGAGATATTGACCGAAGTCACGATACCGAAAACCAGCCCGCGTTTGATCGGCGATTATATTAAATTCTCGCCGCGCGAGATGATGGATCTTGCCTACGTCGGCGTCGCGGTCGTCTACAATCTGGGCGACAAAGACAAAAAATGTGAGGGCGTGCGAATCGTGCTCGGCGCGGTGGCGCCGACGCCGATTCGCGCCAAGCGCGCCGAAGCGGCCCTTGAAGGCCAGACGTTGACCGAAGCGTTGGCCGAAAAAGCCGGCGCCATTGCCGCCGAAGAGTCCAAACCGATCAGCGACGTGCGCTCGACCGCCGACTACCGCCGCGCCATGGTCGGCGCGATGACCAAACGCGCCCTGCTCAACGCCGCCGCGGGGCCGGCCAAGTCGTGGGTCGAACGGCGCGATAGAAGATATTGAAACTGGAGTGATGGAGTGTTGGAGTACTGGAATAATGGGTCCGAATCCGGATCAACGCTCCACTGCTCCAGCACTCCAATACTCCAATTTGACTTGAGGTTCCCATGAACAAGAAGATCCAGTTCACGTTGAACGGTCAGAGCGTCAGCCGCGAAGTTCCTGCGCATCGGCTCCTGCTCGATCTCTTGCGCGACGAAATCGGCATGACCGGCACGAAGGAGGGCTGCGGCACCGGTGACTGCGGCGCTTGCACGGTTTTTCTGAACGGCAAGCCGGTCAATTCCTGTCTGGTCTTGTCGGGCGAGCTGGACGGCGCCGACATCGTTTCCATCGAAGGGCTTAAGATCGGACCCGAGCTTCATCCGATTCAGCAGACTTTTCTGCAAGACGGCGGCGCCCAGTGCGGTTACTGCACGCCGGGGATGTTGATGATGGCGAAGGCGCTGCTCGACGAAAATCAGAACCCGAGCGAGGAAGACATTCGCTACGCGCTTTCCGGCAACCTGTGCCGCTGCACCGGTTACGCCAAGATCATCGAGGCAGTCCAGGATGCCGCGGCAATGATACGAAGTAAAAACGTTCAATAGGTTCAAGCCGTTCAAATCGACGATTCCTCCGAGCGCTTTAAACGGACAGCCTACCAACACTCATCACACGGCTTGAACGTTTTGAACTAGTCGAACGACTTGAACGGTTATTTTTAAGGAGAAAGAGATGGCGGAACTGACAGTAATAGGCAAACCGGTCCAGCGGGTCGACGCCGAGGAGAAAATCACCGGCCAGGCGGTTTATGGCTATGACCTCGTCCTGCCTAACATGCTCTACGGAAAAACTTTGTTCAGCACCAAAGCGCACGCCAAGATCAAAAAGATCAATACCGAAAAAGCGAAAAAGCTGCCGGGCGTGGTCGCGGTGGTCACCGCCGAAAACACCCCCTGGACACACGGCGAGTCGATCAAGGACAAACCGTTTCTGGCCCAGGGCAAAGTTCGCTACATCGGCGAGCCGGTTGCTGCGGTCGCGGCTGAAGACGAGGACATCGCCCAAGCGGCGGTAAAGCTCATCGACGTCGAATACGAAGATCTGCCGGTTTACACCGATCCTGAAGCAGCCTGCAAACCGGGCGCAGTCGAAATTCACGAGGACTTCAACAAATATCGCAAGGTTGAATTCATCGTCAAAGGCGCCATGCCCAACGTCGCCGAGCATTTCAAGCTGCGCACGGGCAACGTCGAGCAAGGCTTCCAGGACTCCGATCTCGTTCTCGAAGAGCGCTATTTCGTGCCGATCATCCAGCACGCCGCTATGGAGCCGCATTCGGCGCACGCGCAATTCGATAAGGAGTCGGGTCGCGTGACGATTTGGGTGGCCAACGACGCGCCGTTTCGCGCGCTCCATGAGATCAGCGAAGCCTTGGGCATGCCCAAGGAAAAAATCCGTTTCATCAATCCGCTGCAAGGCGGTGGTTTTGGTTCGAAGGGCGGGTTGAAGGTCGAACCGATCGCGGTTGCCCTGGCGTTTCACAGCAACGGCCGGCCGGTGCGCGTGAAGTTCAACCGCGAAGAAACTTTTATCTCGACCCTGACGCGCCACGAAGCCGTGGTTTACTCCAAAACCGGGGTCAAAAAAGACGGCATGCTGATGGCGCGCGAGATGACGATTTACTGGGGCGCCGGCGCCTACGCCGAGAAGAGCCCGACGGTCTGTATCCGCGGCAGCCTCCCGGCTCCCGGGCCTTATCGCATCCCGCATGTGAAAGTCGACGGCTACGCGGTTTACACCAATAAACCGGTCGCCGGCTCGTACCGCGGCTATGGCATTCCGCAGGGCGCCTGGGCCGGCGAGCAGCAGATCGATGAGATCGCCAAGCGGCTCGGCATGGATCCCATAGACATTCGCATGAAAAATATTTTCGGCGAAGGCGACGTTTCTTATTGGGGCGAGCAGCTGCACGCCGTGGGCCTAAAGGAAACCCTGATCAAAGCCACCGAAGCGATCGACTGGGGCAAGAAGCCGGCGGTGACCCGGCCCGGTCTAAAAATCGGCAAAGGCTTCGCCTGCATTCAAAAGCCGACGCGGTCGCCAACCACATCAGCCGCCGGCGTCCTGGTGAACGCCAGGGGAGACGTCACCGTGCTGGCGGGCACGGTGGAAATCGGCCAGGGCTGCAACACGATCCTGTCGCAAGTCGCCGCCGAAGAGCTCAAGGTGCCGATGGAAAAAGTCCGCATGCACCAGCTCGACACCGATGTGATCCCGTTCGACGCCTCGACGACGTCGAGCCGCAGCACCTATCACATGGGCAACGCCGTGCGCCGCGCCTCTATCCACGCGCGCGAGCAGATCATGGAAGCCGCCAGCCCGATGCTCGAAGCCGAAGTCAAAGATCTCGCCTACGGCGACGGCAAAGTTTTCCTTAAAGACCAGCCGCAGCAGGCTCTCCCCATCGGCGAAGTCGTCCGGCGCAAGCTCGGCATCAACGGCGAGGTGCGCGGGGATGGCTCGTATACTTACGAGATCGGCAAGGACTTGGATCTCGAAACCGGCCACAGCGACCATGCTTCGGCGTTTTACATGTACGCTACCCAGGCCGCCGAAGTCGCGGTCGACGAGGACAGCGGGCGCGTGCGCGTGCTGCGCATGTCGGCGGCCCACGACGTCGGCAAGGCGATCAATCCGCTCAATTGCGTGGCGCAGATCGAAGGCGGCGTGGTCATGGGTATCGGCTCGGCGCTGCACGAAGAGATGGTCGTCGACAACAGCGGCAAGGTGCGCAACCCCTCGTTTCTCGATTATCACCTCGCCACATCGCTCGATATTCCCGAGATCATTCCGATCGTGGTTGAATGCCACGAGCCCGAAGGACCCTATGGCGCCAAAGGCCTGGGCGAACCGGGACTGGCGCCCACCCCCGCTGCGATCGGCAACGCCGTTGCCGACGCCTTGGGCGTGAGAGTCTACGATCTGCCGCTCAAGCCCGAAAATGTTTACTGGGCGATTCAAAACCGCAAGAAAAAGAGCGCCGTGTAACCGGCTAAACTCGAATTCCAATCATTTTTCGTTTAACATGCACCAACCTGGAGCATGACTGCGCCGGGCCGCATCCATTCGTTGGAGGTGAAGATCATGCGCAACCGTCGCGTCTTAGCGCTGTCAGCGCTCATCCTCGCGTTTTTATGCTATTTGGCGCCGACGGCGATCGCCGCTGAGCCTGCTGCGCGAACAATTCAAACCGTGCCCGGCATGCCGCCGGTCATCGATCCGAATAATCTTTATAGCGAAACCCGTTCCGGCAATTTAAGCCCCGTCGTCGCCAATCATTTGCATCGCGTCTACGTGCCCAACCGCAGCTCCAACGACGTGTGGGTGATCGATCCCGCAACACTGAAAATCATCAATAAGTTCAGCGTCGGCATCCATCCGCAGCACGTCGTGCCGTCGTGGGACTTAAAAACTCTCTGGGTCAACAACAATGCCGAAGGCCGCCACGACGGCAGCGTAACGCCCATCGACCCGATCACCGGCAAGCCCGGCAAAAACGTTCCGGTCGACGACCCCTACAATATGTATTTTACTCCGGACGGCAGCGCCGCGATTATCGTCGCGGAAGCGCGCAAGCGGCTCGACTTTCGCGACCCCCAGACCATGGCAATGAAATATTCGATCGACACGCCCGGTTGTCCGGGGATCAATCACGCCGACTTTTCCATCGATGGTCGCTACGGGATTTTTACCTGCGAATACGGCGGCGCGCTGGCCAAGGTCGATCTCGTCGACAAGAAAGTGGTCGGCTATCTTAAACTCTCCAAAGGCGGCATGCCGCAGGACGTCCGCATCTCGCCTAACGGCAAAGTTTTTTACGTCGCCGACATGAAAGCCGCCGGCGTGTTCATCATCGACGGCGACAAGTTCGTCGAGATCGGCCATATCAAGACCGGCCTCGGCGCCCACGGTCTTTACCCCGACCGTAGCGGCACCAAACTCTACGTCGCCAACCGCGGAGTGGCTCGGGTTTACGGTCCGCCGAAAGGCAAAGGCAGCGTTTCGGTCATCAATTTCGCGACGCGCAAGGTCACCGAGACCTGGCCGATTTCCGGCGGCGGCAGTCCCGACATGGGAAACCTCACCATCGACGGCAAACAACTCTGGCTCTCGGGCCGTTACGACAATGAGGTCTATATTTTCGACACCACCTCAGGCAGCGTCAAAAAAATCCCGGTAAAGAGCGAACCCCACGGCCTCACCGTCTGGCCGCAGCCTGGAAGATACTCGTTAGGTCACACGGGGAACTTGCGCTAGGTCGTGCCCCACCCCGGGCCGAAAAAATTCATTGCCGCGCGAAATAGTTCCCGAGCCAAATTTCATTTGCCTTCGACCGGCGTCTTCCAGTAAAGGTAGCCCAGCGTATTCAAAATAGGATAGCTGTTCGAACTCACCATCTTCGCCGGCATGCCTAGGAGGGTTTTATGTTAAAGCTAATCGGCCTATTGACGATTTCGGCATTTCTCGTCGGGACGCCGCATGATGCGCGCGCCGCATCGGCGGATCAGGATTTCTATCGCGGCAAAACGATTCGCATCATCGTCGGTTTTTCCGCCGGCGGCGGTTTTGACGCCTACGCGCGCGTCATCGGCCGGCACATGGGACGCCACATTCCCGGCGCCCCTTCGATCATCGTCGACAATATGACCGGCGCCGGCAGCCGGGTGGCGGCAAACTTCCTCTTCAAAGCGCCGGCGGATGGCTTGGTGATCGGCAACTTCATCGGCTCCCTCGTGTTACAGCAAATCATGGGCGACAAGGGGATCGAATTCGACGGGCGCAAATTCGAATGGCTTGGCGCGCCGGTGCAAGACGAGAACGTCTGCGCGCTAACGAAAGCCAGCGGAATTCATTCGCTGGACGACTGGTTCGCCGCCAAGAAGCCGGTAAAACTCGGCGGCGAAGCGCCGGGAGCCAACGATTCCGACATCCCGCGCACTTTGAAAGCGGCGCTTGGGTTGCCGATTCAATTGATTGAGGGCTTCAAAGGGACTTCGAATATTCGCATCGCTGCCGAAGGCGGTGAAGTCGATGGCGGCTGTTGGACCTGGGCGTCGATCCGCACCACTTGGGCCAACGGGCTGGAGTCCGGGATGGTCAAGGCGATTGTCCAGATCAACTCAAAGAAAGCCGGCGATATCCCCAACGTCCCCAATGCCATCGACTACGCCAAAACTCCGGACGCCCGCGCATTGATTGAATCCGGCATCCACGCGCCGTCAGCGATCCTACGCGCCTACGCCCTGCCGCCCGGCACGCCGAAGAACCGCGTCAACGGACTGCGCAGCGCCTTCAACGCGACGATGAAAGACGCCGAATTTCTCGCCGAAATGAAAAAATCGAAACTGGAAGTCAACGCTCTTAACGGCGCCGAAGTCGACGCCATCGTCAGAAAATTATTTCAGATGGATGCCAAGAACGTGGCCAAAATCCGCGATGTCCTGGTGCCGAAGAATTGACGATAGGTAAACGGTTATAAATTCCGCGGGCGTTTCTGGCACAAGCATCTGGGCCTAACCAAAGGCGCGCCAGACTCACGTGAATATAAGAGCGGAGCATGGAGCCCAGCTAGGGACTCAATCGAAGACGCATAAGCGAATATTGCCGGATTTTTTCTGACGAGCTGCGCCGGTCGCTCGTTGCCGAGTTCTGTCTAAAATCTTTCGGCAATCGCGCATGCCTAGCGCCACGAAATGAGCTTGAAAGTGTCGGAAAATTCGTCCGTCCAAAGATCCCCTCCCAATTGCCCGTTAAGGCGTTGCCAGCGCGAATCGTTCACATACTGCGCGATCGCTGTTTCGTCCCGTGATAGTACAACCCAGCGGGAGGGCGACTTGCCTTCCTCTTGCTCTTGAGCGCTCATGCTGAAATCGTTCTGCACAAAAGCAACCAGCTTTAAATCGTTAGCCACACGGTCGAGCACTGGGGCAAGATCCAGGTATCTGTTGGAAATGTGCAACAAGAGAATGCCGTCAGCGGCAGTTTTGCTGAGATATAACTGGACGGCTTCCCGCGTTAGCAAATGGGTTGGAATCACGTCGGAACTGAAAGCGTCCAGAACAAAAATATCGTAGCCGTGCTCGGGCGCGCTTGCTAATGAAATCCTGGCATCGCCGATCACGACTCCAGTCTGCGGCGGGCAATCGCGCAAATAGGTAAACAATTTCTCGTTCCGGGCGATTTTTTCCACTAGCGGGTCAATTTCGTAAAAGGTAAATTTCTGCGAAGGTATCCCATGACACGCCAGCGCGCCGCTTCCCAAGCCAATAATCGCGATATTCCCGGCGGCATGCGTTTTCGACTGGGCGGCCAGGAGAACCTGCCCCGCTGGACCCGTTCGATGATAGTATGTCAACGGTTTTTGGCGCCTTTGCGGCTCTATGCTCTGGGCTCCGTGAATCGTCGTCCCTTGGAACAGCATGTGCTTTTTGGCTTTGGCGTCCAACGTCGCACGGTAGGCGCCAAAAAAACTCCGGTCCATATAAAGCGTTTTGCCCAATGGGCTTGGGTACCACAAAAAAACGATGGTCATGGCGGTCAGACCAATACCCAAGCGCCGCGGCCGGTAAGCGAATAGCAAACAGCTCACGCCGGAAGCGGCAAAGAGTAGAAAACGCTCGTTGGCAGACGGAACCCACTGGCTCTGTTTCATTGCTAAAGTGAGCATCATCACCGCGACAATGACCGCCGGCGGCAACGCCCAGTCCAGACGTCGCTGCCACTTTGTCTCGACATCTTTTCCGACGCAAGGACGCAGAAACGCCGCAGCAGCAATGGCGATGGGGTACTCGAGCACGAACTTAAATACCTGCGGTGCGACCAACGCGTTAAAGGCACCGCCCAATACTCCGCCTAAGGATATCCAAAAATAGAAATCAGTCAGTCTCGCCGGGTCGGGCCTGTCGTTGGCAAGCTGCCCATGGCAAACAATTGCGCTCAGGACGAAGGCGATCAAGTGCAACGGCAAAATGATCCGCGCGGGTTCAGTCGCATGCATGAAAACAGTGATCGCGGCGCCGAGCAGGAAAAACGCTTGAAGACGAATCAAGAAAGAGCTTGTCGCCCACGACACGCTCGCGAACGCGACGACAAACGACAATAGGTAAGCCACAAGCGGTAAGACCCATAGAAGCGGCATCGAAGCGATATCGGTGGTGACGTACGAAGTCACTCCCAGCAGCAAACTCGATGGGACAAAAGACCACACAATCCAGCGCGTGCGTCGCGCGAACGTAACTTCGGCCCGCGCGGTCAAGTTTGTACTCCGTGCTGCGACGGGTTGCACCCCGGCTCTTTCGGCAGCGCCGAGCGGGCGAAGAAAGTACAGCACGCATACTGAAACCAGTCCGAGCAAGATTAGAAAACCGCAAAACCAAAGATAATTCTGTTGACCCAAAGTAAGCCGTGGCTCCAACAATAAAGGATAAGCCAGCAGGCCCGCGATGCTGCCCGCATTGCTTACCGAATATAAAAGATAGGGGTCGCGGGCAGCACCGTGTTGACAGTGAGAGAACCATTTTTGAATGAGCGGAGCGCCGGCGGCGAGAACAAAAAAAGGGAAACCGACTGTAACCGTCAGAACCCGGAGCATTAGGTTAACTGGGGTGGCGGAAGGCGTGCCGAACCAATCGATCGGCAGTGCAACCGGCAACAACAACAGCGCGGCCACCAAGAGGCTTAGATGAAGTAAGGCGTGCGCTTTGGTGCCGAGCCAGGCGCTGCCGATATGGGCGTAACCATAACCTGCCAACAGACAAGCCTGATAGAACACCAGGCTTGTGTTCCAAACCGCGGGGCTACCACCCAGCCAGGGCAGGATCATTTTCGCGACCAGGGGTTGAATCAAGAACAAAAGGGCGGCGTTCAACACGATGGCGAGCGAGAAAATCAATACCATAACCCGGCTCGAGTATAGCTTATGATCGGTCGCCGCCCCGCGAGCCAACGAGAATAGGCTGAGAGACGGACATGACGACGTTGGATCTGTCGATCAGCATTGGATGAGGCGAGATAAGAGTCATCAACGACGACAGTTTAACCGCTCGCCCGGTTCGTTGACAACAAAGAAGCATTGGCACTAAAAGATGGTTCATTGCACTCATTGGCTATCCTCGTAAAAATCGTGTCATTGAGGTCAAACATGGCGGAAGAACCGATGATTGAAAATTTACGAATTGCGTCCAAACGAGCCGGTTTGGACTTGAGCGATGATGAATTGCAGCGCCTGCTCCCGGGAGTGCTCCGGTCGAAGAAACAAGCGGCGGAACTTCGTGCGCTGATTGCCGCTAGCGACGAACCCGCCGCTCGATTCAATGTGCCGGGCGCATCGCGGAAATAAGCGGCTCATGAAACCTAACGAAATCTGTTATTCGACCATCGCCGAGGTGGCGGCGGCGCTCCGCCGTAAGGAATTTTCAGCCGTCGAACTTACCGAGGCTCTGCTGGAGAGGATCGCAGCTATTGACCGCACGCTCCATTGCTTCATCACCTTGACCGCGGACCTCGCCGTTCAAGAAGCCCGCCAAGCCGAACAGGAACTGCGGTCGGGAACCGACCGCGGGCCACTCCATGGCATCGCCATCGCGCTCAAAGATCTTTACATGACCAAAGGGATCCGCACGACCTGCCATTCGGCCGTGCTGGAGAATTGGCTTCCCGATTACGACGCCACGGCGGTAACAAAGCTTCAGCAAGCGGGCACGATATTGCTTGGCAAGCTCGGCATGCATGAGTTCGCGTTCGGCGGGCCATCGATCGATGCCCCCTTTCCGGCCGTGCGCAATCCGTGGAATACGGACCATATCCCGGGCGGATCGAGCAGCGGCTCGGGCGCAGCGCTGGCAGCAGGACTCTGCTACGGGGCGCTCGGGTCGGACACCGGCGGTTCGATCCGCACGCCGTCATCTCACTGCGGCATCGTCGGCATCAAGCCGACCTACGGCCGCGTCAGCCGCTACGGTGTCGTTCCTTTGAGTTGGTCGCTCGATCACGCCGGCCCGATGGCGCGCAGCGTTGAAGACTGCGCGATCTTGCTGCAGGCGATTGCCGGCCATGACCCGAAAGATCCGGCGTCGGCGGATGCCTCCGTGCCGAATTTCCAATCTGGCATCAAAACCGGGATTAGGGGTCTGCGCATCGGCGTACCGCGCGCCGCCTGGTTCGATGAAAACCTGGGCGTCGATCCGGAAACTGATAAAGTCTTCAACCAGGCAATCGAAATCCTAAGAAACCTCGGGGCGAGCGTCGTGGAGATCGATGGCCAACCGTTCTCGCTCGCCCGCAAAGCCAACCAAACGATCCTAGTCTGCGAAGCCTACGCCTATCACGAGCCAACCTACCAGGAGACGCCGATGAAGTTCGGCAGTTCCGTGCGCCGGCGCATGCTCGAAGGCGCCTTCTTGAGCGCCGCGGATTATATCAGCGCCCAACGCGCCCGCGCCGTTTTGAACGAGCAAATCTGCGCTAATTTTTCCCGCGTCGATGTTTTCGCCGTGCCCGGCGCGCCGCGCCCGCCCGAAGCCTTCGCCAAGATGGACCCTAATGAGCAAAACCTCCGCCCGAATTTTACCAATCCGTTCAATCTGACCGGCTTGCCCGCCATCTCAGTGCCGTGCGGTTTTACAGCGGGCAGTCTGCCGGTGGGGCTACAGATTGTTGCGCCGCCATTTGACGAACCCACCTGCTTTCGAGTCGCCTACGCCTATGAACAGGCGACGGAGTGGCATAACCAGAGGCCGCCGCTGCAGACTCACACCGCCGCGCCCGCACCTGAGCGCGCCCCTTGACGGCAGCTTGCTCCCCGCGATATAGACCGCGAAAATATCCCATGCCGCAGATAATTTTACTCACTGGAATGATACTCGCCTCGTCCGTCGGCGCCGCGTTAGGCGCATTGATTCTCCGAAACGCGATCAGGAATGCTTGGAGGAGAGTCAATATGGCCGAAAGTGGGACTGCGGAATTCACCGGCAACGCCGACCTGGATTTACGTTCCTGCGATCTGGCCGTACGCGGTTACGACAGTCCGGAGCTTGCCTGGGAGGATATCCTAATGAGGACTCGGCCTTCGGACCGTGAGCGTGACGTGCACTGACGTTAACCGGGGTGCCTGATTTAGCCTGGAGCCTAAATTTCATCACTCACGAAACACGCGAAAATACATTTGCGTTAAACTGGGTTCCAAAGTCTTCGCTGCCGCCAATTCCTTTTGAATTGATGGGTCGAGGCGCCGCCGTGCCTGCTCGGCGAGTCTCAGAACCTCTTTCTCATCGACCTTGGTGAGGCGTCCGTCTTCGACAACGATCTCGCCATTAACAATCACGCTATCGACTCCGCTCCCGTTCTCGCAAAAGACTAATTGGGCGATCACGTCGTTGAGCGGTGTGAACGCCGGCGTATCCCGGCGCAGGAGAATGATATCGGCCAGCTTACCGGACGCAAGCACGCCGGCCTCGAGACCGAAAGCGCGTGCGCCGTTGCGCGTGGCCATGGCAAGCGCTTGCGGCGGACTTACCCATTCGCTGAAATCCGTCCCGGCTTGATTGTGAATCAACGCCGCTAAACGCATCGCGTCGAACATGTTCTGGCCGTCGTTGGAGGCCGAGCCATCGGTGCCCAAGCCGACAGCAACTCCAGCGGCAAGGAATTCTTTTACTTTTGCCAGGCCGCTGCCGATGCGTAGATTGCTCGCCGGGTTATGCACAGGCGTAGCGCCGCGCTTGGCGAAAAGCTCGACATCGCTTCCTTCGATCCAGATCGAATGAGCCAGCGACAGATTCGCGCCCAACGCGCCGATCGCATCCAAATGCCTAAGCAACGACGTGCCGTAAATCTGCTGACCCATGACTGCCTGTGCCTTGGTCTCGGCAAGATGGATATGCATCGGTAATTTTCTTTGCCGCGCTATCTCGGCGGACTTCGTCAATAGCTCATCGCTGCAGCGCTGCACCGCGGACGGACCAGGACAGGCCGTTGTCAGTTTCTCCGGTGCGTGGAAAGTCTCGATAAATGCTTCGCACTCGTCGAGCCACGCTTGCGTCGATTTCGATTCGCTCGCGCTCATCCGCTTGATCTCGGCGTTGAGACTCGCCTCCGTATCGCCAAGCGGGATCGTGTCTTGGTAGTTTTTGTCGGTAATCGTCAGCGCGGCGACGTGGCGGAGTCCGAGATCGCGCATCGCTTGGATGGCGGCGCCGGCGCCCATGAAACGGCAGGCTTGGTTGCCGGCGAAATGATCGAGAACCGTGGTCGCGCCGTTCTTGAGCATCTCCATGCCGCCGAGCAGCGCGCTGGCGTAAAAATCCTCGTCACGCATGTCGCGCAACGATGCCCGGTAATAAGCGCGCCAGATTTCCAGCGGTTTGCTCGGCATCATGCCGCGCACGAGATTGGCCGGCGAATGGCAATGCGCGTTGACCATGCCGGGCATCGCAATCAATCGATCGGCCTCGATTGTTTTTTCAAATGGACCAGTGGGGGTCCATTCCACCGGACCGACGAATGTCATCCGGTTGCCGTCAATCACGACCGCGCCCTTCTCGATGACCTCGCACTGTTCGTTCATTGTGACGACCAGCGCGTTACGAATCAGAATTTTCATAGTGGCCTCAAGCCCTGGCGGAGAAACACCAACGGCAAGCTTTCAGAGACACCAAAGAGTAGCCAGTCCCCTGATCCGGCGGCTTGAACGACTTGAACGTTTTGAACCATTTGAACCGGCGGATTGCGCCTAAGCCGCGCGCTTACACGAATCCCATTTTCCGGCCCCAATTCTCGGGATCCTTTAAAAATTCCACAATATGCCGGCTCGATTCTTCGCTGAAATAACTCTTGCTCAAGCCGGTGTCCAAGACGTCATCCCAGTTGGCGAGCACATGCAAGGCGATGTCGTTTTTCGCCAGATTGACCTTACCCTCGTGTTGGTCCAGCCGATCTGAAGCGTAGTCGAACACGCACAGGCAGTGAGTCATTTTCGCGCCGGCGCCGCGGATGCCGATATTGAAACGCAGCTTGCTCAGGCCGTCGGTGATCAGGTCTTCGACCAGCAAGACTCTTTTCCCGGCTTCAAGAATCCCTTCGATCTGCTTGGTGCCGCCGTAGCCCTTGGGTTGCTTGCGGATGTAAATCATCGGCTTCTTGATCAAGTGCGAGACAAACGAAGCGTAAGGAATTCCCGCTGTCTCGCCGCCGGCGACAACATCGATACTGTTCACCCCGATATCCGTCTCGACTTTCTTAGCCAGGGCGACGACGATGTATTCGCGCTCCGCCGGGAACGACAAAAGTTTCCGGCAGTCGATGTAAACTGGCGAGATCCGGCCGGAGACGAAAACGAATGGCTTGTCTTTGTAAACCTGAATCGACTCGGTGGAAAGCAACATTTCCGCAACTCTTTGGGAAACTTCGCTCATGGGGACTACCTTTCAGATTGCTGGGATAGGCAGGTCATAACACAGCGATCCTTGCTTTCCAATAAAGTTCGCTTGCCAAACGAAGAGATTTTCAGCGCTCGCGTAAGCTGTTAAGATGCCACGCAATGAAGCGCACCCGGCGATTAACAGCGTCCACAAAGGCCACGGTCAACCAACGCCGTCTAATGCACGATTTGAACGCTATCGGGCGAATCGGCATCGGCGACCGTGGCGCGGTGACGCGGCTGGTTTTTTCCATCAAAGAGCTGCGCAGCCGGCAACTGCTGATTCATCTCATGCGCCAGGCCGGCTTGAAAATTCAAATCGACGCCATCGGCAACATCTTCGGCCGCTTCGACGGCAGCGATCCGCGAGCGCCGGCAGTTCTAGCAGGCTCTCATCTCGACACGGTCATCCACGGCGGCAAATACGATGGACCCGTCGGCGTGATTGGCGCCCTCGAAGCGGTCCGCACAATCAACGAAAACGGGATACCGGTGCGCTCGCCGCTGGAAGTCGTCTGTTTCGTCGGCGAGGAGTCGAGCCGCTTCGGCTTCTCGACGCTGGGCAGCAGCCTGGTCGCCGGCGAAGTGCACACTAAAGATTTAACCAATGCGGTAGACCCGCAAGGCACCAAGCTCGCGGATGTGCTATCCAGCCTCGGTATTGCAGAGCGAAGCCTGCATCGTCTCAAACGAAGCTCGAAGAGCCTGAAGGCGTACCTGGAGCTGCATATCGAGCAAGGCCCAATCCTCGAGGCAAAACGGAAACGAATAGGGCTGGTGACTTCGATTGCTGCGCCAAGCCGCTTCAAAGTCATTTTTAAGGGCCAGGCCGACCACTCCGGCACTACGCCGATGGACATGCGCAAGGATGCTCTCGTCGCCGCGGCGCGGCTGATCGAATACATCGAAAAGATCTGCCGAAAATATGCATCGATGGCGCAAGGCCGGGTCGTCGGCACTGTCGGTGCCATGAAGATCGAACCGGGAGTGATCAATGCCGTGCCCGGCAGAACCGAGCTTTCAGTGGATATCCGCGGCACGTCGGCGCAGTCGAAGAACCGTGTGGCGCGCATGGTGAAACAGCAAGTGCGCGCCATCGCCATACAGCGTGGCATCGACTTTGAAATCCTTACGATCCGCGAAGAGGACCCCGTGCCGCTCGACAAGCGATTATTGCGCGTGAGCCGCGAACTGTGCGACGAAAAGGGGATCGATTATGAGATCATGCCGTCGGGCGCCGGCCACGACGCCATGCAAATGGCCAAGATCGCGCCGGCAGGGATGATTTTCGTGCCGAGCAAGCGCGGCATTAGTCACAACCCGCTCGAGTGGACTGATCCCGCCGATATCGCGCTCGGGGCTCAGTTACTGATGGAAACCATGGTCCGAGTCGCCAATGAAAAACTCTAACAAGCTGTTGAAAACGCGTCATCCTTCGACGTTGCTCAGGACGAACGGCTATGAACAAAAGTCCAATGAATGCTACTCCGCTCATGGGTGAGTCCCGTCAAACCATCAATCGCCTCGCTGCGACGTACCAGCGAGCGGAGTGTTCGAAAACCGAGGAGAGAGGATGGAAGATGGAGGATGTTGTGTCGTTTTGTCCTAAATTTCGGGGGGCGGATGGGGAGCTTGTCCTGAGGGAAGCCGAAGGATCGACCATCGTGCGCCTCGCCTCTGAGTTCTTTTTGAACAGCTTGTAAAGCCTATGGTCATACTCATTTAGGAGTGTTGATGGCGAAGCCAAATAGCAAAACCAAGAAGAAGCGTATTCTCAACGCCGCCCAGGTCGGTGTAATCTTCCAGCGTTTCGCCCGCGAGATGGCCAAGCAATACGGCAACCTCGATCAGGTCGTCTTTATCGGCGTGCGCACCCGCGGCCCCTACGTCGCCAAACGGCTCGCAGAGATCGTCAAGAAGCGCCACGGCAAAGAAATTCCCGTGGGCGAGATGGACATCACTTTATACCGGGACGATCTCAACGCCCTTCTTCCCGGCGGTACGGTCGACCACACCCGTATTCCGTTTGATATTGCCAATAAGATCGTCGTGCTCTTCGATGACGTTTTGAACACCGGCCGAACCGTGCGTGCCGCGGTTGACCATTTAATCGACCTCGGCCGGCCGCGCATGATCCATCTCGCGGTCATGATCGACCGCGGCGGCCGCGAGCTGCCGATCGCCGCCAATTACGTCGGCAAGAAGATCAACTTGCTGGCCGGAGGAAATGTCCAGGTGAGACTCAAGGAGATCGACAGGAGCGACGAAGTTTTGGTCGAGTAAAGTTGAAACGCGGGGCCTTCGCCAAGGCTCAAAGCGACTCATTCCTCGTCTCAGGGCTTAGCCAGGTCGACTTTTGAGTCACGCCGGCGGAGGCTTTTCGAGAGCGCGAAGATGAGAGTCAGTCGGTTTGAAAGCGGCCACAAAAGCTTATCGGCTTCAGCGATAATCCAACTCCAAGGGTGCCGCACTGCAAGTTGAAATTGAAATCGAGGAACAGGACGGCCGGTTGGAGATCAGCAAAGCCGCTCTGGCGCGAACCGCCCGCTTGCTGGTGGACGGCAACGTCTGCGTTCGCTAGTCCTAGACTAAAACTACCAAACAAAAGCCCGCCTGGCCGATCATCGCCGGGCGGGCTTTTTACTGCTGACGTGACGAATTGCACGACAGTTACGGCGCCAGATATAGCGGTTGTTATCCGTATCTCCGCTGCTCGATCGCCACCGGCGCGGCCGCAGCCGCCTGGGATGGAAAATGCATGATCACGCGCGTGCCGACGCCCGGCCTGCTGCTTACAGCCAGCTTGCCGCCGATCAGTTCCGCCATCCGGCGCGCGACGGTGAGACCGATGCCCAGTCCCGAATAGGACCGCTGCATCGAATTATCAGCCTGGTGAAAGGGTTCAAATATCGAGTCAATCTTGCTCTGTTCGATACCGACGCCGGTATCCGTGATTTCAAACTCAACGTTGTCGCGATGCGCCGACGGCTGCACCCTTACAGTGATCTCGCCCTCGGAGGTAAATTTCACGGCGTTGTTGAACACGTTGTGAAACACGCGCTCCACCTTGGCCCGGTCGCTGACCAGCGGGATATCACCGTCGCCCAACTGAACATTGAGACGCAAGCCCTTTTCGCGGATCGCCTTGTCGTAACGTTTCATCGTCTCGTTGACGACATCGCGGCTATCGAATTTTTCTATCGTAGCGTTCGCATCGCCGGCGTTAAGCGACGTCATCCAGAGCACGTTGTCGATCAGCTCAAGCAACTCCTCGGAGTTGCGGTAAACGGTCTCGAGCACCTTTTGCTGCTCTTCGGTCAGTTTGCCGATCACTTGGTTGAGCAACAGATAGACGAAGCCGACGACGACACTGAGCGGTGTTCTCAGTTCGTGCGAGATGTTGGACAGAAAATCCGATTTCACTTGTCGGAGTTGCGCCTTGGCGTTGCGGCGTTCTAAGCCGCGGCGCACCAAGGCCAATATGTGATTCACGTCGAAGGGTTTGGAAATATAGTCGAAGGCGCCCAGGCGAAGCCCCTCGATCGCGGTATCCAGCGAGCCATAGCCTGTAATGATGATCGCTTCGATGTCGGGATCATGTTGCTTGACTCTTTCCAAGACATTGATGCCGCTAAACCCGGGCATTTTGAGATCCAAGGTAACCAGATCGACCGGGAACTGTCTGAGCATTTCGACCGCCTGGGCACCGCGGTCGGCCGTGTAAACGTTGTAATAGGGGTTGAGAATCATCTTGAGGGATTCCCTCGGACCCATCTCGTCGTCGACCACTAAGATATTCGGCTTGCTGGCATCCATGGCGAGCACAGCGCAGCAAGGAATATGCCACCCCCAAAGCCGACCTAAGCGCCTATTTTAAAAAGGATTTCTAGAAATGGCGACAATTCCCTTGTTGCCTGACTCACTAAAAAGAGAATTGCGGAACAAATTTGTCCGTTTATGTCGACAGTTTCGCTTCCGTTTCGGAATCACTCGGATCGTTAATCTTGAGTTTTTCGATCCGGTATTTGAGAATTCGCCGGCTGGTTCCCAAAAGCGAGGCCGCCTTGGTTTGATTAAAACCGGTTCGCTGCAAGGCCTTGACGATTAACTCACGCTCGAATTCATCCACGGCGTCGCTCAGCGGGCGGGAACCGCTGAGCACGTCTTCTTTAAGGGTCGCGGTTTGATCCGTAGAGCGCATTCCGATCGGAAGATCGCGCAACATGACGGTTTCGTGCGGAGTCAAGATGGTCAGTCTTTCAATGAGATTTTCCAATTCGCGAATATTGCCCGGCCACGGATAAGAGATGAAAAAATCCACCACTTCGGGGGAAAGGGTTTTCGTTGCCATGGAATGTTCTTGCGCCTTGAGCCGTAGGAAGTGCTCGAGCAGCACTGGAATATCGTCGCGCCGCTCTCGGAGTGGCGGCAGAAATAATGACACGACGTTCAGCCGATAAAATAAATCAGGCCGAAACTCCGCGTTTTTTGCCATCTGCTCGAGGTCCCGGTTACTGGCGGCAACCACACGCACGTCGACCTTGATCTCGTCGGTGCCACCGAGCCGGGTGAAAGTCTCCTGCTCGATTGCCCGCAAAAACTTCGCTTGGGTGCCGAGATTGAGCTCGCCGATCTCGTCTAAGAACAGCGTGCCGCCATGCGCGAGCTCGAACCGTCCGACTTTTTTCTGTGACGCGTTGGTAAACGCGCCGCGCTCGTAACCGAACAACTCACTCTCGATCAACGTGTCCGGCAGCGCCGCGCAGTTGACCACCACGAACGGTTTTGAGCGGCGGTCGCTGTTATAATGAATCGCGCGCGCGATCAGTTCCTTGCCGGTACCGCTTTCTCCGATGATCAAGACCGTGCTCTTTTTAGCCGCCACCATGCTGACTGCTTTGAACACGTCGATGATCTGTTTCGACTTGCCGATGACATGGTCGACGCCATACTTGCGGCCGACTTCTTCCTTTAACCGTTCCAACTCGCGCGACAGCTGAATCTTCTCGAGCGCATGTTCCACGCGCAAGCGCAATTCTTCCACATCGAAAGGCTTGGTCACATAGTCAAAGGCGCCTGTACTTTTGGCCACGAACGCGGTGCGCGCCGTGTTGAGGCCCGTCAGCATGATGACCTGGCAATCCGGATGAACCGATTTGATCTGCTTTAAAACGGCAAGACCGTCGGTGCCCGGCATCATGATGTCCAACAGGATGACGTCGGGCTTCTCATTGCCTGCTTTCTGGATCGCATCGTCGGCTGAAGACGCCTCGAGGACGCTGTATGACTTATTAAACACCAGCTGCAGGGACTGCCGGACCCCCGCTTCATCATCGACAACCATCAGCAGCGGTTGATTCAGGTCAGTTTTCATTTCGGTGCTCTGCAAGCGGAAACTCCAGTCTCAGTGTTTCTTTCTCCTCGTCGGATGGCTCGACGGCAAATTGCCCGCCGTTTCTTTCCAGCAAATGCTTCGCCAGCAAGACCCGCAAAGGCAGAATGCTTACGTTTGCGCGCGAGCCTTGCTCGTCTAAATAATGGGAAATCGCGGCGACGCGCGCGCTTTCCCGCAGATAGCGGATCGCCAGCGTGGCAGGTTTTGAGACGTCGATCTCAATCTCGCTGCCCATTCTGGCTTCAGAAAGCGCGACCAGAAGCACGTTCTTTAATATATAGCCGAGCTGCGATTCGTCCGTTTGGATTTCATCGGCGCCGAGATTGGCCTTCCACTCGAAGCGCGTCTGCCGTTTGGCGCTTTCGCCTTGGATCTCTCTCAAAACAGTCCGTAGTTTTTCGCTGAGCGCCACTTTGCTCGAGCGGGGTTTTGCAAAGTCGGCAAACTCGATCAATACTTCCAATAAATCGTCCATGCGCTCGATGTCGTTTCCGACGACTTCCTGGAAGCGGGTACGAAAGTTCTCGTCTTGATACCGTTCGCCGAGCAGTTGCGCAAAGGTCTTGATCGTCACCATCGGATTCTTTAGTTCGTGGGCGAGCTCATGAATGACCACGTTCAGGTCCGCCAGCTTCGCCTGGCCGTTGGTCGACCCATACGATGACGGCGACCCGCTGTAAACTTCAAACTTCGGTTCACCGGCGTTGAAATCACCTCCGGCCTCGACGGGCGCAAGGCCCGCGAAGTCCTCGGTTGCGCCAATCTGCGGATCGCCGCTGAAATCAAAGATAAGATCGGCACCGTCGATATGCGGTTTGCGGTGAAACGCCAGCGTGCGCGCGATGACCGTTTCCATCTCGTTGACGTTGCCAAACCAGAGGTATTGACTCAGCCGGCGCTTGGCTTCCGGCGAAAGCGCCGGCGAGTTTAAATTTAACGTTTGCGCATAACGGCGGGCAAACCACTCTGCCAAGACCGGGATCTCGGCTGCGCGTTCCCTCAACGGCGCCAACTTTAACGTGAGCGTCGCCAGTTTATAATAAAGCGCTTCGAGAAACTCCCCTCGATAAACTCGGTCCAGCAACTCGGCACTTGCCGTCGTCAGATAGCGGATACTGCCCAGCTTGCCGTCCGCTTGTTCTAAAAAACTCACAAGCAGCGATTGCGATGCAGGGGAGATCTTATCCAGGTTCTCAATCACGAGCGTTGTCGGCAGTGTATTGAAGTTCCCTTGCAAGGACAGCCGCAGGCTTTTTTGCTCCAGGTACTCTTCGTTTAACTCCGTAGCATTGATGGAAAGCCGCAATCCGGGAATCTTGTCAATCGCGCAGATGCCGGCGAGGACGCGCTCTTGGCCCGCTCCTATCTCCCCTGAAATCAACAGCGGCAACCGGGCCGCAGCAAATCTCCGCACTAACGTGGCCGCGCTACGGCTGAGATAGGGAAAATCCAGGTAGGGTGAGAAGTCAGTCGGTGCATGCTCGCGCGTTAGACGGCTGGTTGCGGGAACATTGGCCCGCCGCGCCAGTAATTGGCCGACTTTTTCGTGCAGCTCGTATGGATTAAAAGGCTTTGTGAGACACGCAACTTCAGCCTTGTTTTCGATGGTTCGTGCAATCGACTTGGAATCGACCAAGAAAAGCACTGCGAAGGGCAGCTGTGCAGCAAAGCGCAGGAGGCCAGCGGTTTCTGATCCTAACTGAGGCGTCACGCCGAAGATCAAGAGATCGACTTCTTCGCGGGTGTCGGCGACGGGAAATTCTCTCGAACCGAGCGGGCGTTTGACTACGGCAAATTCACGCCCAAGGATGAGAGCCAACGTCTCGCGAACGACCTCCGACTCATCAATGACTAAGATTCGCTTCATGCACTTGAGCGCGACGATTGGTCACCGGGCGGCTTGGCTTGCCGACCGGAACGTGGACGAAAAACGCGGTCCCCCTCCCCACCGTACTTTCCACGGTGACGAAACCGCCATGCTCCTGGACGATCTGGTGAGACACCGCTAGACCCAAGCCGCTGCCTTCATCCTTGCTGGTAAAAAATGGGTCGAATATATGCTGCAAACTTTCCTCAGGAATGCCGATGCCGGTGTCTCGAATCTCGATCTGGACAAACTCGCCCGCGGGCTCAGTCCCGCTCCTCGAAATGGAACGGGTTGCAATATTAATCGATCCACCTTCCTTCATCGCCTGGATCGCATTCAAAATAAGGTTCATAAATACCTGCTTCATCTGCTCTCTGTCAATCCACGCCTTCGGCAAATTTTCGCCGAACTCGCGCGCGATCCCTACTCCTTTTTCCTTCGCCTGCGTCTCCAGAATGCGCGCGATATTATCGACCACGTCGCTGACGTTTTCAGGGGCAACGTTGGGTTTAGAAGGGCGTGCAAAACTCAAAAGGTCGTTTATTAGCCCGCAAATCCGATCAACTTCCTTGAGCGCGAGCCCCTGAAAGCCCTCGCGGAACTCCGCGTCATCGTAACGCTCGGGCAGTAGCTGAGTGAAAGTTCGAATCGCCACCAGCGGATTGCGAATTTCGTGCGCCAAGCCCGCAGTAAGCAATCCTAAGGAGGAGAGCCGGTCCGCCCGCCGTAGTGTGTCTTGAGACTGCTTTAAGTTTTCATAGAGCCGTGCGTTCTCGATCGCAATTGCCGCCTGATTAGCAAGCGTTGAGAGAAGCTCCAGGTCCTCGTTGGAATAAATCGTCTTGTCATCTTTATGACCCAGGTTGAGAATCCCGACAAGCTTATCTTTTGATATGATAGGCAGACTTATTTCCGCACCCATTTTTCCCATGGCTTCAATCGTCTGAGGAGTTTGCGGTCCGACCGGAACCCATTCAAGTTCTTCTTTGACGATTGGTTCACGACGCCGCTGTAAGAGCTGAACGAGTGGACCTTCTTTTGGCAAATGAACATAATCCGAGTGCTCTAATTCGAGGCCGAGGCTGGCTTCCAAATGATAATTGTCTTTGGTGTCGTCGTTAAGTAACAACGATACTTTTTCTATACCTAGCGACTTTCCTACCGTCCGAACCAAATTGTCAGATAACGCTTTGATATCGATTATGGAAACCATCTCTTTGCTTGAGCGGAGCAGTGTCTCCCGGTAATCCGCGCGCCTTTTGAAAAATGCTCGCTCCAACGCTTCTTCGGTCCTGAAGCGCAACTTTGGAAATAAAAAGCCAACTAAGATGAAAAGGCTCAATGAAAAAATTGAAAAAGTATAATTGATCGTACCGAAGGCGACACGTTGCCCTAGGACTAGTAATAGATAGCAAGGAACAACCAATAGAAGCAGTAAAAAAGCATAAATGAGGCTCTTCTTGAAAACAACGTTAATATCTAGAAGCTGAAATTTAATTACCGAATAGCTAAAAAGAATAACATAGGCAGATACCAAAACATTGCCGTATGGAGGTAGCGGAATATCATACCAAAGAAGAAAATTGGTTATTCCTCCCGAATAACCTAAAGTAAGAGCCGTAATTAAGTAGCGTAACTGGTTTTGCCTAATTCCAGAAGCGACTCGTGATTCCTGAACTAGGAGATAAGTCCAGCGAACCAAACAATAGGCGAATAATATAATATATAAGTGAAACGCGGGTCCTGGTTCCGGCCAAAATGGAAACAATAACTTGGGAGAAACCCCCCGAACAAAAGTCGTCGTAAAGATATCCAAGCATAAAGCAATTATACAAAAGATGTATCCAACCGCGATCCAGCGTTTCTCAATCGGGGGGCGAGCAAGAATTTCTGTGACGTGGTGAAAGTTTGTGACCGGAATGAATATCGCGCCCGCCATGAAGACTCTGACCCAAAACAGAGCCTCGTCAGCGGTCTCGGAAACTTGCCAAAAATAATAACCGCAACTCCAAACGGCAAGACTTAGGCAGAATGCGCCATAGGTACGGTATCGGAGATCATGTCTGTCCCTGGTGAATACGTATATCCCAACCAACGTCGAAGTGACGAAGTTAAGCAAGCCACTCAGGGCATATAGATTCATGATCCGACTAAATTTTTGAACAGACTATTACGTTTGCCTGTTCGCCAAACGAACGTAAAGTTCGCGGTCTGAAAAACCCGGCTTCGCGCATCGTGTCTCTGAGGTCCTTTTCGGTGTAGAAATGATATAAACCCCTGATTTCCTTGATTTTGATCATCCCGGCATTACTCAGCAATTTCCGGCCCTCTTCAAGTTCCCTCGGGCTTTGTGCCACAGATATAAAATTTCGATAAACCTCTGATAGGTCAGCACCTGGTTTGAGACTGGTGACGACCATTTTGCCACCAGGTCGGAGAACGCGCCAGAGCTCTCTTAACGCGAATTTCGGCTCTTGTAGATAAGAGAGTACCAGGTTACAGCAAATTTGATCAAAAAAACCGCTTGGGAACGGGATTCCCGCATCGAGATCCCCGAGCACGAAATTGCTTTCCAGAAGACGATAGCTACCGTTGGTCGTTGAGCGTTTTTCGCGGTAGTCTTCTATCAGCTGCCTTATTCGCAGCTTGGCCTCGGTTATAGCGGACCGCACAAAATCAATGCCGAAGTAACGGATGGGAGGTCGGGAAAGGATTTGTAGATCTTGTTGTACCCTATAAAGCTGTTTCGTCAAAAGGAAGAGTCCATAGTTACCGATGCCACATCCTGCATCTAAGATCTTTTGTCCAGGCCATGCCCCACCCAATTGATCGTAAACGCATTCCAATAAATTATAGAAATCGTGGACGTTGATAATATACTGGAAGTTGCTGAGATACTCTTTCCAAAAATGTCGCTCTTCTGATTTTGAATAAACGTATATCTCTTTCAGATGCTCTTTTTCTTGCATTTCGCGAGCGCATATTCGCGTTTCGTCTGGCGCTAAAATCACATCGGCTTTGTGCTCATCGGCAGTGACGGCATCAACGATGAATCTAACGGTCGCCCTCAAGGCCCCCCTCGCGCTTACCGGGTTTTCCAGTAGCCGGTGTAGCATCGTGGGTAACACTAGCACTTCTTTCGCCTGGGCATTAATCATTCCGAACACGAGTTGGGCATCCGATGTGCGTACCCACGCGTCGCGCTGTCCAATAACAAAGAAAGTCGCCGCTTTGATCCTCCTTGCATCCGCTTCGGCAGACGAGATACCGGAAAAAGATCCTTGAATCGAATCATGTAGAAAATTATCTGCGTCGATCCCAAAACCGAGAATGTTGAGGGTGCCAAACCGCTTTCCCATCGCGAACGAGCCAACGAGATCCTCTCGGTAAACCATTGTTAATGTTGACTCTAGGTTGACAACAGGCGTGAAGCATACGAGAAAATCTGGCCGTGCATCGTTCGCCACCATTTTGAGCGCTACTCGCGCTGCCAAACTAGTGGCGACAACTCCAATCTGCCGCCCGTAGAAGTTTTTCTCGACACAGTCGACCAGGGTGTTTAGGTCCTCTCGCATCTTACTGAGGGAGGACGTAAAGATATCTCCGTCGCTCTCGCCGACATGATCAGTCCAGTCAAAGCGAAGACCGCAGTAATCGTTAGCCGCGAAATGCGCGGAAATAAGCAAATTATTTTCTTTAGTTTCGCCATATGCAGGCGCGATGATGACCACTCCTCGACACTTCTCGCTGTCAACCGGGCCATCGAGATACGCGCGAATTTTTTTGCCAGTAGAATTCATCACGGTGAGCGTTTCGGTGCGAAACTTCACCCCGAAGTTAGACAATTTTGCGATGATCTCCACAGATTGATTCGGCTCATTCGCCTCGGAGGAAATACTCATGGTGTTGCTCTCTTAAAGAGACTATTTCCGTTTTGACTCGCCAAAATCGGTGTTGATTTGCGTATTGAGCCAATCCTCGATCATGCGTTTCTTGAAGCGCCATTGATTACCCACCTTGAACGCAGGTATTTTCTTCTGCGTAACCAAACGGTAGACGGTAAATTTGTCCACCCGGAGATACCGCGCTACCTGATCCGTCGTCAGCAAATTTTCTTGCATCTGATTTGCTCCTATGGCAACATTTAGCAATGATTTGCAGTCCTATATAAGGTTTGGCATCAGTAGTCAAGAATTTACTTGGAGTGACAAGTGCCCAAAAATATTAGACTTCTTGTTAACCTTATCCTCGCCCCAATATTCTCGATCGCCTTAGCCAGCAAGCTGATGGCTGCCGGATTCACAATTCCCCATCAAACGGCGCGCGGCTTGGCTCTCTCGAATGCCTTGACTGCCGGGGTAAATGATCCCTCGGCGGTCTACTATAATCCGGCAGCGCTTGGAGAAATTGAGGGCAACAACCTTTTAGCGACTGGCACCTATATAGGTCTGTACAATTCGGTTGAGAACAGTGGCCAAAATTCCGTCAACAAACATGACGATAATTTTCTGGCTAGTCTTTTTGCCAACTATCACATTCCGGGATCGGACTTTAGCTTTGGGATTGGCACTTACGCCCCATTCGGGCTGGCGACGACCTATGATCGGGACTTTACTCGATTCGCGGCCGAACGCACGGAGCTGAAAACCATTTATGTTACACCGGCAATCTCCTGGCGTCCGTCAAAGTATTTTTCAATAGGGACAGGTATGAGCTTCGTCCATGCATCGGGACTTTTCTCACGAGGCCTTTGCCTTGACCCGTTGACCGGATGTACCGTGCCGATCGGGCTTGAAGGCAGAATGAGGCTAAGCGACACAACAAATGCGTTCGCTTACAACCTAGGGATACTCGTGAAACCTTCTGAAGTCCTAAAATTCGGGGTTAGTTATCGATCGCGAGTTGATTTGCGCTTTGACGATGCGGACGTGAAGTTTGGCGGTGCTTTTTCAAGCTCCAGTACAAAAGCAGATGTGCGACCTTTGCCTTTGCCACCGGTTATCAACGCCGGACTTTTTTGGCAGATCAATCCAAGTTGGGGGGCAGAGTTTGTCTACGAGCACACTCGCTGGAGCGAATTTAAGAATTTTAAGGCAACTTTCTCTCCAGCACCTACATTTCTCCCACTAGGCTTTCCTTTAGCCGGATTCAACCTGCCTGAGAAATGGAAGAATACAAACACACTCAGGCTCGGTTCGTCTTATGAATTGAACAAGAACTGGGAACTTCGAGGCGGGCTCGCGTTGGAAGAGTCCGCGGTTCCCACGAGGACGCTCAATCCAGCGATACCAGACGCCGACAAGTTGACCCTTAATGCCGGAATTGGTTACAAGTGGGAGAAACTTTCCTTGGATTTCGGCTACATGGCAGTGTTTTACAAGACCCGACGAGTTACCAATAACGAACTGGAAGGGTTACCGGCCACGGCACCACTAGGTTTTTTAGGCGCACCCGGCAAGGACAAATATTCTACGTTCGCCAATTTCGTTAGCGCTTCAGTGGGATATCGATTTTAGAGAGTTTCGGACTCGCGACTGCATTCTTGAACAGGGGAATTGGGACAAAGATCCGTGGGACTCTCTAGGCTCAAGTGCAGATTGAACAGCTCACAAGCTAACTCTTCCTGATCCCCTTCTCCATTTTCGCCCAGGTATCTCGTAACGTGACGGACCGGTTGAAGACCAGCTTTGTGGCTGGCGCATTCTGGCTGTCGACACAAAAATATCCGAGCCGTTCAAACTGAAATCGTTGGCCCGGCTTCGCATTCGCGAGATAAGGCTCGATTCGACAGGAAGTTATGCGTTCTAACGATCTCGGATTGATATTCGCCAACCAATCACTCCCTTCGGGAATATCTTCCGGGTCTTCTTTAGCGAATAGATGGTCATATAGACGAACCTCCGCTTCGAGCCCGTGGGCGGCTGACACCCAGTGAATCGTCGCTTTGACCTTTCGGCTGCTTTGCGACGACCCGCTCTTGGTCTCGGCATCGTAGATGCAGCGTAGTTCCCGAATCTCTCCGGTTACCGGGTCCTTATCAACGCCGACGCACTTAATGATGTAAGCGTAACGCAGCCGGACCTCCTTACCCGGGGATAAACGGAAGAAACCTTTTGGAGGCTCCTCCCGGAAGTCGTCCTGCTCGATGTAAAGCACGCGCGAAAAAGGCACCTTGCGCGTTCCCATGGTCGGATCTTCAGGATTGTTGACCGCTTCCAATTCCTCGATCTGCCCCTCCGGGTAGTTTTCCAACACCACTTTGATCGGCCGCAACACGGCCATCACGCGCGGCGCGCGCTTGTTCAAATCTTCGCGCAGGCAATGCTCCAGCATGGCGATGTCGACAACGCTGTTTCTTTTCGCCACGCCGATGCGCTCGCAGAAATTTCGAATAGCCTCCGGGGTGTAACCCCGGCAGCGCATACCTGCAAGCGTCGGCATCCGCGGATCGCCCCAACCGCTGACATATTCCTGCTGCACGAGTTGAAGCAGCTTGCGCTTGCTCATCACCGTATGGGTCAGATTTAAGCGCGCAAACTCGATTTGTTGAGGATGGTGAATACTCAACTGATCGAGAAACCAGTCATAAAGCGGTCGGTGGTCCTCGAACTCCAAAGTACAGATCGAGTGGGTGATTCCTTCGAGGGAGTCCGACTGCCCGTGCGCGTAATCATAAGTCGGATAGATGCACCACGTATCACCGGTTTTGTGATGGGTCGCGCGCAGCACCCGATACATGACCGGGTCGCGCATGTTGATATTGGGCGAGGCCATGTCGATTTTAGCGCGCAGCGTGCGGCTGCCGTCGGCAAATTCGCCGGCGCGCATGCGTAGGAATAAATCAAGGTTTTCTTCGACCGAGCGATCGCGAAAAGGGCTATTTCTACCGGGCTCGGTCAGCGTGCCCCGGTACTCGCGCATCTGATCCGCATTGAGGTCGCAAACGAAAGCCTTGCCGGATTTAATCAGCTGAATGGCAAACTCATAGAGCCGCTCGAAGTAATCCGAGGCATAAAATTCACGATCTCCCCAGTCAAAACCGAGCCAACGGACATCCTCTTTGATCGACTCTACGTATTCGACGTCTTCTTTACTGGGATTGGTGTCGTCGAAGCGCAGGTTACATAGCCCGCCGAATTCCGCCGCCAAACCAAAATTGAGACAGATGGACTTGGCATGACCGATGTGAAGATAGCCGTTAGGCTCAGGCGGAAAACGGGTGTGCACCCGGCCCTCGTTCTTGCCTTGCTTGAGATCTTCCGAGACGATGTTCCGAATGAAATGAGACGGCGCGGCGTCGGCGCTGCCGGCCGTTGTTCTACCGCCGTCGTCCGCTGGCTTGCTTTCCACAGACTCTTCTCCTCGATGAATAAGTCGATAATAACACAATCGAAACCCGTTTTAACGCGCCGTTGACGCTTTTTTGGCGCCCTGTTAGCTTACCGTCATGGCTCAAGTTCGCACCCGATTCGCTCCCAGTCCGACCGGTTACCTGCACATTGGCGGCGCGCGCACCGCGCTGTTCAACTACCTTTTCGCCCGCCATCACGGCGGCACATTCATTCTACGCATCGAAGATACCGACCGCGAAAGATCCACGCCGGAGGCGATTCAAGCGATCTTGGACGCCATGAACTGGCTGGGGCTCGACTATGACGAAGGTCCGTTTTATCAGACCGAGCGCTATCCGCTGTACAAAGACAAAGTTCAAGAATTGCTGGCCACAGGTAAAGCCTATCCGTGCACGTGCACGGCGGCGGAACTGGATGCCAAGCGCCAGCTCGCGCAAAAAGAAAAACGCAAACCGGCGTACGACGGCACCTGCCGTCCAGCAGACGGAGTGATTCCTGCTCTCCCGGCCGACAAGCCTTATACCGTCCGGTTCCGCTCGCCGCGCGACGGAGCGACCGTCGTCAAGGACTTGATCAAAGGCGACGTCGTTTTCGACAATCGCGAGCTCGATGACCTGATCATCGCCCGCTCCGACGGCACGCCGACCTATAATTTCTGCGTGGTTGTCGACGACCTCGGTATGGGCATCACGCATATCATCCGCGGCGACGATCATCTATCCAACACACCCCGCCAAATTCAGCTCTACCACGCCCTCGGTCACGAGCTGCCGCAGTTCGCGCACGTACCGCTCATTCTCGGCACCGACAAAGCGCGGCTCAGCAAGCGCCATGGAGCGACCTCGGCCACCGCGTACCGCGACATGGGCTATTTTCCCGAGGCCGTCGTCAACTACCTGGTCCGCCTCGCTTGGTCGTACGGCGATCAGGAAATTTTCTCGCGTAAAGAGTTGATCGAGAAATTCACGCTGGAAAACGTCGGCAAATCGGCGGGCGTATTCAATCCGGAAAAATTTCTTTGGGTAAATTTTCACTATCTGAAATCAAAACCGCTTTCCGAACTGGCTGAAGAAATTGTTCCGTTTATCGAGGCCAAAGGCTATGCGGTTCCGCGAGATAAAAAATGGCTTGAGAAAATGATCGCCACACTTCGAGAGCGCGCGAAGACATTGTCCGAGCTTGTCGACGCCGCGCACTACTATCTTGCCGATGATATTTCTTTTGACGAGAAGGCCGCGCAAAAATTTCTGACTGGAAACACGATCGCGCCAATCCAAAGTTTGATTGACAAGCTCTCCGCGCTCGGCGAGTTCAACGAGTCAACCGTCGAGCAGGCATTCACCCGTACGCTGGAAGAACATGGCCTTCAGATGGGCAAGCTCGCCCAGCCGGTTCGAATCGCCTTGACGGGTTCCACCGTAAGCCCTGGTATCCACGATGTTATCGCGGTATTAGGCAAAGAACGAACGATTCTGCGCCTCAAGGATGCCATTTTGCGTCTTCAATCATGACTCTCTGATCTTGACTCTCCCATTCGATTCTTTTAGTTTTGAATTCGCTGCGAATTTGAGGAGTCGGCTAATTGGTAAGCCACCTGACTCTGGATCAGGCGATTGAAGGTTCGAGTCCTTCCTCCTCAGCCACGGTCCCATCGTCTAGCGGTTAGGACACCGGCCTCTCACGTCGG
>JBOHVN010000282.1:0-30306 GCA_050735675.1 Binatia bacterium | reverse complement strand
CGCCGATCCCGCGCAGTCTCGCCATGGTGCTGTACGGCGACATGGAAGTTTCTTTCGTCGATGAGATGCCGCCGGGCAGGGCTCCAATGCGAACGAAGGTGTTCAGCGAGCGCGAGCGGCGCCAGGTTTATGCCATCGTTCTCGATGAACTGAAGCGCGGTCATCAAGCCTTCATCGTGTTGCCACTGGTGGAAGCTTCGGAACAGCTCCAGCAGGTGCGCGACGCCACCCAGATGGCGGAAAAAATGCGCGAGACTCTGTTCAAAGATTTCGGCGTGGGTCTCGTCCATGGCCGGCTCAAGACCGAGGAGCGGGACCCAATCATGCGGTCGTTTCGCGACGGCAAACTGGGCATTCTCGTCGCTACGACGGTGATCGAAGTCGGCATCGACATTGCCAACGCCACGGTGATGGTCGTCGAGCATGCCGAGCGCTTCGGATTGTCGCAATTGCACCAGCTACGCGGCCGAGTCGGGCGCGGACAAGCCGGCGGGCGCTGCCTGCTGGTCAATCGCGGCACTGGAAGCGCCGTGGCTGCCGAGCGCCTGAGCGCGATGGAAAAAGAGCATGACGGCTTTAAAATCGCCGAGGCGGATCTTCGCTTGCGCGGGCCGGGAGAGCTTCTCGGCGCGCGCCAGTCCGGCCTGGCGGATTTCCGCTTCGCTAATTTGGCGCGCGACGCGCGACTCTTGGCCGATGCGCGCCGGGAAGCTTTGGCGTGGTTGGATAAGGATCCGCAACTCAAGAGCACGGCTTCAACGGGGATGAAAGAAATTCTCCGCCACCGATGGGGAACCATGTTGCAGCTGGGGTCGGTGGCGTAGCGGTCGCACGGTTGCGAAAAAGCCTGGGGGCTGATCGCCCCGAGCATTGTCCAAGGGTGCGCTCAATTGGCAAGTGCCCTCATTGGGCCTGGAGTAATGGAGTGGTCCAGTGATGGCTTCAAGCCCCAATACTCCATTACTTCAACACGCCATTTTTGTAACTGCGCCTGAGTCTTTGGGAGCGGCCTGCAATCAAAGTTTTTCAGCGAATTACGGGCTACTTTTTGGCCATGTAGCTCGTGATCAAGTTCCTATAGGCCGGGATACGCTTGGAAAGCAGATTGCCCAAACCTTCGATGTCATTGCGCCAGTCGCGATGAAGCTCGCACGCCACGCTGAACCAGTTCATCAACTGGGCTCCGGCGTTTGCCATACGTAACCAGGCCGCATGGCGGACGGCCTCATTGAAGGTCCCGGACGCATCGGTGACGATGAATACTTCATAGCCGGCTTCCAAGGCATGGAGAGCGGGGAACGCCACACAGACGTCGGTGACGACTCCCGCTATGATGAGCTGTTTGCGCCCGGTATTCTTTACCGCCTTCACGAAATCTTCATTGTCCCAGGCGTTAATTTGGCCGGGACGGGGAATGAACGGCGCGTTGGGAAACACTTCCTTTAACTCAGGCATGATCGGCCCGTTGGGTCCGTCCTCAAAGCTCGTCGTTAAAATCGTCGGCAGTTTGTAATATTTCGCAATGTCAGCGAGCGCCAGGACATTGTTCTGGAACTCGCCGGGCGAAAAATCTTGCACCATCGAGATCAGCCCGGCCTGATGGTCGACCAGCAGGCACGCCGCATCGTCTTTGGAAAGTCGGCTGTACTTCATAAATTTCTCCTCTGTGTTTTTGCTTGATTGGTTAGCGTTAACGCTGGGAATCCAGCACTTCGTGCTTGGTCACCACTTCCTGCGCCTTGGCGTAGCTTTCGATCAGCAGTTGGTAAGGCGGGAACACGGCGGCGTAAGCCTCGGCAAACTGCGCGGCATCTTCCCGGTGCCAGGTCTGCTGGATTTCTGAGCAGACGGCGGCGGTATCAATCGGCACAACGCCAGCCTGCACGATGCGTGCGAGCGTGATTTCCTGCGCCATCTTCGAATAGGTGCCGGAGGCGTCGATCACGGCGAACACTTTGTAGCCGGCGTTCACAGCGCAGATGCTGGGGAAGGCCAGGCACACGCTGGTGATGGTGCCGGCGATGATCAAGGTTTTTCGACCGGTCGCCTCAACGGCAGCGAGGAAATCCGGATTGTTCCAGGCGTTGATCTCGCCGCGACGGGCGACATACTTCGCATGCGGCGCGAACTTGTGGATCTCCGGGATCAGCGGCCCGTTCGGTCCCTGCGGCACGGAGGCAGTGGTAATCACCGGTATCTTGGCCAAGGTTGCCACCTTGGCAAGGGTGACCACGTTGGCGCGAAGCTCGGGAACCTGCAGGTCCTTGACGGTCTGAAAAAGGCCGCTCTGATGATCAATCAGGAGCATAGCGGCATCGTCGGGATTTATCATTATTCCGCTCATAAAGACTCCTTTGGTTTAGAAATACTGCGGGCACGGCAGCCGCAGGTCGAGTTCATATGTTTGAATCGGAACAACGCGACGGCAAAGCCATCGGGTGCAGGGCTTCTATGCACCTTCTCGTAGGGCCGCTATCAGTAGTTCAGCAACAGCAGCGCCAGATGCTGGATTTTGGCCGGTAACGAGCCTGGCGTCTTCAATAGCAAAAGAAGCCCAGGGCTGATCCGCTTTCTTGTAGATTGCTCCTCGCGAAACTAATTCCGTTTCCGTCAAGAACGGAACGAACTTGTCGAGCTCGGCAAGCTTTTCTTCCTCGTTTGAAAAGCCGGTTACCTGTTTGCCTTTTACAAGAAGTGTCCCATCTGACAATTTGATGTTTAGCAAGCCCACTGCGCCATGACACACTGAAGAGACAAATCCACCTTTTTCATAAATTTGTTGGCTGATAGATTGTAGCTCGTCATTATCCGGAAAATCCCATATCACACCATGACCACCGGTATAGTAGATTGCAATGTAATCGTCCGGCTTGACCTCACTTGGTTTTAGGGTAGCACCGAGACGATTCATAAACTCTTTCTTCTGATACCACTCCCAATCCGTTGAATCTGCCATCGCGAGGCTGTGTGGATCGATGGGAGTATATCCGCCTTCAGGACTGACAAAATCCACGGCATAACCAGCCTCCTCGACTTTCTTGACGAAATGAACAGCCTCCCCGAGCCACAAACCCGTAGCCCGATTCATGTTTGGATATTTTTCAAAGCTGGTTAGAACGACAAGTATTTTTTCGCTCATAACATCACCTCACTGCTTCCTTGAGGGCTGATTGTACTGCCTAGCACCAGATAAATAGCAGAATCGTTTTAAATTCTGAGGCGGAGAGCGTGAGCGCTTCCAGCCGCTCAGCATCGCGTCGACTTTCATGCTCCTACCTCACGAATGTTCCCTAGAGCAGATCCGTGAAAGCCTGGTCGATCTCCTCTTCGTATTCATGGCGAACGGCCCGTATCCGGCAATCGGCTCGTCAATCGGCGCGCCTGAATGAACGCTTACACAAAAGAGCGGGCCGCTTCTTCGATCAGTGCGACGATCTCATCGGCCTGCGAGGCCAGAGACGCATGGCTCGCCTGTAGCGTAATTGTCTTCTTCGAGCGCATGCGCTCTGCCATCCAGCTCTCCGTCTCCGGCGGGATCATACGGTCGTCGGCCGAGATCTGATACCAACTCGGCTTTCCCTTCCACGCCGGCGGTCCTGACTTGTCCTCGAAGCAACGCCCGGCGATCGGTTTCTGCGTGAGCGCCATCACCAATGCTTCTGTCTCGTCGAGATCCTGGCAGAAGCTCTCGCGAAACTTGTCAGGGGCGATCCAGAGAAACCCGTCTTTGTCGGGACGGATATTGCCGGCGCCCGGGGGCGGTTCTCGCCAAGCGAAAATGCTCCCGAGGCTGTCCCCTTCCTCGGGAGCGAATGCGGCAACATACACGAGACCGATGACATTTGGTGTGTGACCCGCGCCGGTGATGACCGCGCCGCCGTAGGAATGGCCGACCAGGAGGGTCGGGCTGTCCTGCGCGGCCGCGAGCTTGCTTGTACGATCAATATCCTCGGCCAATGACGTAAGCGGATTCTGTACTGCGCTCACCCGGTAGCCGTTGGCGTGTAGCAGCGGAATAACATGGCGCCAGTGCGAGCCGTCGCCCCATGCGCCATGCACTAACAAGATGTTCGGTTTGTTAGTCATTTTGATCCTCTTCCATCCTCTTATCTCACGAACGTTCCCCGGCGCAGATCCAGCAGCGCCTGTTCGATTTCCTCGCTCGTGTTCATGACGAACGGGCCGTGCCGGGCAATCCGTTCACCCAGAGGTTTGCCGGAAACCAGTAGAAATCGAACTGCGCTCCCGGCGGTGGTGACTTTGACAAAATCGCCGTCGGCCAAAACCAAGAGCCGTGGCGACACTGTCAGATCGTCTGCGCCATCAGCGCTGCCAAATTTGCCGTTGCCTTCGAACACGTAGGCAAATGCCGTGTGTCCTCTCGCGATCGGCTGGCTAAGAGAGGCATGAGCCGGAACGAACACATCCAGGTACACAGGATCTGCGGCGATGCCGGTAACAGGAGCGTTGACGCCATCGACACTTCCCGCGATCGCGCGGATCCTAATTCCATGTTCCTTTTTGATTTCGGGAATCTCGCCTGCTCGGATCTCTTGATAACGCGGCGCGGCCATCTTGCGCTTCGCCGGTAGGTTGACCCAAAGTTGAAATCCGGCGATCCCTTCGGGGCGCACTTGCGGCATCTCCTCGTGCATGATGCCCCGTCCTGCGGTCATCCACTGAACGTCTCCGGCGCCGATCGCTCCCGAGTTACCGAGCGTGTCTTTGTGATGAACGGCGCCCGTGAGCACGTAAGTGACCGTTTCAATGCCGCGGTGCGGATGAAGCGGAAAACCGGCCGCGTAATCACTCGGATTGTCGGATGCGAAATGATCGAGCAACAGAAACGGATCGAGATAATCCAGAGTCCGGGTGCCGATGCTTCGGTTGAGTCTGACCCCTGCGCCTTCAACGACCGGCTGCGGTTCGATGATCTTGGCGCCGTCTCTCGGCAACGATTTCATGGTCTTCTCCTTGCGGTCAGATTGCCTGTCGGGGCGGAGATATATACTTTAGTTCCGAGACAACCGGTTTGTAAAGTACGCACGCGCAGGTAATCTACAAACTAGAAAGTGAGTGGGGCCATGAATAAGAAAAAAGTCGGCTGCCCGGCAGAAGTTGCCCTGAACGCCATCGCGGGACGGTGGAAGCTGGTGATCTTGCGCGAATTGTGTGCCGGAACAACCCGCTTTGGGGCGATGCGCCGCGCGTTGAGCGGAATTTCCGAAAAAATGCTCGCGCAAGATCTCAGAGAACTGGAGCGAGACGGCCTTGTCAGCCGGAAGATTTACCCGCAGATCCCGCCGAAAGTAGAATATTTCCTTACGGCTTCGGGAAAAGATCTCAAGCCAATCCTCGACGCGCTGGACGAGTGGGGCGCGAAACGTTTGGCCCGAGACAAGCAGGTTGAGAACAAGACGTCATCGGGTGCCAGCTAGCTTCCGTGAGCTGAGCTTCAACGTCCCGAGTAATTACGGCGCCCCCGCTCGGTAAATAACCGAGTGTTCTTGCTTGCCGCGCTCGTACTAGGCCTCGCCCGGCGACCTTTGCTCCGCTCAGCTCAATCGCTCCCAGCATTGAGCTCGAAGTGCGAGACTTACTCCCAGATTGAAACTGGGAGTGCGAGACCCTTCGCGTGGCTCAGGGTGACTTACTCCCAGATTTAAACTGGGAGTAAGTCAGTTGCACGTAATACGACGATGGCTTATAAAATGGGGTTATCCGGTTTTTTGAGAAAGGTTTAGGTAACCAGGCGTGGAATTTCAGCGCATAAAGCGGCTGCCGCCCTACGTCTTCAGCATCATCGACGGCATGAAGATGGAGGCGCGGCATAGGGGCGAGGATATCGTCGATTTCGGCATGGGCAATCCCGATCTGCCAACTCCGCCGCATGTGGTCGCCAAGCTCATTGAAGCCGCCAGTAAGCCGCAAAATCACCGATATTCGGTCTCCCGCGGGATCTACAAACTGCGCCTGGCGATCGTCGGTTGGTACAAACGCCGTTACAACGTGGATCTCGACCCCGATAGTGAGGCGATCGTCACCATCGGCGCCAAGGAAGGCATATCCCATCTTGCATGGGCGACCATTGACCCCGGCGACGTCGTGCTTTGTCCGAGCCCGACTTATCCAATTCATCAATTCGCCGTCGTGCTTGCCGGCGGCGATCTGCGCTGTATACCGCTCACGACCAGCGAAGCGTTCTTCAGCCACCTCGAAGAGGCGATCCGGCAAACCTGGCCGAAGCCGAAAATGCTAATCCTCAGCTTTCCACACAATCCGACCACGGAAGTGGTCGACATCGGTTTTTTTGAGCGGGTGGTGAAAACCGCCAAGGAGCATGGTTTTCTCGTCATTCACGATCTCGCTTATGCCGATCTAACCTTTGACGGCTACGAGGCGCCGAGCTTTCTCCAGGTTCCGGGCGCGAAGGACGTCGGCGTGGAATTTTTCTCGCTGTCGAAGAGCTACAATATGCCGGGCTGGCGGGTTGGCTTCTGCGTCGGCAACAAAGAAGTTATCCACGCTTTGGCGCGGATCAAGAGCTACCTCGATTATGGCATTTTCCAACCGATTCAGATCGCCGCGATACAGGCTTTGAATGGCCCGCAAGACTGCGTCGAAGAGATCCGGCTCATGTATGAAAGACGGCGTGATTCGTTGATCGACGGGCTCGATCGGGCCGGCTGGAAAATTCCCAAGCCCAAGGGAACCATGTTCGTCTGGGCGGAAATCCCCGAGCCCGCTAAAAAAATGGGCTCCGTCGAATTCTGCAAATATTTGCTCCAAGAAGCTCAAGTGGCGGTGTCGCCGGGCATCGGCTTTGGCCAGTACGGCGATGCGCATGTGCGGTTTGCGCTGATCGAAAACGAACATCGCACGAAGCAAGCGGTTCGAAAGATCAAACGGGCGTTAGGCAAACTCTTAGACTAGCGCCTCCTTCGACATCACCCAGTTTATGGCATCGGCGAACAAACGACGAAGGGTCGGTATCGGCCTACTAGGCTCGGGTGTGGTAGGCGAAGCGATTCAGGATATTCTTTGGGGCGAGCGCAAGGCCGAAGCCGGCCGAGAGATTGAACTGGACCTTCGCAAGATCTACACGCGCCGGCCAAAAAATAAAAAATGGTTCGCCAAAAAACCGTCGCTATTCACTACGAAAGCGGAAGATGTGCTCGACGATCCGAGCGTCGATATCGTCATCGAGGCTCTGGGATTTCAGAAGCCGTCGCAGCTGCCGCAATTTCGCGATTATTTTCTGCGCGCGTTTCGTAACGGCAAGTCCGTCGTTACTTCAGATAAGGCGGTGCTCGCCCGCTTCGGCAAAGAGATCTGGGCGGCCGCGGCAAAGCACGGCCGGCAACTGCGCTTTGAAGCCTGCGTCGGCGGCGGCATCCCGGTTATTCGCTCGTTGAGCGAAAGCTTTGCCGTTGAAGAGCCGGAGGCCATCTTCGGCATCGTTAACGGCACTTGCAACTATATTCTTTCGCAGATGGAAAAGAGCGGCAAGCCTTACGCCGAGGCATTGGTTGAAGCACAGCAAAAGGGCTACGCCGAAACGAATCCGGCGGCTGATGTGAGCGGCGCAGATGCGGAAGCCAAGCTGCTGTTGTTGACTCGGGTTGTTTTCGGGCTCCAGATCGAACCCGGTACGATTTGGCGCAAAGGGATTGAAGATATTCACGCGGTCGATTTCCACTACGCCGGCAGAACTGGGGCGAGCACGATCAAGCAACTGGCCGTGGCCAAGCGCAACCGCGAAAGCGTGCAAGTTTTTGTCTCTCCGGTCTTGGTGCCGCGGGAAAATTTCCTTGCGGGTATCGACGGCGCGACCAATGCGATTTGCTTCGCGGGCGAGAAGAGCAGCGGCGGGCGGGGCGCGCGCGATTGCGACTATGTCCTTGTCGGTCCAGGCGCCGGCGGCGGGCCGACGGCAGTCGCCGTGTTGGGCGACGCTTACGAATTGGCCCGCGGCGGGATTGCCGCCGGCGCGCCAGCCTTGGTTAAGCCGGGGAGACTCAAGCTCCAGGCCGAGAACGATATCGATGGTTCATTCTACCTGCGTTTCATCGTCAAGGACCGCGCCGGCATTGTCGGCGATATCGGCCGAACCTTTGGCGGCATCGGCGTAAACATCTCAGAGATCTGGCAGCTACGGCATGGCGAAGACGAGCTACGAGACTTGGCCGAGAGTTACAAACTTCGGGCGCAACCGAAAACGATTCTGCCGTTCGTCATCACGCTAGAACAAGCGACTCTCAGACAGGTGCGAAAAGCTCTGGAATCTCTGCGCGATCGAGACTATATCGTGGTAGAGCCGGTTTGGTTTCCGATCTGGGGCGTGAAATCATCGGGTCAAAAGTCCTGAAATGGGCGAATCGGTAGCAGCGTATCTGTCTACGGCAGTTACATCAAAAATGAAATATATTATTCTTCAAGGCGACGGCATGGCGGACTATCCGCTCGATGTCTTGGGTGGAAAAACTCCTTTGGAAGCCGGCAGGACGCCGAATATGGACTGGCTTGCGGTGCACGGCGTGTTCGGCATCGCTCATGTCATTCCGGAAGGCTTTCCTCCGGGCAGCGATGTCGGCAACATGAGCATCATGGGCTACGATCCGGCGGTTTATCATACTGGGCGCTCCCCGCTCGAAGCCGCCAGCATGGGTGTTGCGTTGGGTCCGAACGACATCGCGTTTCGTTGCAACCTCGTGACTCTTGGCGGCGCCGGCGATGAGACGTTCATGGAAGACTTCACCAGCGGGCATATCTCGACCGAAGAAGCGGCTGAAATCATCCGCGATCTCGCTCGTGAGCTCGGCGGCGACGGCATCGAATTTTTCTCCGGCGTGAGCTATCGCCACTTGATGGTTTGGCGCAAAGGGCAAGAAAAAATGGCGACCACGCCGCCGCATGACATTACCGATCAGAAAACCGCGAGCTCCATGCCAAAAGGTGATGGCGCAGATTTGCTGTTGAAGCTGATGCAGGCGTCGCAAGCGATTTTGGCCAATCACCGGGTAAATAAAAAACGCCAAGCCGAGGGAAAGCGGCAAGCCACGAGCATCTGGCTCTGGGGGCAGGGAAAGGCGCCGCAGCTGCCGCCGCTGACCGAGCGATTCGGCATCAAAGGCGGCGTGATTTCGGCCGTGGATATTATCCACGGGCTCGGCGTCTACGCCGGGCTGGAGCGCATCGAAGTGCCGGGAATCACCGGCTTCCTCGACACCAATTACATCGGCAAAGGCGAGTACGGCGTGCGCTCGTTGGAAAAAAATGATCTAGTGTTCATCCACGTCGAAGCCACCGACGAAGCCGGCCACATGGGCGACGTGGAGAAGAAGATCCAAGCTCTGGAGGATTTCGACGAGAAA
This sequence comes from Binatia bacterium, assembly GCA_050735675.1. Lineage (GTDB taxonomy): Bacteria > Desulfobacterota > Binatia > UBA9968 > UBA9968 > DP-20. The sequence goes on along the minus strand of JBOHVN010000282.1, from coordinate 20,932 downwards.
GTCGTGGGCACGGTGCTCAAGGGAATGGCGCAGCGAAAAGACTATCGAATTCTCTTGATGCCGGACCATCCGACCGCAATCGCGCTCAAAACTCACGTCGCCGAGCCGGTGCCGTTCGTTTTGTTTTCGGCCGAGGCTCCGCAAAACAACGGCAACGTCGGCTATAATGAAAAAGACGCGGCAAAGACCGGTATCGTTGTCAGAAAAGCCTATCGCCTGATGGACGCGCTGATCGAAGGGAGGCCGGCATGGACCGAAACCTAGCACTCGAAGCTGTACGCGTGACCGAAGCAGCAGCGCTAAACTGCGCTCGTTGGACCGGACGCGGTGATGAGACCGCCGCGGACCAGGCGGCGGTGGACGCGATGCGTAAAGCCTTCGATGCCCTGGCCATCGACGGCACGGTGGTGATCGGCGAGGGCGAGCGCGACGAGGCGCCGATGCTTTATATTGGCGAGAAGGTCGGGTCCGGCGGGCCCAAAGTCGATATCGCCCTCGATCCGCTCGAAGGCACGACGATTTGCGCCACGGGCGCGCCCAACGCGCTCGCCGTCATCGCAATGGCGGACGGGGGCAACTTGCTGCACTGCCCGGACACCTACATGGCGAAAATCGCCGCCGGCCCGGCCGGCAAGGGGGTCGTCGATCTCGACAAATCGCCGACGGAAAATCTGCAGGCGCTGGCGGAAGCCAAGCGCTGCCGAATCGAAGATCTCACGGTCATCATTCTATCTCGCCCGCGCCATGAAGCGATCATTAAGGAAGTGCGCAAGGCGGGCGCGCGCATCCGTTTGATCGGCGACGGCGATGTGTCCGCCGCCATCGCCACAACCAAGCCGGAAACCGGCATCGATCTGCTGCTCGGTATCGGCGGCGCGCCTGAAGGCGTTCTGGCCGCGGCCGCGTTGCGCTGCGTCGGCGGCGAATTTCAAGGGCGCTTGGCGCCGCGCAACGACGATGAGGTCGCACGCGCAAAAAAGATGGGCGTCGCCGACATCAAACGAAAATTTAAGCTCGACGAGCTCGCCGCCGGCGACGTCATGTTTGCCGCCACCGGCGTGACCGATGGCGATTACCTGCAAGGCGTGCATTTTTTCCCCGGCGGCGCGACGACGCAATCGGTGGTGATGCGCTCAAAAACCAAAACGATTCGCGTGATTAACGCGACGCACTATTTCGAGCACAAGCCGTCTTATTAATTGAAGTCGGAGCCATTCGTTCACGGCGCTACGACTCCGTTCCGTCATGCGCGCAAGGGATATCATCTGCGTGCATGACGGCCGCAGCCAAAATCCATTCACATGGCCGGCAAGAAGCAACGGAAAAGAACCTGGCTGCGAACTCTGCTGCTGTTTCTGCTGGTCCCGCTCACGGTTTGGTTCGTCGCTTTTTTGCTGTGGTTTTACTGGTACGATCGCAACAATCTATTCGCGCCGGATAGTGCTCGCCGCGTCGATCCGAAACCGGCGCGGCAGAGCGAAAAGAACGATAATCGCGGGGGCTCCCCAGCGCCGGAACCTCAAGAAAAACTCTTCGACGAAGATCGTAAAAAACTGGAAGACATTCTCAAACGCCGCAGCTGATCTTCGCCCGCATGCTCATGCCCGCAGCTTGAAATACCAGGACGCGGCCAAGCACTGCGGTAAGTTGTTCAAGCGTTCGCTTTTGCACGAGCGCCGGTTTGAAGCGGATTGGGGGCGATGCTAATCTGAGCGTCAATGACGAGGTATTTTTGGCACGACATACCCAAGCCGATCATCGGACTGTCGCCGATGGACGGCGTGACTGATGCATCCTTTCGCTACATTACCGCGAAGCACGGTGGTCCGGACGTGACGTTGACCGAATTCGTCAATATTCAGTCCGCTCTTTATTCACTACACACGCTACTCAAGGATTTTACCTATTGTGAACTCGAGCGTCCGGTCGTGGCGCAGATCTACGGCAAGACGCCGGAGCTTTTTTACAAAGTCGCGCACGTCGTGTGCGAGCTCGGCTTCGACGGCCTCGACATCAACATGGGCTGCCCGGCCAAGAAGGTTGCGGCTTCGGGTTGCGGTGCGGCGCTCATCCGCACGCCCGATTTGGCGCGTGAGATCATCCGAGCAACGCAGCAAGGAATCAAAGACTGGCAGGGTGGCCAGAGCCTGAGTGATCTGGGTTTCGGCAAGGATGCCATTGAGCAGATCAAAGCGGCTAATCGGCAGCGGAATGCTGAGACCGGGCCGCTCGATCGCCGGCTGATTCCCGTGTCCGTTAAGACCCGTCTGGGTTACGATCGAAACGTGATCGACGACTGGCTGAGCACGCTCCTGACCGAGAAGCCGGCGGCTATCTCGTTGCATGGGCGCACGTTGGAACAAGGCTACAAAGGCGCCGCCGATTGGGACGCAATTGCGCGCGCCGTCGAAATTGCCGAAGGATCGGGCGTACTGATTTTCGGCAACGGCGATGTTCAGGATTTACGCGATGCCTACCGGCGCGTGCGCCAAACCGGGGTCGATGGCATTTTGATCGGCCGCAGTGCTCAGGGTGATCCGTGGCTGTTTCGCGAAAAAGACGCCGTCAAGCGAGCGCTCCGTTGCGATGACGAGCTGATGCTTCATGCGACACCGGTCGACTTTGAAGAGCGATTCAGAGTGATCATCGAACACTGCGAACATTTCGAACGCCTGAGTGATGCGGCGAGATTCATGGCCATGCGCAAGCACCTGACCTGGTACTGCCGTGATTTTCGCGGCGCCGCCGAGATGCGCGCGCGGATGACCGGGGCGAACAGCGCCGCGGACGTGCGCCGCTGCGTGGCGGAGTTCATATCGAGCATGCCCAATAAAGTGAGTGCCGCGCGCGCGTCGATGCACACCGGCGGAAAACAATTTACGGAACTTTTCCTCTCGCCCTGAGATCAATCCTTTCATGCGACTGATTTTGGCCTCAACGTCACCACGCCGCCGTGAAATCTTGGCGCTGCTTGGCGCGCCGTTCGAAGTTATCGCGCCGCAATTCTACGAGCGGGTTTCTGCGCACGTGTCGATCGAAGATGAAGTTCTCCAGTTCGCCGTCGGTAAAGCACAGTCCGTGGCGAACATGAACCCCGGTAGTGTCGTCATTGGCAGCGATACAATGATTCTCCTCAACGGTGACAAAATCGGCAAACCGGACGACGAGAACGACGCTCGGCGCACTCTAGGTTTGCTCTCAGGCAAGACGCACACGATACATACCAGTGTGGCGATAATCGATGGTACGGGTGGGGCGGGGGTGCGAACGGTTGAAACTGTTCTTGTTACGATGCGCGATTTCACGCCACAAGAAATCGAGCGTTACTTGGCCGCAGCCGAATGGCCGGATAAGGCCGGGGCGTATTCCATTCAGGGCCAAGGACGTAATCTCATCGCGGCGATGGAAGGTGACTACCTGGCCGCCGTCGGTATGCCGCTTAAACCGATCGCCGGCTATCTCGAAGACCGCGGCGTGGAGTTTGGCGGCGACGTGGCGAAGCTTTACGCGAGTAAAGCTTTCCTAAATTGGCGCACTTTTGCCTGAATTCATTCGGACCGGAGGCGGCCGATTCACTAATCAAGCGTGAGTTCGGTAGCCTGTCGCAATAGGCGGTCGTTCTCGATGTTTAACCCCGCTCGCATGCTGTAGACTGCGACCGCCAATACGGTCACCGTGCAAGCGTCTCCTAGGAGACTAAGTAGTTGTCGCAGTGCCAATTCGGACAATTTGTCAGCGCAGATCGACATTTTTAGGTTAAATATCTTCATCTGTTAAATGGATATTGCTGCAAAATTAGCTGCTTACGATTTGGTATGCGGCTTGCTGAAAAATTTCGTACAAACGTTATTAAGCCGGTGAGTAGCGATATGAACCACGATCAAAACTGGCGATGGCCGGAAAAAACCTGGTTCCGCGAGCGTCTTAACGCGATTAAAGCGCGTGAGCACGAGCAGCGCCAAAAAGCCACAGAAAGCTCACCCAAGCCGGACGAAGCCACACACCCGGCCAGCACTGACAAAAAGAAATTGAAAGTCGATTGAGCGGCGCACATTGCCCGTCGCCGCCACGCCTTTGATCCTTGTTTAAGCATTGTTGTATTCAGCGGCGACCCTCCTCTCCGCATTCGTATTGAGCTCCCTGGTCCAAATTTCTAGTCAATACGCACCGTCGTCCTTTTAAATTGCCGCGCCGATACGCGGACCGCGTTCGCGCTCAATTTTGGCGTAAATTTTTCGTTGCTCGACAGAGAGACTTTTTTATCGATCTCAGGTAAGCAAACCATTCAAAGCTTCCTTTATCTTTTGCCCGCATCGGACACTAAGCTCAACGAACACGTCAATGTGAAAGTCAAAAGAGTAAGCAACCGCAAGGAACCGCCAGAAGATTTAGAACGCTCGTGATCGAAGAAATTGCATTGAAGCAATTCCTCGTGCTAAAAGCACGAGGCTAGCGGAGTAGAATGGGTGTCGCGTTCGGTTGAATTCTGCTGCTCATCCGTAATCAACTTGTATTGTTTTGTCTTGCGCTTGCAAGCGATTCTACACTTGGCAATTATCATCAGCGGAGGAAATAATTAATGGCAAACACAGCGACAAAGGGTCAGAGTTGGGACTTGGAAGCCGATGTTGTAATTGTCGGGTCCGGCGCGGCCGGCCTTCCGGCGGCGATCAAAGCGGCTGACGCCGGAGCGTTCGTGCTCGTCGTGGAAGCCAACTACGACATCGGCGGTCACGCGATCATCAGCGGCGGCAACGTGCCGCTCGGCGGCGGCACCAGCGCGCAAAAAAAATCTGGCATTCACGATTCGCCGGACATTGTTTTCTCCGATCTCACCGATTGGACCATCGTGCAGCCCAACGGCTGGCCCGATTACCGTTACAACGACCGGGCGGTGATGCGCGCCTTCGCCGATCACTGCGCGCCGACCTTCGAGTTTCTCTTGGAAAACGGCGTCAAGTTCAAGGAAATTCCGCCGGACAATCAGGGCGGCCACAATCTAGGTAATTCCGCGCCGCGCGAAAACCATGCGTTTTGGACCAAGGGCGCGGGATACGAAAGTCCGAACAATAGGGCTGGGACGGGTGTCATTCGGCCGCTCGAAAACAGCGCGCGCGCCAAGGGCGTCAAGTTTCTCTTGAACTACAAGATGACGAGCCTCATTCGGGAAGGGCAAACTTCTGGAAGAGTCATCGGCATCACGACCCAACATACGCCCCGAATCATGCCCGGCCAGTCAACGCCGCTGAAGAGCTTCCGCTCGGACGGCAATATCGATAGCACGGCACCGGCAATGAACATCCGTGCAAAAAAAGCGGTGATCATCGCGACCGGCGGCATGACCAGCAATGTAAACTTTCGGCGTATGTTCGACCCCCGGCTAACGGATGTGCTGACGGTCGCCGGCGAGCCCTATACCTACCAGGATGCCAGCGGCGAACTCGCCGCCACCGCCATCGGCGCCTCGCTTTGGGGCCTGGTTAACCAGACACTGGAAAACGGTGATAACATTCGCACCCAGCGCGTGCTGGCGACAAAATGGAACTACATGGTCTGGGAGCTCGAAACTCCGATCTTTCCGCTGGTTCGAGCCACCGGATTGGCTGTAAAGGATTGGCACGACTTGATTCTGGTCAATCAGGTCGGCAAACGATTTTTCGACGAGACCAAGGGCGATTACCCGCACGGCAACGTCTACAACGAGATCAACCCGTACACGCCCAACGATTATCGCAACAACGAAAAAATCGACTACCATCCCAACAAGTACAATTTTTTCAACGCCGCGGTGGCGATGAATGAATACTCGGAACCTCCCGATTATTCCGCGGGACCGATCTGGGCGATCTTCGACGCTGACGCGGTCCAACGCGAAGGCTGGAAAGTGACGCCGCCTCACGTCGATCGCGACGGCTATTTCTTCAGCGCGAAGACCCTTGCCGAGCTGGCCGCCGCGATCAAGAACGAATATCAGGCCAAGCCGATGAAAGGCGAGATCTTGCAAGCGACGGTGGATAAATACAATTCATTTGTCGACGCGGGTAAAGACAGCGACTTCGGCAAACCGACGCCGAAGCACAAAATTCAAACACCGCCGTTCTACGCGGCCTGGGCTACGCCCAACGTGCACGACACCCGTTCCGGTCTGCGAATCAATGGCAAATGCCAGGTGGTGGACATGAACGCCGAAGTGATACCCGGGCTATATTGCGCCGGTGAATCGGCGGGCGGTTTCAATCAGCACGGCCTGGGACGCTGCACGACCCAAGGATTCATCGCCGGCCTGAACGCGGCGGCAGAACCCAACGGCGAGTAAATCGCCGGGACGGAAAACGCCAGGTGGGGGTGGAACTCATCGCGCGGCTTTTTATTTGCAATAGAATTCTCGCGACTGTGCGATATGGCGGGAGCCGTTCGCCCGCGATAATCGATAGCCTGGTAGCGATTCCGGCGCGCGCATACGCACTTCGGCGAGTCTTTGGTGCGTTTGATCGCGCCGGCATTGCTTCCGCGTTTCTCGCAGTGGTACGCGGACTAGAAGACTTGAGCTGAACCTAGCTTGATTTTGCACTGCGAAGATCGCTTCGGATCGCATAAGGCTTTGCGGATCGGGGGAGAATCATGCAGAACTCCAAAATTATCGATGCCGACGGTCATGTCCGCGATCGCGACGCGGAGATTCGCGCGTTCATGGCCGAACCTTATTGCAAACGTCAAGGAACGCTGGTTGCGCGTGATAAATGGGACAGCAGCCTGTACGGCAAACTAGGCATGCGCGACACGGACCTACCGCAGCGGCTGAGCGACATGGATCAGGAAGGAATCGATATCTCGGTGCTCTTTCCGACCAGCGCCTTTGGTATCACGCAAAGCCCCGAAAAAGATTATGCCGCGGCTTTTTGCCGCGGTTACAACGATTGGATCGCCGGCGTATGTCGCGAAAGCCCGCGGCTGAAAGGCGTCGGTCTGGTGCCATTCCAAGACGTCCCCGCGGCGGTCGCGGAAGCCAATCGCGCGATCACCAAACTGGGGCTTGCCGGCATAACCATTGCGTCTTTCGGCCTCAAAGACCACCTCGGCATGCCGACCTTTTGGCCCATTTATGAAGAGATCGAGAGGCTCAACTCGCCGCTGCTGGTGCACAACTCCCGCCAAGGCCCTGCCGGAGAAATTCGTTTCGACACGTTTCTGCTTGCCCATACCGTAGCGCGTCCGCTGGAGACGTTGATCGATTGCGCCGCGCTGATGTACGGCGGCGTCGCGGAAAAATTTCCCAAGTTGCGTGTTGCGTTTCTTGAGTGCGGCTGTGGTTGGGTGCCCTACTGGATGGATCGGATGGACGAGGAATGGGAAAAACGGCAATGCGAGGCTCCGTTACTCAAGGCCAAGCCGAGTGAATATATCACTCACGGCAATTGGTTCTTCGCGGCCGAGCCGGAAGAGAGCACCTTGGCCTACGTGATGGAGCGGATTGGCGATGACAAGCTGATTTTTGCCTCCGATTATCCGCATTGGGACGGCATGTTTCCCCACGTCGTTTCGACCATACGCGAGCGCAAGGATGTTACGGCCGCATCCAAGCAAAAATTTCTCGGCGACAACGCCAAGCGCCTTTACGGCTGGGATTGATTGTTAGCTGAGATCGCTGCTTGTCCTGGAAAGAAGGCAGGGCGCGGAATGGCCAGTCAGTTCAAATATGCCAACGTCTCAACCGTCTGCGCTAAATCGTTACCTTGACCGACATGTCGCGCGGCTGTTGGCGAGCTTGCGCCACTTTACCGGCAGAAATCTGGTCGAGCCGAGCTTGTCGCCCGAGGAGCAGGCGCGCGAATTGTTCAACGCGCCGTTTGCCGTGCTGTCGCACGATACTGCAACCGACCCAATTCTAAATTACGGTAACCGAACCGGCCTGCAACTTTTTGAGCTTAGCTGGAAAGAGTTGACGGTCATGCCCTCGCGGCTAACGGCCGAAGCGCCTGAGCGAGCCGAGCGCGGGCGCTTGCTGTCGGAAGTGTCCAGCCGGGGGTATATCGACGACTATCGCGGCGTTCGCGTCGCAAAGAACGGACGGCGGTTTTTGATCGAGCGGGCAACGGTGTGGAATCTGCTCGATGAATCCGGCGCGCCTTACGGGCAGGCAGCAACCTTCAGTGAGTGGCGCTATCTTGACTGACGGTAAGTCGTCATCAGGCAACCGAGGGACGAGCCCTGGAGAATGCGGCCATGCCCTTCGCGATTGCACAGAGCAATTTCAAATTGAAAATCTGAGATCTACAATCTGCCATTCCGAGCGCAGCGAGGACGACGGTTGCCGGAAACCCGAAATAGCGCTATTTTCGAAGACCAAAGTTCTTAGCCGCGGGCTTGATAATGAGGTTTTGTGTCGGGAGTCCATGAGCCAACCTGACAATATCCTGGCGATTCCGAAAAGGCGATCGTACCAACGAGTTAGGAATGCGCTTCTATACTTGTTAATGCGCGGCGGCCTATTCGCCGTCGAACGTTTGCCGATTCGCAGTTTTTTGCGGTTGATCGGCTGTTTATCGCCATATATCTTTCGTCGCGAAGCCCGACTAGCGCAAGAGCATTTGCGCGTCACTCTGCCACACCTCGATCCGGTAAAGACAACTCGTCGCATGTTCGTTCACTTCTCTGAGTCGATCTGGGAGTTGTCCCGGCTGCATCAATCCGTGCCGGAATTGGATGCCGCCGCGCGCCGCGTCTTGGACGAGGTCCTGGCGGAAGGAAGGGGAGTGGTGCTCATCACGGGCCATGTCGGCAATTGGGAAATGCTCGGACAGGCGATTGCGGCCGCTGGATATCCCATCGCGACGATCGCCACGCCCTTCTACGATCCACGCGTTACCCGCTGGCTGCACGAATGGCGCTCGCGCCACGGTTTAAAAATTGTCTGGCGCGATCAAAACAGCGGCAAGGCGATCCTGCGCGCCTTGCGCAGCAATAATTTGATGGCATTTCTAATCGATCAAGACACCAAAACCGCCGGAGATTACGTGCCTTTCTTCGGCCGGCCGGCATTTACTCCAACGACGCCTGCAGCCTTGGCACTGCGCACCGGCGCGCCGCTGATTTTTTGCTGGCATCATCGCCACGGCAAACGCCACCAGATAACGATCGAACGGGTAGTCTTCGTCCGTAGCGGAAATCAGCAGCGCGATATCCTGGCTCTTACGGCTCTGCTGACCGCCCGATTGGAAAGCGTGATCCGCACCGTTCCTGAGCAGTGGGTGTGGATGCACCGCCGATGGCGGCGCTCGAATCCCGAAGAGTCGACCGTAGTCGCATCAACCTGATTCCACCAACTCGAGCAAATTGCTATATTTCGCCTCTAAATGCCTCAATCTGCCGGTCGGGTATTTCGTCGAAAACTTGCGCGCCGCTTCCGCAATGCGCGGACGCTTAAATACCTTTGCATTTAAGCTTGGCACGGATCGTGCCGGCGATTTCTTTCCCTAAACGTCCTTTATCGGAAAATACTCTGACGCACTCTCGGCACGGTTGAAGGAAAATCGCTGCCCGCATAAAATAGCTCATTAAGGCGCGTTACTAGGTGCCGCTAACGAAAGGTGCATATGGCTGCTTACTCTGAGAATACCCAAAGGAATCACAAATGCCACACGCGAAATCTTTAAGGGCGATCGGCCAATCGCTGGAGTCACTCGGCGTGGTCGTCTTCGTAATGGAAAAAAACGGGCGAAACTATGTCGTTCGCAGTGAAGCGCTCCCTGATATTTCGGCGTTCAATTCCAAGAAAGATCTTTCGGAAAAAGTGTGGGACTCGCCGAGCCAGGCACGCAGACGTAGCCGTTTGATGCGAGAGGATGGGTCTTTGCGCTACGGTCAATCTTACATCTCCTGGCTCGATGCCCAAGGCCGAAAAAAACGGCGCCGTCGCTTCTCGGCTCAGGCCACGGGAACAATGAAAGTCTCGCAGCTTTTGCGAACGGTGGGGAAGCATCTGGATAGAGTGGAGCCCCATGCGTTTACGATTTCGTGGACGAAGGATGCGGTTTTCGTCGATTACGAATTGAGCGACGGGCAGAGAATCCGCGAAGTTCTGTCCGCCAGCAAATTGCGCGAATTGACGGTTCGTTCGCGCGTTCGACGGGCACGCCGCCGGTAATCCGGCGCTAATGGACTAGTTTCCTGCCGACCTCGATTCGACGGCCACGCTAAATCCCCTGCGTCCGGTTTCCAGTCACCGAAAGGCATTTCCGACTGCGCTAATCTCCTCGCGATCCGGTTTATCAGCACCTCGATACGACGAGTGTTCGAGTCGATTCCATACGTGGGGGCTGTTCTCCAACCGATGGAATCCCGCGTTATCCAATCAATTACCCTGGCACTCATGTACTTGGACCCGGCTCAATGTTAGGTTCGTAAAAAGCCAGGGCGGTTGAAACATGGCGTCGCAGTGGAATAAATCCGCAATCGTGCTGTTGCTAGCCACGCTGCTGCTTCCGTCATGCGTGTACAGATTGGCGATGCATGCGCGAGACGGTGAGAAGCTCGATGGGCAATGGCGTTTTGGGCGGGAAGGGGGCGGTTTAATGGAGGTCTTTAGTTCCGACGGCGAAGTGCTCGTCGGGACGCTGAAGCCGGTGGCGCGCGAAACGTTTTTTGAACAGTATCAGAAAACTTTTGGCCGCGGTTCGATTGATGCCGACGGCCCTGACGTATCTGCTTATGGTAACGGCCTATGGCGTCCGCCGGGAAGCTCCAATGCATTGCTGGACATGGTTTATGGTGAAAGTTTCAACACAGCCGAGGGAAAATCTCGGCGCATGGTTAGCGGCCCGCTGTTTTACTGGACTGCAAACCTACAAGGCGACAAAAATTTCCTCATGCAATGTTTCTTGATTGGTTCCTCGCATAGCGCCCACGGTCTGGGCCGTTGCAAAAGCGCTAGCGGCAAAGAGTATACGGTGGAATTCTAAATGACCGGCTGTCTTCGTTTTTGTCTACGCCTGTGTTGCGTCGATTACAATTCTCCCCAACCCGCCATAAACGAACATGTCTATTGACTCGATTCATGAAAACTCCAGTCAAGTTCGGCTTGCTGCTTCCGCATTTTGGCGCTTGCGCATCGATTGACAAATGCCTGCAAGGCGCTCAGCGCGCCGAAGCCTACGGCTTCGACTCGTTATGGGCGCGCGATCATCTGGTCTTCAAACCGCACGAAATTGAAGGTCGCGACAATACCCACATCGAAAGCTTAACGCTCCTGTCGGCCGTTGCTTCGATAACGGAAAGGGTATCAGTGGGCACCGCCATGGCGATTTGTCACCGGCATCCGATTCATCTCGCGCAGTGCTTTGCCAGCTTGAGCGCGATCTCAAACGGCAGGGTGATACTTGGTATGGGACTGGGAGGGTTCGCCCATGAGTTCGCGGCTGCGGGACGGCCGACGGCTCTACCAGCGCGCGCCAAGCTAGCCAAGACCAACGTCGCAATCTGCCGGCGGCTCTGGAATGGAGAAACAGTATCGTTTACCGATGACGCGTTTCGCTTCGAGAACGTCGCCCTTAAGCCGGCGCCGAAACAACGGATCCCGGTTTGGATCGGCGGGGGAACCGCGGCGGCATGCCGGCGCGCCGCAGAATATGGGGACGGTTGGCTGCCGGCACGCATCACCTTGGCGACATTTTCCAAGCGCTTCGCATACCTGCGCGAGCTTTGCCGCGATGCGGCCAGGCCGATGATCGAAACGGCAGTTATGCCGCTTACGACAATCGGAAGAGATTTATCCACAGCAGTGCGTGGCATCGATCTCAATACGATCGTCGAAGAATCGCAGCGCTTTACTTCATGGGTGACGAACGATTGGGAAAATGTCGACAGTAGCCGCGGCCTCATTCTGGCGGGGACGCCGGCGGACATCGTCCGTGAGTGCCGCGCCTACCAGGAAGCGGGTGCAAGCCATATTGTTTTCGATCTGCGGCTTCGCTTCGGCGAGTGGTATGAACAACTCGATCTTTTGGGGAAAGAAGTATTGCCGGCTCTCGGGCGTAAATGACTCGTGAAACAATACTTGGGTGTCCCAGCCGCAGGCAATATGCGGAAGGCTTTCGCGCGATCTCAAAGTCAGATGATCCGTCGCCAATCGCGCAGCGTGAGCGGAAGGTGCGACGATTTCGCGCTTCGCGCCGAGGCAGCTATTTGCGCCCGAGAGTTTTTCATTTTGACCATGATGTGCGCCCAGGAGCAGTGTTGATGCTTTCTTAGCTGCACCAGGGCCGCGTAACTTTTTTGCAACAGTTGCTCGCTGACGTTTGGATTGGATTGATCCACCCAAGATTTGAATTGATCGAAGGTAAGCATTTTCTTGGAGGTTCGTGAGTCCCGAACCCCTTCACGACGAGAATCGGTGCGGTTCCCGAAGAAGCGTACGTCAGTTGGTTGCGAAGAAATCGAGTCCTGCTCGCGTTCGAAAGAAGCAACGTCGCCCGCTCTTTTGATACGGGCATCCACCCACGATTTACCGGCGCTTAGAGCGCAAGCGGCTGCCTCGGCTTCAGTGAAGACGCGCTTTGCAAATCTGACAAATTCAGATTTGCGCTCGGTTCCGACGACCCAGCTAATGCTGGCCTGCGGAGCCCATAAACTAGTCGCCGTATCGAAACTGGGAAACGCCATGATTACGTGGTCGCGGTAGGATCGACACCACATAAAATCACTCCTCTCCGATGGACGCGTCGAGGCGTGCGAAGAGCTAATCAATCATTGAAACGGTTACGAAGACGAGCGGATGGTCCACCTATCGCTATTGTGATCGCTTCGGGTCGGGAAAACAAGAGGCGCGTGAAAAGAGCCGAGAAGAAATTCAAGTGAGCGACCCTCAGCTCCAAGCCGAGGGGTTCTGAATTTGTCGACTGGAAGTTGACCCTTAATCCCGTCGTTCCGGCGGAAGCCGGAATCCAGGCGGTTTTTAAAACCTGAACCGAAAACGAACCTGGATGCCGGCGTTCGCCGGCATGACGAACTTTCACTTCGCCTAAAGGCGAGACATTAAACTTCGTGTTCTTCGTGCCTCCTTCGAAAATTGGCGTTGTGGGTGGAGGAAATGCCTCCATTTTCATCCTTTGTGGGCGAGCGTAAGCTCATGACCCACTTCGTGGTGAAATTTCTGTTTCTCCTTCGGTTGCGGCGCCGCCGCGCTGCGTCCTTCGTGGTGAAAACCTAATGCATTGTCCTCAACTTCGGCATGACATGTTTCCGAAACAACTCCACCGAGCGCAACGACTCGGAGAGTGAAAGGTCGCCGAAGGCGAATTGTCCAACCAGATAATTCGCCGTTGATTCGTCGAGTTGTCCTTGAAGAAATTTCGCGACATCATCAGGATCGCCGGCGATCGCGTGGCCGATCTCCATCATCTCGTCGAAGGTGTCCGGCCGCGGATGCGCCGGTTTGCCGCCGCGCAGGTAAAACAAATAGTAGAAATGCTTATGCCAGATTGGATAGGCGCGCTGCGCGGCGGCGAGCGCTTCCCTCCCGTTCTCGGCGATGACGATGAAGCGGCTCTGGCCGAGCTTGGGCGGCGGTTTGTCGCCGTGCAATTCGCGCCACACTTGACGATAGCGATCGTTGTATGTGCGCGTGTCTTTGGCCGAATCGAGGCTCACCATGTTGAGATCCTGGCGCGCCGCGCGGTCGGCGGCTTCCACCGAGTGGACGCCGTACCACATCGGGGGATAGGGTTTTTGCAGCGGCTCAAGCTCCATCGGAATGTCTTTGAATGAGAAAAACTGTCCTTCGAACGTCAGCCGCTTTTGCGTCAACCCGCGCAGGATTAATTCGCGAGCTTCGGTGTAGATCTCCTGCGCCTTGGCGGGATCCTGGCCGTAAAAAGAAACTTCCGTCGGCGAGGAGCCGCGGCCGAAACCGATCTCGAGCCGGCCGCCGCTCAGTTGATCGACCATGCAGATCTCTTCGATCAGCCGCAGCGGATGGTGCAAGGGTAGGGCATAGACCATCGGTCCAAAGCGCAGTGTCTTCGTTCTTTGGGCGATGGCGGAGAGAAAGACGCTCGGCGATGGCGCCAGGCCGATGGGCGTCGAGTGATGCTCTGCCACGTGGTACGCGTAAAAGCCCGCCTGTTCGTAGGCCTCGATCAGTTTGAGACGCGCTTCGTAGTATTCGTTTAGGGGAAGGTCGTTCCGATCCAGGTGGTCGAAGATACCAAAATCCATAACACGCCGGATATATCGTGAATCGCGCCTAAAACAAAGGCTGTGAACGGAATTTAGCGAAAGTCTCGGGTGGGTTGGGTCAACTCTTAAACGACTTGAACGTTTGGAACGACTGGAACGCTTGGAACCCTTGGGAACGGTTATTCCAATCCGTAAAAGTTTCGGGGATTAACTTCAAGAATTTTTTTGATTGCCGCCGGTGTGATGCGCTTATCGTTGCGCAGCAGGTGAATGGCATTGAGCTCGGATGATGGATCATGGTGACCGTAGTCGGTGCCGATCATCAGATTGTCCTCACCCGCGTGGCTCAAGACGTACGGAAGATCGTCCGTGTTCTCGCACGCCACCCACATGTTGCTAGCGGCGAGCGCGTCGCTCGGAAACCATTTGCCCTTGCGCCGGGAGCGGTCGGCCAGGTCGTTCAGAATATAGGGCACCCATTGCGCGCTGACCTCGACGAAGCCCCAACGGACGTTCGGGAACTTTTTCGGCAGTTCCTTTTCGAGTAGCGTATGACACGCGCCGACGACGGCCAGCTTGAACTTGGTAAAAGTCGTGTCGTCGGCGAAGAAATCATGATGGAGGAAGCTGCCGTTGGCGGAATGGATGCAGACGGGCAGATCCAACTTCCCGGACATCTCCCAGAGCGGATAAAAATATTGGTCGCCGAGCGTCCGCTCACATTCCAGCCCGCGCGTAAAGATGCCGCAGGCGCCGTTGTTCCTGGCCCACTCGAGATCGTCCCTAACCGCGTCCGGCATTTTATCGAGGAGGTGCAGCGGTGGTTTCGCCACCCAGCGCAAGCGCCCCTTGCCCTGGCGCCAAAGGTCGCCCATCCAGCGGTTATAGGACTTGCACAGAGCGCGCTCGCGCTCCGCTTCCTGGACGACCGGCCGAAGAAAGAGCGTCGGATAAAGCACCTGGGTCTCGATCCCGAGTTTGTCCATGTGAGCGAGCCGCGCCTCGACGCTCAGCATCTCGCGCGACTCCTTTGAGGTATTGGTGCCGATATTGCGGTCTTTGCCGTGTGCCCGGCCTTCGATCACCCAGAAATCGCGCACGGCGGCGCCTTCGTTGCTCAGAAGATCCGCGCCGAAGCTCTGCGTCATCAGTTGCGGTGTGAAGCGTCGCTCAGCCTCTGCCAGATAACTCCACGTCTGCACCGTCTCGATCACATGCGCGTCAGCGTCAATCGCTCCCATCAGTTTCCTCCGCGACTCTGGAACTACTTGGAATCAAGCTGGTTGGTTTGTTCCGGCCAGTCCGCTCCGTGCCTCGCGCACAATGTTACGAGATTGTTTCTAAGATGATCGATTTGCCACGATCACTTACAACACATGTCATTGGATGTGAAAATTTTCGCTGGTTGGGCTTTTGATCGTTAGAACACACCGCTTTACCGACTGGAACGATTGGAACCGGCGCGAAAGAGGAGGCGCGGGCCTCGCCTACTTCTCCAGAAGTGGTTTCATCCGCTCGAGCAGATCTGACGGCACGGTGCCGATCTCCCGTCCCAAAGCTTCTACCTCCTCGCCGGTCATTAAGCTGGGTTCGAGCCCTTTGCTTTTTGCATCGGCGATGACATCGGGGTCCTTCATCATCTTGGCAAATCCATCGCGCAGCGCCTTGAGGCGGTCGGCGGGAATTCCCGGAGGGCCGAAGAACGGGCGACCCATCTCGTCGGGGAGGACAAATATTTTCGCGATCTGTCTGTGCAGTTCGGCGACTTTCTGCTTGTCCATAAACTCCCACACGGTTGGAACATTGGACAGCTTTGGATGGCGCGTTTGTCCGCCTTGGGTGAGCACTCGGACAAAACCGGTCTTGGCCCAAGTGCGGCCCGGTTCGCTGCCAAAATAAGCTTGCACGGAGCCGCACCAACACTGGACCTCGCCTCGCTCGATGGCCAGATTGGCATCGGCCGCGCCCTTATAACCGGGCACCATCGCCAATTTGAGACCGAAGGCCTCCTGGAGAAGTCTGGGAAAATAATATGCCGCGGTGCCAAGCCCCGTGGCGCCGCATTTGGGCGGATCTGCGGCATCGCGCAGATCCAACAATGTTTTGTACGGAGTGTCCGCCCGGATATAGAAAATCCGATCGGTCTTCTCAGGCGAGCCGATCCAGCTATACTTAAACCAGTCGAACTTAATTTCCTTTTGGCCCGAGAGCTGCTGGATGTACAGCCCGGGACTCACGACTCCGAGAGTCAAACCATCCGGTTTGGCCACGCTATAGACATAGTTCGCCGCGATCATCGAGCCGCCGCCGGTCATGTTTTGCACGACGAAGGTCGGATTTCCCGGAATATATTTCCCCAAATATTGGCCGATAAGGCGGGCCCACACATCAAACGCGCCGCCGGCGGTGAACCCGACGCGGAGGGTCACGGTTTGGCCCTGGTAGAAAGGCGTCTGCGCCGCGAGATCAGAATTCCACAGCAAGCCAGCCAAGAGCGCTGCCAATAATGTTTTCATCTTGTGCCCTCCGTCGAGCATGGTCAATCAGCTTGATCAGCTATTTGTAAAATTCAATCGTTGCATCCAGATGGTTGAACCAATCCGAGTTCCACATTACGCCCGATATATCGTGAATCGTGAACAAATCAATAGCCTTCAGGAAAATTTAGCGCTCCGGGATCAGCCCGCGTTTTCAGAAGAAGTGGTAATTGCACAATTGCGCAAGTTGGGACCGTATCTCGCGCTTCCGGAATTCCGGAAACGTGTTACTTTCGACCCCCTTTCGCCTCGCTATCCTGTAGACGCGCGGCGCTCGTCATTAACTTAATTCACGGTCCATTCGTCTAAACCGATCACGCCGCGTGACTGTCACACGATGCCATTGGCGAGGGTTCTCCTACTTGCAGACGATGGGATCTCACGCTTTCAAGTCACGGATTTCTGAGATCGCTTCGTTGCGAGCGAGCCTTCCGCGTGCTTTTCTGGAAGGGTTATGGAGGGAAAAACGGCGTCATTCGAGCAGCGGCCTGAAAAGCTCCAAAAAGCGGCTTTGCAGTGAGTCCGTCTCAAGGTCCGTATCGATCATCCTATCCACTTGGCAAAAACCTAGGAAATAAGAGTGGCTGAAAACATACGTCCTTCCGGACCGCTCAGGCGCTTGTACGGGCGGCTCGCGGGCTACTTCAGGGCGGCAATCGATCCCGCCGTGAGGACGCGCGTCAGGATTATTTCCGGCACGAAGGGGCTGGCCGCGATTGGCGCGCTCGGACTAGCGCTGTTGTGCGCGTACGCCGTCATTTTGATACCGTTCACGCCGAGTATTTTAGATATCCGAAAAGCCAAAATTGACGAACCGAGCGTGCTGATTTCGGCCGACGGCAAGCGCCTGGCCACTTTTAAGCCGATGAACCGCGAGTGGGTCGGATTAAATCGAATCTCGCCGCATGTGACCAATGCCCTGATCGCCACTGAAGATCACCGATTTTACCAACACTACGGCATTGATTTATGGCGCACCGTGACGGGCCTCTTGCGTACCTTTATCGGCGATCCGGAGGGCGGTTCGACTCTAACCCAGCAGCTCGCGCGCAACCTATATCCCGAGGAAGTCGGCCGAAAACGGACCCTCACGCGGAAAATAAAGGAGACGATCACCGCGATTAAGATCGAGTACGCCTATACAAAAAAAGAAATATTAGAAACCTATCTCAACACCATGCCGTTTTTGTACAACGCGTTCGGTATCGAAATGGCCGCGCGCACGTACTTCGACAAGCCGGCGCAAAAACTCAATGTCATTGAAAGCGCAACCTTGATCGCCATGTTGAAAGGCACCAGCTACTACAACCCGGTGCTCAATCCCGAGCGCGCGCTTCGGCGCCGCAACGTGGTGCTGTCGCAAATGGTCAAACGCCGCGTGTTGAGCCAGGCCGATTTCGATCGGCTAAAAACTCGACCGATACGCCTCGATTTCGAACGCCAGCCGGAAGCCGTCGGCCCCGTTCCTCATCTTGCCGCGCACATTCGTAAATGGCTGATCGACTGGGCGGACCGTAACGACCGCGACATTTATTCCGACGGCTTGATCGTTCACACCACCATCGACTTACGTTTGCAAGCGGTAGCGAACCAAGCAGTAAACCGCCAGATGGACGCTTTGCAGGCTGTCGCAGACGTCGAGTGGGGAATGAGCTCCGGAAGTTTGATATCGTCGAGCCCGAAGGCCTACGTCGATCGGCGCCGGCGAGTACAGCCGTTCGGTTACTTTTGGAAAACCAAGCCTGGCTTGATCGACGTGTTTATTCGGGAATCCGCGGCTTACCGTAGCGCGGTTGATTACGGAACCGCGCCTGAAGCTGCGCTGGCGCAACTCAAGGGCAATCGCGAATTCATGGCGAAGTTGCGCGCCGACAAAACGCGTCTGCAGGCGGGCTTTGTGGCAATCGATCCGGCCACCGGCCAGGTGAAGGCGTGGGTCGGTAGCCGCGACTTCAAGACCGACCAGTTCGATCATGTGGCGCAAGCCAGGCGGCAACCTGGTTCGACGTTTAAGCTGTTTGTTTACGGCGCGGCCCTCGAGCACGGCATGTCACCCGATAAACGCTTCACCGACCGCGCAGTGGAAATTCCGCTGCCTGACGGCGCCGTATGGCGCCCCTCCGATCAATCGGCGCCGAGCGGCCGGCGGATGACGGCGCGCGAGGGGCTCATATCTTCGAAAAACACGATCACCGCTCAGGTTATGCAGGAGATCGGCGCCAAAAAAACCGCGGAGCTTGCGCGCAGAATGGGAGTTAACCGAAGTAAGCTCGACGAGGTACCTTCCTTGGCCCTTGGGACCAGTCCGGTGACGCCGTTGGAAATAGTCGCCGCCTACAGCACCCTCGCTGCCGGCGGCGAATACCGCCAGCCGATCTTTATCACCCGCATCACTGATAAAAAAGGCAACATCCTCGCCGAATTCAAAACCGAAAATATGCGCGTCATGTCCGACCCAACCGTGGAAAATTTGATCAACATGCTGCGCGACGCAGTCGACCACGGCACCGGGCAAGAGGTGCGAACGCGGTTCGGCCTGCGCGCCGATGTCGCGGGAAAAACCGGCACCACGCAAAAAAATACCGACGGCTGGTTTATCTTGATGCATCCGCGGCTTGTCGCCGGGGCGTGGGTCGGATTCAACGACGCGCGGGTCTCCATGCGCAGCAACTATTGGGGTGAGGGCGCGCACAACGCCTTGTTGCTGGTGGGTGATTTTTTCCGGCAAACGCTTGCTGCGCGATTGATCGACGGCGGCGCCCGGTTCCCGTATTCAAGACCGGACGACTCCATCTGGGAACCGTATTTCGACACAGCCAAAGAATGGTTGTTTAACACAGTCAGAGAGTGGTTGCTCGGAGAGAGCGCCAAAACGGCGCCTTTGCCGCCGTGGCGCAATCTAAAGGCGCCGGGAGATAGAGTCGAGGATCCGCAAGCGCAGAGGAGACTGGAAAGGCAGCGCGAGAAGGAGCGCCTGCTCGAGCGATTGAGCCAGAAGCGAGAGCAGTGGGAGCAGGAGAGACGGGAGAGGGACTGGTATCTGCAGGAAAGGTAACGGCAAGAAAAAATTTTGTGCGGGCCGAATCGGCATGAAAATTTTAAACCATTTCGTGCGCCGCTCAAGATCGGAGCGCTGCCGATGATCTTCATTCGTTGCTGGAAATAATTTTTAGCGCGTAAATAATTTCTTGCCGTTGAGCAAAAATGCCTAATAATTGTCGCGCCGGTAAACGAGTTTTCCACAGCGACTGTTGATAACTTTGTTGATTACTGGCCTCGCTGTAGGCGAGAGCAGCCAAGAGCGCCGCTCCCAGCGAATCGCTTAAGTAACCGGCAGAAAAATTCATTCTTTAATCGCATTGTTTTAGGGATTTAATTTTTCTTGGAATTGGGACAGCGTGGGCCAAACGGCGATAAAGCGGAGGTAAATCGCTTCTGCACTGTGATCTCCTTCGAGCGCGCGGCGAAAGTTATCCCCAACCCGCTAAGCGGTCTGTTTTCTTGCGCCCAAACAGTCGAACAGGTAGCGTATGCGGAGCGCCATTGCGGTATGCACAGCGCCACCGCATTCGCCGAGGTTGGTTATCGGCGGAGCCGAATTTCATAACCGGAGAGCGACATGCGCATCAGGAACGTGATCGAGGAATACGAAGCTCACCTAAAGCCGGCTCAATCCACGGCGGCCTCGGCGGGTTCGGCGCGCGGAAAAGGGGAGTGGAAGGTGTACGGCAATGGAACGCGGCAGTGCCAAGTACGGGTATCCGGATTAGACCTGTCGGATGGGGCCGTGATCCAGCTCGCGGTGAGCGGTCAACAGTTTGCTGAGTTGGTGGTGCGTGGTGGTCGGGCCTATTACCGGCGCGAGAGCGAGCACGGCGAAGCCGTACCCGAAGTCGAGACGAAGCAAGTATTGCAGGTTTCCTACGCGGGGCAAATCATGCTTGAAGGCGAGTTCTATTCTGAATAGACCGACGCGCCGGATCAAACTCGAAAACCTCGCTCTTCGGTTAGTCGCTTCGCTCCCGTTCCATCGCGCTTCGCGCTCCGTTCCAATCGTTCCTGTCGTTTAATCCCCCATCTGTTTCTTCCCCCGTGTCACGCTTATCTTTACCCGTAATCCCCCTGGCTGGGAAATGGGCGCTTTGACGGGGTGAGCTGTTGTAGAGAATGAAGCTGTTTGCAAATCAAGAAGCCGGTAGCGATGTCGTGGAGGCGTTGCAAGC
>JBOHVN010000281.1:0-25883 GCA_050735675.1 Binatia bacterium | reverse complement strand
CCCGACGTCCCACGGCGAACTCGAAAAGTTGGCCAAGGAAGTAACCAGCCAACCGGCAGACGTTGTCGCCAAGATGAGAAAACTTCTCGCCAAGTGAGAGGGTTCCGAGGAATTTAAGCGCGAGATGAGTGAACCATCTCTTTATTTGGCCGCCCGTGACTCAGATCGGAGGGAAAGGACATGAGAAGCGTCGAATGGAATGCGATGGTCTTGTTGTTTGCTCTTACGTTCGCCGGCTCGGTGGCTTACGCAGAAGATTTCTATAAAGGGAAAACCATTCGCTTCATCGTCGGCCAAGCTCCCGGCGGTGGCTACGATACCTATGTGCGCACGATCGCGCGCCATATCAGCAAACATAGTCCCGGCAATCCCGACACCAATGTGGAAAACATGGAAGGCGCGGGGAGTTTGATCTCGGCCAACTACGTGTACAGGCAGGCGAGCCGCGACGGCCTCACGCTGGTGAATTTCAATAATTCGCTGGTCGTGCAAAACGCGCTGGGCGATCCGCGGATAAAAATTGATTTTCGCAAACTCGGTTGGGTTGGCGCGCCGAGCGTCGGCGTGCCGGTGTGCATGGTCATGGGTTTTACCGGCCTGAAGACTCTAGGCGATGTCCTCAAATCAAAAAATGCTCTCAAGGCCGGCGCCACCCGAGCCGGTTCCGCCGGCTATGACATGCCGCTGATTCTGAACGAAACACTGGGCACCAACTTCGAGGTGGTCAGCGGCTTTACCGGAACCGCGACGACGCGGGTTGCGCTACAGAAGCGCGAGATCAACGCCTTTTGTTCGCAGTGGGAATCCATGCGGGTGACGGCGCGCGCCATGTTGGATGCGCCGGGCGACGATAAGCTTATTCCTTTTATCATCAGCGAGCGCTGGGAAGACCCGGAGGTCAAGAACTTGCCGCTGTTCAAGGATGCCATCAAGGATCCAAAGAAATATGCCATCTTTCGCGCCTGGGCGTCCCAGATGGATTTCCAGCGGCCGCTCAGCGTCGCGCCCGGAACTCCAAAGGACCGGCTGGCAACTTTGCGCAAAGGCTTGGCCGAAACGCTTAAAGATCCCGAGCTGCTCGCCGAAGCGAAAAAATCGAAACTCGTGATTACGGCGGTCTCGGGTGAAAAAACCGAGAAGCTCGTCGACGAGATTCTTTCGATGCCGGCAGCGGCAAAGAAAAGCTTGGCATTTCTGGTGCGCAAGAAGAGTAAGTGAGATGAAGAGAACGAAGCCCGCGCCATAGGCGTTTGGTTGGAAGATCGCAAAGAAATTGACGATGGCTTAAACCCCAGAGGAAATCGAACGGTTAGAAAACGGGGCCAATCATAGGAGTCATTGCCGTTAACATCCTACCAATGGAGGAAGCTATGAAGGCTCGGGTGATTTACCGGCTCATTACAATTTTGAGCGCGCTTCTGTGGACGAACTTGCCCGGCGCGAATGCTGCCGATTTTTACGATGGCAAAACGTTGCGCTTTGTCGTCGGCTCGGCGCCCGGCGGAGGCTATGACACCTATACGCGCATGATCGCGCGCCATATCAGCCGCTATATTCCGGGAAACCCCGCCACGGTGGTGGAAAACATGGACGGGGCCGGCGGCCTGATCGCCGCCAACTACTTATACAAACGAGCCGCGCCTGATGGATTGACGATCGCGGTCTTTAACAACTCGAACATCGTGCAAAAAGCTTTAGGCGATTCGCGGATTAACATCGATTTTCGCAAGCTCGGCTGGATCGGGGCGCCGAGCGTGGGGGCGCCCATGTGCATGATCATGGGATTTACCGGATTGAAGACGCTCGACGATGTCCTGAAATCTAGCAAGCCGTTGAAAATGGGCGCCAACCGGGCGGGATCGACGGGGCATGACTTGCCGCTGATTCTTAACCAAGCCCTGGGCACCAAGTTCGAAGTGATCAGCGGATACAGCGGCACTTCCAAAATCCGTGTCGCGTTGCAAGGCCGCGAGCTCGACGGCTTTTGCTCCCAGTGGGAGTCGATGCGTGTGACCGCCCGCGCGATGTTGGAAGCCGAAGGCGACAACAAACTGATCCCTTACGTGATCAATGACAAATGGGAAGATCCGGAAGTCAGAAATCTGCCGCTATTCAAGGATGTAATCAAAGACCCGAAGAAATTCGCAATCTATAAAGCCTGGGCGGATCAAATGGATTTTCAGCGCCCCCAATCGTTACCGCCCGGAACGCCAAAGGCGCGCCTGGAGATTCTTCGCAAGGCTCTGGCGGTCGTCTTGAAGGATAAGACACTGCTTGAGGAAGCTAAAAAGGCGAAATTGGTGATCACCCACGTCTCCGGCGAAAAAACCGCGAAACTGGTTGACGAAATTCTCTCAATGCCCGAGGACGCGAAGAAAAGTCTTTCCTTCCTCGTCCGAACAAAGAAGAGCTAGCTATGGAGTGATGTTGTTCAAAGTAGGGAGCGCGACATGAAGGCCACATTTTTCTACTTCCTTACGGTCGCTCTAGGTATGGGGTTGATTGGCACATCTCCGACTGGGACCAACGCCGATGATTTTTACAAGGGCAAAACCATTCGTTTCATCGTCGGATTTTCCGCCGGTGGGGGATACGACGCCTACGCTCGCACAGTCGCGAGGCATATCAGCCGGCATATTCTGGGAAACCCATCCGCCGTCGTCGAAAACATGGACGGCGCCGGCAGCGTTATCGCCGCCAACCACATCTATAACCGAGTTGAACGCGATGGTTTGACCGTAGGGGTTTGGAACGCCCACAACGTCTTTAACCACGCGATGGGGGACAAGAGCATCAGGATCGACGGTCGAAAGGTAGGCTGGATCGGCGCCCCTGGCAAAGATTCTGTGGTCTGCGCAATTATGGGATTTACGGGCCTCAAGACCTTCGACGATATCCTCCAGTCAAAGAGACCGATCAAGATGGGCGCGACAAGGGCGGGAAATACCGTCCATCTCCCAATGATGATGAACAAATGGGCCGGCACCCGTTTTGAAATCATTCTCGGCTATGGAGGCACTTCCAAGATTCGCCTTGCCATGCAGTCACGAGAGGTAGACGGCGCCTGCTGGACGTGGGAGTCGATGAGAACCACGGCAAGAGCGATGCTCGATACTGGGGGCGACAACAAGCTCGCTCCCTTTATTATTCACAGAAGATCGGAAGAGCCGGAGGTTAAGAATATTCGCCAGTTCTCCGAAGTCATTACAGACAAGGATAATTTGCACGCCTACAAGCGCGTGGAACGCGGCAAACGAGTTTGCCCGTCCCTTTTCAGTGCCGCCAGGGACTCCTAAGGACCGGCTGGAAACCTTGCGCCGGGGGTTTGCTGCAACCTTAAAGGACTCCGAATTCATCGCCGACGCGAAAAAATCCAGGCTCGACGTCGACTATGTTTCCGGGACTGAAATTGAGAGCTACGTAGACCGGATCTACTCAATGCCTGGTCATGTCCGAGAGAACCTTCAATTTCTGATGCGCAAGACAGACAAGAGGTAAAGCTTTTTTTATGTTTGAGTTTCGGCAAATCATCTCTATAGCGTATCAAAGCCCGATGGATTGACCATCGGGGCGATTTTTCCGGCTCTGTACTTTGACCAAGTCATTGGACGCTACGAGCTCATGGACTCTTAGCAACGACGTGGGAGTTCGCTGGGACACTGGTGGCCCAGAAGTTCATTTAAAAAGTTCAAACGGCAGTGGCCGACATGAAAGGTCCTATTCCGAGTCCGGAAGACTACGCCGTCTTGAGTTACTTGCACCAGGCCCGGAAAGAACTTGGCTGGCGATAGTTCTGATAGATGTGTCTAAAATCAATGCGGGAGGTTTTTGTGAAAAGAATTATTTTTTGCGTACTTTTCCTTTTCGGGTTTGCCCTTTTCGTTAGCATTGCGCATGCAACGTCGCATGAATTTTTTAAGGGCAAGACCATCAGACTCGTGGTGGGGACCTCGACTGGGGGGGCCATGGACGAGTGGAGTCGCTTTATAGCACCGCATCTCGGCAGAAACATTCCGGGCGGTCCCGATATTGTGGTGCAAAACATGCCCGGCGCGGGGACCGTGATCGCGGCTAACTATATCTATAACGTCGCCAAACCCGACGGGTTAACGCTCGGGCTGGTCAATCCGGCCATCTACGTCGATCAGCTTCTAGGAGCGAAAGAAGTGAAGTTCGACTGGACGAAACTTTCCTGGATAGGCTCCCCGGAAAAAATCGACCAGGTTTTGTTTATGCGCACGGACACCCCTTACAAGACCCTGGAGGATATGCGCAAGGCCGCAGAACCGCCACGGTGCGCAGCCACGGGGCGTTCCGGCGCCGGTTATTTTTTACCCAGACTTCTTGAGGAAGGGATCGGGCTTAAAATTCAAATGGTGGTTGGTTACGGGGGTGGGGGCGATATGAACTTGGCGATGGAGAAAGGGGAGGTGCAGTGCCGCGCTGGAACCGTTTCGGCTTATCTGGGCCGCGAACCTACCCGGACGTGGGCTGCGAATGGTTTCGTTCGTGCCCTGGTTCAAAGCGGCACCAAGCGTGATTCCAAGTTGCCCGAAGTTCCAACCATCTATGAGCTGATGGAGACCTACAAGACGCCCGATGCCACCAAGCGCGTTGCTAAAGTATTGCTCTCCTCCGGCGGTCTCGGTCGCCCCTTTTTTGGTCCCCCAGGGGTGGCTCCGGAGCGGCTGAAAATTTTACGCGAGGCCTTTACTAAGACCATGAATGACGAGGCACTATTAGCTGAAGCCAAGAAAAAGAAATGGGATCTCGATCCGATGGGTGGTGCGGAACTAGAAACGTTAGCCAGAGAAATTATGGTTCAGCCCCCAGAGGTCATCGAAAGGGTCAAAAAAGTCCTGGGAAATTAGAGCGGAGGCAAGTAACGGAGGGCAAAGCCCAGAACGACAAGTATATGGTTGTGCGCTCTACCAGAGTGGTTTAGAGGCCAATATGAGCGGATGAAGTAGTTTTAAGTTTTCCAGTTATGAAACCGGGGGTCAAAATGAAAAGAATGATATTGGTTATCTTTCTTCTTCTGATCTGGAGCCGTGCCGTCCTGGCTCAGGCTCCTTACTACCAGGGCAAGACCATCACGTTTGTCACGGGATCCCAGCCAGGAGAGCTCTTCGATCTTTATGTGCGGACCATCGCCCAGTTCATGGTGAAGCACATTCCCGGAGACCCCAGCTTCATCGTGCAAAACATGCCGGGGGCAGGCCACATGATCGCGGCCAATTATGTCTACACCATTGCCAAACCAGACGGTCTGACGTTGGCCGGAACTCTCGCGACCCTCTACATGGATCAACTGGTTGGCCGGCCGGAAGTCAAATACGACTGGGCAAAGTTCAGTTGGATCGGCAACGCTGGAAAGTCACCCATGCTGCTCTATATGAGGACCGACTCACCTTACAAAACCATCGACGACGTTCGCAACGCCAAAGAGCCTCCCAAGTGTGGTTCCACGGGAATCGCCAATCCGGGTTACGTCGTGCCCAAACTCCTGGAGGAAAGCACCGGGGCAAAATTCAATGTTGTGCTGGGCTACAAGGGGGGGTCTTCTATCGACCTCGCGGTCGAGCGGGGCGAGGTGGTGTGCCGCGCTTTCAGCATAGAGGCTTATTTTTCGCGGGAGCCTTTTCATACATGGCGCAAAAAAGGATTCGTCCGGATACTCGTGCAAGGCGGGAAAACAAGGGACGAAAAGTTGCCGGATGTCCCAACCCTCTATGAAGTTATGGATGCGTACAAGACGCCGGAATCGGGGCGGCGCCTGGTGACGGCGATGCTCGCTTCTTCGGAATTTTTCCGGCCTCACTACGGTCCTCCAGGCATGCGGCCGGAACACGTAAGAATCCTGCGCGAGGCCTACGCGAAGACAATGAAAGACCCCGCGTTTTTGACCGAGGCTAAACATCGAAAACTGGAGATCAATCCAACCAGCGGCGACGCATTGGAAGCGCTGGTGAAAGACGTGATGTCCCAACCACCTGCGGTCATCGAACGAATGAAGCAAATGCTCGGCAAATAAACGCGCAAGAACTTTCGAGTCCTCTTTAAGTTGGCGCGTTAAGCAAAGGAAGAAATATGCGTACAGGAAGAATGATTCAGCTTCTCGTGATCGGGACTTTATTTGGTTTTGCAACATGGGGAGTTCCAGTCCACGCCCAACAGTCCTTTTACAAAGGTAAGACAATCCGTCTTATAGTGGGGCTTGCGCCGGGTGGCGGCTACGACTTGTATGCGCGGACGATTGCCCGCCACCTGGGAAAGCACATTCCCGGCAACCCGACGGTCGTGGTTGAGAACATGACCGGCGCCGGCAGCGTGATTGCCGCGAATCATATGTACAACGCCGCCAAGCCGGACGGGCTCACGATCGGCCATGTTCTAGGCGGTCTTTTCTTGCAGCAACTCCTTGGAAATCCAGCCATCGAGTTCGACGCCCGAAAATTTGAGTACATAGGCGTTCCTGCTCAGGACCATTTCTTGATCGGCTTGTCTAAAGCGACGGGCATTACGAGCTTTAAGGACTGGATGACTTCAAAAAAACCGGTGAAGCTAGGAGGCGTGGCCCCAGGGGGTGCTACCGACGATATTCCTAAACTCCTCGAAGCCACATTAGGTCTCCCCATCAGGGTGGTTAGCGGCTACAAGGGCACGGGCCCGATTCGGCTGGCCTTCGAGAGCGGCGAAGTCGACGGGGTTTGCAACGCCTGGGAGTCGTTCAAATCTACTTGGCGCAAGCAGCTCGATGCGCGGGATGTCGTTATCATACTCCAAGCGACCCTCAAAGCGCATCCGGAGCTTTCCAATGTCCCCGTCGCATTTGATTTTCTGAAGACCGACGAGGCCAGAAAACTTTTTCAAGTGGTCACTCGGGTTCACGGTCCCACGACCCGTCCATTTTTTCTACCGCCAGGCACACCTAAAGAACGGGTGATGCTCTTGCGTAAAGCCTATATGGACACCATGAAGGACCCGGAGTTGCTGGCTGAAGCCAAGAACGCCAAGTTGGATATAAATGCCGACGATGGCGCTGGGCTGGAGCGAAACGTCAAAGAGATTTTCGATCTGGAGCCTGCGCTGGCCGCGAAGCTGAAGCAAATACTCAAATAGCCGTTGATCTCTTGAAGGAACAAAATCAGCCGGAGGCATACTTTATCGGCCCTGCTAGCGACATCCTGTGAATATTCATCTCCGGTCCCCAAGAACTGAGGCAAGTTGATTGCCAAGGAGGACTTAGATGGAAACAAAGACACGCCGCTTAATAATCTCAGCCGAAATATCGACGGCTGCTCTTGTGGCCCTATTCTTATTAATTCACAGGCCGGTTTTTGCGCAGACGCCATTCTATCAGGGTAAAACCTTAACTATCATTCAAGGCCGCGACCCCGGTGGTACGGGCGACGTTCGGGCCAGAACCGTAATACCTTTTTTACAAAAGTATATACCTGGGAACCCGAATATTGTGATGGAGTACATGCCCGGAGGCGGGAGCCGCAAAGCAGCAAATCATCTCTTTACCTCGGCGAAGCCGGACGGTCTCACGATCGGCAACGTGAGTAATGGTATGGTTGCCTCCGCCATTTTGAAAACGACGGGCGTGTTGTACGATCTCGACAAGTTTGTCTACTTGGGCTCACCTTTCAGCAGTCATCACGCGGTCTTCGTCACCAGGAACGAACTCGGACTGAATAGTCTGGAAAAACTCCGGGCCGCATCCGGACTTCGAATCGGCGGCCAGTCTGTCGGCTTCTCGACCTATAACGAGGGGCGCCTGTTTGCTTATATCTTACGACTCAGCGCGCCGACGTTCGTAACCGGCTACGGCGGGGCCGAGCTGGACCCGGCGCTCATGCGCGGCGAGATCGACGCCCGCGCGACCAGCGCCGACACCGTGCTCAGGCGAAACCCGGATTGGCTAAAAAAACATGTCGTGGACTTTCATGCCATCATTGAAGTCCCGAAGGGCGAGAAGCACCCGCAGTTCATGAAACTCCCAGGGCTAGAAACTCTGGCAAAGTCGGACCTTGACCGCAAGTTAGTCTCGCTGCAACGCTCCTTTCGAGTGACGGGACAGCCCTTTGTGGCGCCTCCGGGCATCCCCAGGGACCGGGTGGTCATTCTTCAAGAAGCCTTCCGAAAAACTTATCTCGATCCTGAATTTCAAAAGGATTACAAAAAGGTGACGCGTGACGATCCGACGCCTCTATTGCCGGAAAATCATGAGAAAGCCATTGAAGAAATTCCCCGTGATCCCGAAGTGATCGAAGTCTTCAATAAGCTCATAGGCGGGGGGCCGTTACCGACGCATCGTTAGAGGAAGTCCGCCGTGAAATGGTCGCTGGAAAGTTTAAGTTTGTCTGACAGAGCAACTTTCATCAGGGCAGTCGTTACGGATCATTCATGGGCGTAGCGCCGCCGTTCGGCAACGTATCAAAATAGATCGGTTGGGAGGTAAGTTATGGGCATCTTGATTTTTCCGGTTTTGCAAATTTTTCTGCTGGCTTCGTTGGCGCTCGCCCAGGCGAAGCCGACCACGGTGGCGGAATTGGCCGCCTATCAGGGCGCGGATCGCGAGCAGATCCTCAAGGCGGGCGCGCAAAAAGAAGGCAAGGTGGTGTGGTACACGACGCTTATCGCTTACAAGGAGATCTCTAAAGTCTTCGAAAGCAAGTATCCCGGCGTCAAAGTGGAAGCTTACCGCTCCAACTCGACCGATCTGCTCAAGCGGTTTTTATCCGAAGCGCAGGCGCAACGCCATATCGTCGACGCTATCGAAACCACGCCGCCCACGCTCATGGCCGGGCGCGAAGCCAATCTGCTGGCGCCGTACTACTCGCCGCATCTGAAAAATTATCCCGATGAATCCAAGGAGGACGCCGACGGCGGGAAAGTGTTTTGGACCACCGACCGCGAATCGATCATCGGCTTGGGTTTTAACAAAAAGCTCATCAGCGCCGCCGACGCGCCGAAGAGCTTCGACGATCTGTTGAAGCCCGAGTACAAAGGGAAGTTCGCCGTCAGCGGGGATGCCACCGGGGCGCGCATCATCGGCGCGATGATCAAAGTGAAAGGCGAAGAGTTCGTCAAGAAGCTCAAAGCTCAGGAGATCAAAATGCATATGATTTCCGGAGGCGCGCTTCAGGAGCTTCTGGCCGCGGGCGAGTTTCCCATGTCGTTTTCGATCTTTCGCAACCACGTGCTGGTGTCCCAGGCCAAAGGCGCGCCGGCGGAATGGCGGCCGCTCGATTTGACGGTGGCCAACGCCGGCGGCGCGGCGCTGCCGGCGCACTCCAATCATCCGCACGCGGCGCTGCTGTTTATCGATTTCATGATCAGTCCCGACGGGCAGAAGATTCTCGAAGAAAAATTCCGCTACGCCAGCTCGACGAAACAATATCCGTTCAAGCGCTGGTATCCGGAGAAGGGACTGACCATCGCGCAGTTCGAGAAACAGTTTAATAAGTGGCAGAAGCTGGTGCGGCAGATCGCCCGGCGTTAGCAAGAATAATTTCATGCCGGCGGCGCCATGAAAGATACGCTGGACATCGGTTCGAGAATCGTGGTTTCGCCGTGGCGGATCGGCATCCATCGAAACTTTCTTCTCTTCGCGGCCACCGCCGCGGTGGTGGCCTACCTCGTTCTACCGCCGTTCTTCTTCATCTTGTCGACGAGCCTGACCGCCGAGACCGGCGCGCAGGCCGGCGCGTTCACCTTTCAGCATTACGCCGGCGTCTTCGGTTCGCTCGATGATTTCGGCGTGCTCGTGTGGAATTCGCTGTTGTTTTCCACCGGCAGCGCGCTGGGCGCATTGGCGGTCGGCACGCTGCTCGCCTGGCTGGCCGAGCGCACCAACGCGCCGTTCAAGAACGTCGCTTACATTTCGGCCTTCATCGCGTTCGGCATTCCCGGCATCGTCAAAGTGATCGGCTGGATTCTGATGCTCGGGCCCGAGGCCGGATTAATCAACGTCATGGCCGAAGGTTTGACCGGCATTTCCCCGGTTTTCGATATTTTTTCGCTGCCCGGAATGATCCTGGTCGAAGCGTTCGTCTGGACGCCGATAGTGTTTTTGCTCATGGCCACGCCGTTTCGCTCCATGGACCCGTCATTGGAAGAAGCGGCGCTCACAGCGGGCAGCACGAACTGGCAAGTCTTTCGCAAAGTGACCTTTCCGCTGGCGCTGCCGAGCGTGCTCGCCGTCTTGTTTTTGACTTTCGTGCGTTCGCTGGAAGCCTTCGAGATTCCCGCGCTGATCGGCCTGCCGGCCGGCGTCGAAGTCTTGACCACGAAAATTTATCTGCAGATCCGCACCGGATTCATCCCGCGTTACGGCGAGGCGAGCGCTTACTCGGTGCTGCTGATCGCCGTCGTCGGCGTGGTCCTGTTTTTCTATCACCGGATGACTTCCCAGGGCCACAAGTTTTCGACGATCACGGGCAAGGGATTTCGGCCGCGCCGCATCGATCTCGGCGCGTGGCGCTGGGTCGGCGGCGCGGTGATGCTGACGCTGCCGCTCTTGCAAATCCTGCCGCTGGCGGCGCTCATGTGGTCATCGTTTCTGCCGTTCGTCCAGGCACCGTCACGCGAAGCTTTTGCGTTGCTCTCAATGGACAATTATCGGGTCGCCTTCAACGACGGTTCGATCATCTGGGCCGTTTTGAACAGCCTGATCGTGAGTATCAGCTCGGCCACGGCTGTGGTCGCGCTCACGTTTGTCGCGGCGTGGATCGTCGTGCGCACGAATATTTCGAAACGCTGGCTGCTCGATCAACTGGCGACCTTGCCGCTGGTGTTTCCCGGCCTGGTTATGGGCGTGGCGATTCTAAAGATGTATCTGACACTGCCCATTCCGGTATACGGCACGCTGTGGATCATCGTGCTCGCTTTCATGGTGCGCTATCTGCCTTACGGCATGCGCTTCGGCCACGCCGGGCTGCTGAGCATTCATCGCGAGCTAGAGGAAAGCTCGGCGACGTGCGGCGGCAGCTGGGGACAGACGGTGAGAAAAATACTCTTCCCGCTCATGCTGCCGACTTTGTTCGCGAGCTGGATCTACGTGTTTTTGATCACCATCCGCGAACTTTCGGTGGCGCTGTTGTTGTACAGCCCGGGATCGCAGGTCGTCTCCGTGGTCATTTGGGAGCTGTGGGAAAACGGCCGCATCGGCGAAGTGGCGGCCTTCAGTTTAGTCTTCACGCTCGGCACGGTGCTGCTGGCCGCGCTGTTCAAACAGCTCGCCCATCGCTACAGCCTCAATGAATAGGAAGTGAAAAAACTGTGCAAGCGCCGCTCGCTCGGGTCGTCTGCCGCCAATAGCAACGGATTCCGTGACATAACGAAAACAGGAGGAAAATTATGATTAAGAGATTTTTAAACAACCTCGTCTTCGGCTGCTCGATTGTGGCGGCAGCCGGCGTGACGGCCTGCTCGAGTACCGACTCGACAAAGCCAGGCGCCTCGACGCCATCGGCAAGGCAAGCGAGCGGCGTGTCGGAATCGAAGCGAAAGGCGACGTCGCCGGTGAGCCAGGCGCAGGCACAGACGAGTCTGGACGCGTTGCGTCGCGGCGAGTCCGCTGGGACGCCGGCCGGGAGCCCGCTAAAGGAAATTTATTTCGGCTTCGATCGCTACGATCTCTCCAGCGACGCGCGCTCGACCCTGCGCAGCGCCGGCGATTGGCTGAGGAGCAACCCAGCGGCAAGGGTCGAGATCGAAGGCCACTGCGACGAGCGCGGCACCAATGAGTACAACCTGGCATTGGGCGCCAAGCGGGCGCAAGCCGCGAAAGATTATCTCGTCTCGCTCGGCGTCGCGACCGGGCGGCTATCGACGATAAGCTACGGCGAGGAAATCCCGGTGTGCCGCGACCACAGCGAGAACTGCTGGCAGAGGAATCGCCGCGACCGCTTTGTCGCATTGCCCCCCAAGCCGGGAGTTTAGCGATGATGTGATTCGGCAAAATTATCTTTTCACCACGAAAGTCCCAGCGCGGCAGAGCCGCAACCAAAAAAGAAGATTAGCCACAAAGGGTACAAAGGTCACAAAAAAGGTCTTCTCTGTCGCCGGGGGAGAATGAAAAGCCATGTCCTGAGCCATTCGCCAGGCTCGTACACGCTCCGTCGAAGGAACCCAAAGGCCGCAAAAACGTAGGGGCGCAGCATGCTGCGCCCAAAGGCATCGCCGTCGCGCTCCACTATCGCATGGCGGCGGCGCAACTGCTCAAGCTCTACGGCCACGGCGCCTTGCCGATCTACTGCGGCGACGACTTCACCGACGAAGTCGCGTTTCACCGCTTTAACAAAGAGAGCATCACGATTCTGATGGCGGAAACGCCGCGGCCAACCGCCGCCTCATATTATTTAAGAAGCCCCAACGAAGTGCACGAATTTCTCCGCCTCTTGGGCCACGTGAAAGCAGCGGCGCGCTGACGGATAAAAAGTGATTGGGCGATTAAACGCTTTGCGCCGATACCGTTTGGAACTTAAAACTCGCTTGCCTACCGGCGAAGTAAAGCACTTCAATCGAATCGGCGTAGTCGAAGTTCTTCTTGCGTGCAAATTCGTCGAAACAGGGTAGGCAAGCAACATTGTTCCGATACTCGCGCGGCACGACCTCGCGCCATATCTCGTCCGGCACGTAGAAATTAAATTTATCTTCGCAATTGCATACCGTACATTTTTGCAGTTTAAAACCCGTCAAATCAGCTCTCTTGTGGCGTATCCTCATGATCGCCTCCTTCCCGGTGTTGCCGTGTATTCCTCGCTCATCACCGAACGCAACGACCATACCAGCGCTGAAATCATTGAACTATCCAAGACTCACACACGCGGGATCACAGATAATGTCGGGATTCTCCTCCGTCTGGGAAATATTTTCACAGACATGGCAAATTATTTTAAAAACCCCTTGTTTCGACAAAATGACGAAATATAAACTGGTCGGTAATTAAACGTTGTAAAGTTTCTGCATGATTGAAACCTACCGAAAAGCGATCGGCAGCGAAGTTTGGCATTTCTGCTCTAACTGCAGCACATGGCCGGTAAAGGATTACATCGCATCGCTTAATCCTGAGCACATCGGACGCGAAGAATCATGTACCGAATGCGTCGCTCGCCACGACATCGGCGATTGCGAAACCTACACTAATGCGAATCTTGCGGCGGCGAGGAAGTGCCCGGTCATCTATGACGGTAAGGAATGCGGCCGTGATCTGCGTCCGGAATTAACCTCCGGTATGCACATCTGCGCGGCCGGCCATCGCGTTCTTATCGTGCCCCCGCCCCATTCGAAAAAGTCAGAGTGAGCCTGCATGGCCGGCCTTATCGGTCGACGGTGGAGTGTGGATTGCGGCGGACGTTGAGTTAATTTTTTACGTTTTGTCCGTGACCTGCGGGACCTAAGCGGCCTCGCTCGACCATTGTTCTCGTGTTAGCTTTTGCCGGACATCGGCGGGCTGAACGCTGCGCCGGGAATCCTTGGAGGTAGGCAGCAGAATTGTAAAGGTTGTTCCAACCCCAGGCTCGCTTTCAGCAGAGACGCAACCGCCGTGAGCCTCAACGATAGTCTTAACGATGAACAGCCCCAATCCGCTTCCTTCGCTGGTCGCTGCTCCTTTGAGGCGCTGAAATTCAGAAAATAGTTTGGCCAGATCCTCCTCAGGTATTCCGACGCCGGTGTCTTTCACTTGTATGGAAAGGTTCTTTTCAACCATGCGAGAGGCTACGGTGATCGTGCCGCCCCGGGGCGTAAACTTGACGGCGTTGCC
This sequence comes from Binatia bacterium, assembly GCA_050735675.1. Taxonomy (GTDB): domain Bacteria; phylum Desulfobacterota; class Binatia; order UBA9968; family UBA9968; genus DP-20. Next base: position 12,106 of record JBOHVN010000281.1, on the reverse strand, counting down.
GACTAAATTCCACAACACCCGCTGCAGTTGGTTTGTGTCGCCCAGGATCGGTCTCAGGTCTGGATCAAGCTCAAGAATCAAATTTATGTTCTTTTCCCGAGCAATGACTCTCTGCTGGAGAACAACGTCCTCGGCGATAACGTTCATCTGAACTAGATCTTTCGCGGAATTCAGCTTGATCGCCTCCAGTTTCGAAACGGTCAAAAAATCAGTGATCAGTTCAACGATTCGATTGGTGTTTTCGCGGATGGATTTAAGCGAAGATAATTGCTCCGTAGGATCGGGCTGGCCGCCGTACGCTCCCGCAAGGATCTCGGCATGGCCCAGGATGACATTAAGCGGCGTTTTAATATCGTGCGCGAGCGCGCAAACGAATTGCCGCTTGAGCCTCATCGTTTCCTCGAGCTTTTCCATCCGCTTCTTTTCTTGCTTCACCTGACTTGCCATATGACCATAAAAGATCGAGATGCCGAACATGAACGGCACGCGAAACAATAGATTAGGGTCTACAGTCAACAAATCCACCGCATCGCGGGAAACGAAAATCAGGAAAACCAGGCTCAAGAGAATGGCACCGGCGCCGATCTGGATGATATTCTCGCCGATCGCTGCGATGAACACGCAGAAGAAAAAGAGCACAAGTAAGTCCCAGGGAACTTCCTGCGATAGCGTGATAGCGCAAACAACAAGAATGGAATCTAAAACGAGCAGCCCAGGTTCAATGACGCGGTTTTTAAAGATTGTGTCGGGAATGCGCCGTAGTGCGGCAGCTGAAAGAAGGCAGATCAAAATCAATAAGGCCGATACCGGTTCGGTTAGGTTCCAGTCATTTACGGCAAAGACCAGATAAGAGGTACCGATCGCAACCAGCCACTGGACCGCGATGATCGCGTTCTTGCCGTCAGGGATGGAAGTATCGACAAGACGATTCGTATCCCATCGTTCTCTCCACCACGATATGCCCCGTGCTTTTGCGATTGGCCTTTCGAGCAACGCTGCGCTCATCGTTTGCCTCGCTTCCCGTCGATGGTGATCACCATCGATTAGTGAGCCGGACTGAAGCAGCTCCCATGCCAACGCTACAAGTCTATAATTTCACATGATTTCAATAGGTTAGCCGTAGAACACTGGAATCAGAGGAAGGGTATTGGAGCAATCTTGGAAAAATTTTTCAAAAAATGAACTCTGCTGGCGTCCCACGCGCAGTCGGGGCATCAGAATCTCGCGCGACGGCGCCGGGCAGACGACCTGGTGGGCCTCCTCGGATGACGCGGTCAACCAATCCTTCTCAGTGGCTGGTGGCGAAGCCGCTGGCCTGGGCGACGATCTCGTCGACGTTCTTGTCGAGATCGAGCGGACGGTTGATGCGGTCCGCGTCGCGGTCGGCAACTAGCGCGTAGATCTCCAGCCGGTTGCCTTCGGGATCGAGAAAATAACACGAGATGGTGTTGCCCATTTCCTGATATGCATGGCTGACGCAGTGGTCGATCGGTACGCCTTGTGCCTTAAACTTTTCATAGAACTCTTTCACTTCGGCCGGCGTGTCGACGCGCCAGGCGATGTGTCCGATAATCTTGGCGTTGCCCTCGCGCCCTTTGGCCAAAGCAAGTTCGTGGTCTTCGGTGTTGGGATCAGCGGTGAGAAACACCATGCGCCCCGCGTGTTCGCGGTACTTGACCAGCCCGAGAACATCACGGTAGAACGCGACCATTTTGTCCAGATCGTTGACGTAAAGCACGATGTGGCTCAGCCCTTTGATCGTCGGCATATGAGTAGCCTCCTTTGCGAGAATTGCGCACGCTTGTGGTTCGATGGTCTTCCCGGGTCGATCAGCGCGTCCTTTCCTGGGTCCGCGAGCCTGAGCAGAACCTATCCGATCACGTTGTTTGTTGTCAACCCAGTTCGCTCGCTAAATCTCTCGACAAGACCCGCCGTCCTTGTGCTATATCAAAGACTAGTCGCCGATCCGTTGGAACGGATCGGAATCTCCCAAGCACATGACAAGGATGCGTGATGATTACCCGGATTTTTTGCTGCGCGGTGGCGCTGATCTTGTGTGGATCAAATCTGTGGGCTCAGAAACTCGAGAAACTGCAAGTAGGCGGCGGCTCGGCATCGGCAACACAAATGTCGCTTTGGCTGGCGAAGGAGGGCGGCTACTACGAAAAACATGGATTGAACGTTGAAGTGATCAGCATCCCCGGCAGCTCGCTGGCGATCCAAGCAATGTTGTCGGGAGAGCTGCCGATCATACAAGCCGGCGGGGCAGGGCCCATACAAGCGGCTCTGTCCGGGACCGACACCATCATCATTGCAACCATCGCGAAAAAATTTAACTGGTGGATTTTCGGCCAACCGAATATCGCTCGGATGGAGAACCTGAAGGGTAAAGTTTTCGGCGTCACGCGCTTCGGCACGCAGTCGGATCTCGCGTCACGCAGCGCGATTCGCCGCTCCGGCCTTGAGCCCGACCGCGACGTGACCATGGTTCAGACCGGCGGCCCGGCGGAAACGGTTGCCGCGATGGCGGCCGGTAAAGTGCACGCGGCGGCGATCACGCCTCCGGCGACGCTGCAAGCAAAAAGATTGAAGCTGAAAGAGCTGATGGACTTGTCGCAGCTCGATGTCGAGTATCATGTCAACGGCGTGGTCACCACGCGCCGGTACTTGAAATCCAATGAAGACACGGTGCGGCGTTTCCTCCGGGCTTACATCGAGGGCGCGGTGCGCGGCATGAAAGACAAACCATTCGCGATCAAGACGATGAGCAAATATTTCCGCACCGACGATAAAGACGTGCTCGACGAAACCTACGAGTTGATCATCAAGAGCGGCTTCACCGTGCCGCCCTATCCGGCGGGGATTTCCGACTTGCTGGAAGATCTCGAGCGCACGGTGCCCAAAGCCAAAGGCGCCAAGCCGGAAGACTTCATCGACAGCCGGCTCGTGCGCGAGCTCGAGCAGAGCGGGTTTGTTAAATCACTGCTGGCGGGACGGTGAGAGTAGAGAAGTTGTAGCGTCCGGTCTTGGAAATTTGCTGAGTGACTGCAGCGTTGGTCTTAAGCATTGCATCAGCGGCCGTCATCCTGAACGAAGTGAAGGATCTCAGTTCGAGATTCTTCGCCTATGGCTAATGACATCACCCTAGTAGGCTGTGAGGACCCGGGGAAATTGCTTTCCTGAAAGTTCAAGCAAGAAAGAGATCTCATGGCGCGGGATACATTTCGTATCACTCTTCTCGGCACCGGCGCCCCGCCGCCGAGTTTAGAACGTTTCGGGCCGAGCACTCTGGTCGAAGCCGGCAAGCACAAGTACCTATTCGATGCCGGCCGCGGCGCGATGCAGCGGCTGCACCAGCTCGGCATTCCGTTCGCCGATATCACCGGCATGTTCCTGACGCATCATCATTCGGATCATGTCGTCGGCTTTCCCGATCTCTGGCTCACCGGCTGGATTGGGCGGCCCTGGGGCAAACGGGCGGTGCCGCTTCAGGTCTGGGGCCCGCTGGGAACCAACCAAATGATCGAGCATTTGCCGCAGGCGTTTGCCGTCGATATTCGGGTGCGGCAGAGAAACTATCCTCCGGATGGAGTGAAACTAATAGCTCAGGAAATCAGCGAAGGAGTCGTTCTCGAAACGGAAGGCATCAAGATCAGCGCCTTTGAGGTCGACCACGGCGGCGAGGATTTGCCTGCCTACGGTTACCACATCGGCTATCAAGGCCGTTCCGCGGTGTTGTCAGGTGACACGACGTTCAATGAAAACCTGATTCAGCACGCGCAAGGCGCCGATTTGCTCGTGCACGAGGTCACCGCGGCGGCCGGCGCCGCGGCGGAAAATCCGCAGCAGCTCAAACGCATCGCCTCCAATCACACGACGCCGGGGCAGGCCGGAGAAGTTTTTTCCCGCGTTCAGCCAAAGTTAGCTGTGTACAATCATCTCTTGCTGTTCGGCGGCGCCAAAGCAGAAGACTTGATTCCGGCGACCAGAAAGACCTATGAGGGTCCGTTGATCGTCGGCGAAGATTTGCTGCAGATCGAGATTGCGGAAACCGTAGAAGCCCGTCGATTCGGACGCCCAGGTTAGTTAGATGGACGCAGAAATGGGCCGACCGATCACCTTCTCGATTTCAATTGGGCATCCCTTTGATGGATCACAACGGGGTCAAGCTCGCATGACGGTAACCCGGGATCGTCATCCTGAACGAAAGTGAAGGGTCCGCTTTAATAGGATTCGCGATCGCATCGTAAACTGGATTGATTTAAATTTAATCTGGTGATAAGCGGCAAACAGCGATCAATATTCTTCGAGACCATTGGCGCAGAGCTGGCGCATATCGTTCCAATAGTTAAACATAGAACTCGTCTCCACTGGTGCAATGGAAAAAACGACGCGCTCCACTTCTGCGCCGGTGCCGTTGCTGATAAAGTAATAGCCAAGTTGCCGAGAGTCTCTGCACGAGAATCGAAACAATAAAAATAGCGGAGCGTCTCAAATGTCCAATGCAACGAAAAAGCCGGAAGTAGGAAACGTGACGATCGCCACCGTGGGTAGTGAAGAGGAGGCGCGGCGAGTAACGGCTACGCTTGATTCCGCCGGGATCAAGTGGACCAAAACCAAGGAGCGGGGTTCAACCGGGGACGGCGCGGCTACGCGCCGATTAGGCGGGATCAAGATTCTAGTCAGCTCGTCCGATGCCCGGCGCGCCGTTCAATTGCTAGGTGAAAAAGGAAGCAACGAACGGCCGGGTCCCACCCGTGGTGATTCAACGCGGCGCGTCACGCGATGGCGCATCGGCATCGACGGTTGGAAACGAAGCGCGATCGAGGTCGTCGCCCTCGTCGCTGTTGCCGGGCTCTTGGCGGCGCTGGTTTTTTATTGAGATGGATCGTGAACAACCAGCCGCAACCAAAATCGCAACGGACATCCCACCACGAAAGACCCAGCGCGGCAGAGCCGCAACCAAAAGAATCGAAGTATCTCCCGCAAAGACGCAAAGGCCGCAAAGAAAAGAGAAATATTGTTCTGAACTTGGCGTTCTTGGCGCCTTGGCGGGAGTAAAATCCGAATCCGAAATGTCTCATGTCTCCAAAAATTTGCGCAACCTACGAAAACTCGCAACCATAGTAGTACGAAGAGCACGAAGTTAAGAAATTGAAAGGCGACAATTGCTGAATTTCTTCGTGCCCTTCGTGGTGACAGGGTATTTACGTACTGGTTCGGCAATTTGGAATCGGTGAAATTTGCGTAACGCCTAAAGGGAAAACTAAAAATGCTCGACGGCAAACTGAGGATCGCGCCAACCTGTTATCACGTGCTGCACCAAGTGCCGGTGATGACGGCGCATGAGCTGAACTTCTTATACGACGAAGGGCTCAAGACCGCGGATGGGTCGCTGGGCTACGAGATTTTGACCGATGCGATGGTGCCCTTCGGTCTCGAGAAGCTCGGAATCTCGCAGGCGATGAAGGAAAAATCGGTGGACATCGCGCTCGACGTTCAGTCGCGCACGGTCTTTTACCAGCGCGCGCGGGGCGCCGATCTCTACATCATCTCCGGCTGGCGCAACCAGCACACCAACGTGTGGGTGGCGCCGCCGCACATCAAGTCGCTGCAGGAGTTGAAGGGCAAGCGCGTCGGCATCAGCGACTTCAACAGCATTCGCCACTGGGCGATTCAGATTCAGTTGAAAAAAGCCGGGTTGGATTTGGAGCGCGATATCGAATGGGTGAGGATCGGCGTCAATTCGCGACTGCATTTGGAAGCGATCCGCAACGGCCGGGTCGAGTGCGCGCCGGTGCCGCCGTGGTATGCCCAGGACTTGCTCAAAGAAGGTTGCAACGCGCTGGTCTCCCCGGCCGAGCAGTATCCCGACGGGCGGCCCGAACGCATCATCGCGGCAACGGGACGCATTCTCGAAGAGCGGCCGGATCTAGTCAAAGGATTTCTCAAAGGCATGATTCGTTCGTATTGGTTCGTGCGCGATATGCCGAAGAATTACGAATACATCTCCAATCTCGAAAAGCGCCTGCGCCTGCGCAGTCCGGACCCTGAAGAACGCGCGGTGAAGCACCTGCGGTCGGCGCGTGACTTGGAGGCGATGCCGTTTCCGCTCGACGGCAAAGCAACAGGGTTCGAGGACATGCTCAAGGAAGAAGAGCGCCTCGGCGAGCTCAACTACGAAGTTCCGCCGATCAGAGATGTCTGCGCGCAAGATCTGGTCGAAGAGGCGTTCAAAGAGCTGCGCGCGCGGGAAGATCTGGCGGACGAGTTCCAGCGGCTGAAAGTGATCGAGCAACGGTGGGGATATTAGATAAAAATCGTTCCAGACGTTCCAATTGTTCCAGGTGTTCCAAATGGGTCGAACCGTTCAAATCGTTCAAATTGTCCAAGCGGCGGATGGGCAAAAATTCTGACGCTCGTCGAATCGCACTACTATAAAAGCGGCTTGGTTATCTCGTCTTAACTTTTACTTTTGAATGGCCTTGGCTCGCCTCGCCCTCCTCATCGATTTCGGCAGCACCTTTACCAAGCTCGTCGCTGTCAATCTTGAGACATCGCAACTCCTCGGCCGAAGCCAGGCGCCGTCCACGGTTGGCACGGACGTGCGCGAGGGTTTATTGCGCGCGCTGATCGCGTTGCATGAGCGTCATGCAGTCTTCGATCGAACACCGAACGACTTGTCGGTTCTCGCAGGAAAAACTGTTCTCGCTTCGAGCAGTGCAGCAGGGGGTCTGCGCATCGCGGTCGTCGGCAACGTGCCTGGCTTAACCGTCGAAGCGGCGCATCAAGCCGCGCTCGGCGCGGGCGCGAAGATCGTCGGCTCAACGGCCTTCAAGCTCACCACAGAAAAGGTACTTGAAATCGAAAAACTCCGGCCCGACATGATTCTCTTGACCGGCGGCGGCGACGGCGGCGACGGCGCGACGATCGTTTACAATGCCCGGCTATTGGCGCAGTCGGCTCTCACAAACCCGATCGTCGTCGCCGGCAATCTCGTCGTGAGAGGCGAAGCCGCCGGCATTCTCGCGCAGGGCGGCAAAGAGGCGCGCCTGGTCGAAAATGTGATGCCGCACGCCGGCACAGTCGCGGTGGAATCGGCGCGCGAAGCGATCCGAGACCTTTTCATGGAGCGAATTACACGCGCCAAGGGACTCAATGAAGTGCGGGAATTCGTTCAGACCGTTTTGCCGACGCCGATGGCCGTGCTCGAAGCCATCCGGCTCGGCGCCGACGGGACGGCGAGCGAAAAAGGATGGGGCGACATGCTCGTGGTCGACGTCGGCGGGGCGACGACGGACGTGCATTCGATCGGCTATGGAGTTCCGGCCGGGGAAAACGTGATCGTGCCAGGCTTGGCCGAGGCTTACGCTAAGAGGACGGTGGAAGGCGATTTAGGCATCCGTTTCAATGCCGCGACGATATCGGCGCGGGTTGGTTTGGAAAAACTCGCCGGCGATTTGCGCCGCGACTTTCCGGGCGCGCCGGTATTCAACGAGGCGCTGGACGATTACATCGAGCAAATCAGCGATGACACGACCACGGTGCCGCAATCTCAATGGCACTTGGCTGCGGACGCGGTGCTGGCGCGCGCGGCCGTCGATCTCGCCGTGGCGCGCCATGTCGGCCGGCGCGAAAGAATCGTCGCGCGCCAGGGCGAAGCTTGGGTGCATTCGGGCAAAGATCTGCGCGATACGCGCACCTTGATCGGCACCGGCGGCGTGTTCGTGCATAATCCGTTCGCGGCTTACATTCTATCGCCGCCGGAGCCGGGCAATGACCGTATCCAGGCCCTGCGACCGCGAAATCCAAAATTGTTCCTGGATTCCTCCTACCTGCTTTACGCCGTCGGGCTGCTGTCGCAGCGTTACCCGGATGTGGCGCTGCGGCTATTCAAAAGCCGGCTGCGTTCCGTCGCCCAATACTAAAATTAACTTTCCAAGAGCTGCGGGGTATCCGGCGCCTGACGAGGGCAAGGAATCATGTCAACGCTACCCTAGTGGTTCGAGCAAAAACAGATTCTTCGCTCTGCGCAAAATGACGCTTGACCGGGGTTGTCATCCTGAAACATAGTGAAGGGTCTGCTTAAGAGAATGGCTTGAATCCCGCTATCCGGCTAACTCACTCGCGCGGCGATTTCGGCGAGAAGATCCATTTGCTCTAAATCTTCGGCGCAGGGACGCAGGATGCATTCGTCGACGCCCATATCCGCCTGGCGCTTGATCGCGTCCTCTACTGCAGCGGTTGAAGCAGGCAAGGTGCGCAAGCGTTTCGCCCCCAGCTCCGGATTGTAGCCGTAGTTGGCGCTGATGTAGCGCGTCGCGTGATCAACGGCATTCGGCCCGAGCGCAAAATAACTGGCGCCGACCCAGCGCGGTTCTCCCTGCCGTCCGTTGCTTTTCCAAGCTTGCTCGATGTCGCGCCACATCTTGAGCATTGCCGCGGGGTCGCCGCCGCCCGGCGCCATGTAGCCGTCGCCCCACTTGGCGATGCGCTCGACGATCGCCGGCACATAACCGCCGATCAGCAACTCCGGTCCGCCCGGCCGCTGTGACCGCGGCCCGATCGGTCCCGTTTCGTTCGACAGCGCTTCGCCGGCCCAAAGACGGCGCAAGATCGGCAACTGTTCTTCTGCGCGCTTGCCGCGCCGGTGAAAATCAAAACCAGTGGCCTGGTAGTCGTTAGCGCGCACGCCGATGCCGAGTCCGAGCGTGAGCCTGCCGCCTGAGATTACGTCGAGGGTTGCCGCTTGCCGCGCCAGCAGCGTGGTCTCGCGTGCCGGCCCGATGACGACACTGGTCATCAGACCGATGCGTCGCGTTGCGCCGGCGGCGAGCGCCAGGACTGAGAGCGGCTCCAGCGATTGAGACACGACGCGATCGGTGACGGCCAGACTCGAAAATGGACCGGCCTCGGCGCGCGTGGCCCATTCGAGCATCAATTCGCCGGACGCAGCGGGAACGCGGCTGGGTAATCCTATGGCAATGCGCATGGCACCTCCGATCGGTCCGAAAGGGTTCGATGATTCGATTACGCCGGGGGCGCGTTGATGTCAACGTGATCGGCGGGAAAGTCGTCCGGCAAATTTTCGCAAGTCGTGCTATCGTGAGCTGCCGCCACTGGTTGGCGACTGGAGATCCTTCGGAGAGTTCCCATGGTAGGGTTGCAGCAGTGGCAGAAAGTTCGCGCTTCCTTCGCGCATACGCCGCAGGCGCTTCGGCTCGTGTGGCAAACCAACCGCCTTGCGACCGTGGGCCTGGCGCTTCTAACCCTGGGCGGCGCGCTGCTGCCGGCGACTCAGGCGTGGGTCGGTAAGCTGATCGTCGACGGCGTCGTGGCGGCGATTCAACAAGGCAACGATCCGGAACAGGTAAGAGCCGTTTTTTACTATTTGATCCTCGAGCTGATCCTATTCTTGCTCAGCACGGGCATCAATCACTCGCGCCGGCTGATTCAACAGCTCATTCAACTTCAGCTCACCAACCGGATTCGCGCAGAAATCATCCGCAAGGCGCTGACGTTGGATTTAGCTTTTTTCGAGCACCCCGATTATTACGACCGCCTGCAAAACGCCCGGCGCGAGGGTGGCTACAAACCGGTCGAGCTGATCAACGATACGTTTCAAATCGTCCAGAATGCGATCACCTTGATTTCCTTCGCCGCGTTGATGCTGCGCTTTAGCCCGTGGCTGGTTTTGATTCTCCTGGCGACCAGCATCCCCGCGTTCATTGCCGAAACGCGCTTTTCCGAGCAAGGTTTCCGGCTGCTGACACGGCGCGCGCCTGAGACGCGTCAGATCAATTACCTGGCGCGGCTGCTGACTGAAGACAGCGCCGCCAAGGAGATCAAGCTCTTCAATCTCGGCGACAAGCTGTTGGCGCGCTACACCGCCTTGTTCGCGAAATTTTTCGCCGAAGACAAATCGCTCGCGGTCAGGCGGGCTGCGGTCGGGTTTAGCTTAGGGCTGATCGCAACCTTGGGGTTTTACGGCTCCTACGCGTGGATCGTCTGGCGCACGGTGCAGGGCCAAATTTCGCTCGGCGATATGACGCTCTATCTGACGATTTTCCGTCAGGGCCAAGCGACCTTCCAATCGATTCTCGCCGGTCTCAATAACATGTATGAGAATAATCTCTTCATGGCCAACTATTTCGAGTTTCTCGATCTAAAACCACAGATGCAAGTCGCGGCGGGGCAGCGAAAGCTGCCCGCTTCGATCCAACATGGCGTCGAATTCCGCGGCGTCGGATTTCGCTATCCGGAGAGCGATGAATGGGTATTGCGCGGCATCGATTTGACCGTTCGTGCCGGCGAGAAGATCGCGCTGGTCGGACACAACGGCGCGGGAAAAACCACGCTGATCAAATTACTCAGCCGGCTCTACGACCCGACCGAGGGTGTGATCTTGATCGACGGCGTCGATATTCGCGAGCTCGACCCGCTCGATCTCAGGCAAAAGATCGGCGTCATTTTTCAGGATTTCGTGCGCTATCATTTGCCGGCCAGTGAAAACATCGGTTTCGGCCAGATCGAAGCGGCGGACCGCATGGATCGAATTGTCGAATCGGCGCGCAAGAGCGGCGCCCATGCGATGATTGAAGACCTGCCCGAAGGATACCAAACCATGCTCGGCCGCTGGTTTCACGGCGGCCACGAGCTATCGCTCGGGCAATGGCAGCGCATCGCGCTGGCGCGCGCGTTCATGCGCGACGCGGAGATCCTGGTCTTGGACGAGCCCACTGCGTCGCTGGACGCGCAGACCGAGTATGAAATCTTCCAGCGTTTCAAAGAGCTCACCGATGGCAAAATGGCCATCCTGATCTCGCACCGTTTTTCCACGGTTCGCATGGCCGACCGCATCGTCGTCATTCAGGGTGGTCGCATCGCCGAATTGGGCAGCCACGAGGAGCTGCTGCGCCGGGAAGGGATCTACGCTGAGCTGTTCAGCATGCAAGCCGAAGGATACCGCTAGACGCGTTTTCGAGGAACAACATTGTTACACGAGAAATGCAATCGGGTAATGGTTTTCAAATTGATCAATCGCTTCAGCGCTGCCACTCATTCAAACGTAAGCGCTTAGCTGATGCCCTTCCGCTCGAGAAATTTTTTGAAACCTTCGCGCGGAGAGTTGGCTTTTAGTTTATTCTTGCGGGCGTTTTGTTCGGCGTCGAAACGTTCGCGCCAGCCCAAGCCGACGTCTTCGTTGAGCAGCCGCTTGATGCCTTGCACCATGCGCGGATCGTTTTCGCTGATCTGTCTCGCGATTGCAATCGACGCTTCGCGCAACTCGGCGCACGGCACGAGCTGATTCAGCAAGCCGATGCGTTCCGCTTCCTCGGCTTTGACCGGCCGTCCGGTATAAAGCAACTCCTTGGCCTTGGGCATGCCGACGACGAGCGGCAAAGACCAGGTGGAATTCGCGCGGCCATACTTGGCGGCGAGAAATTGAATCTCGGCGTGTTCGCAGCCGATGCGAATATCGAGCATGCTCGTTAGTTGCGCGCCCGCGCCGTAGGCCAACCCATTGATGGCGCCGATGATCGGTTTGCTAAACGTGGCCAGGTGCCAATTCGCTTCGCGCCGGACGTCGCTGCGCGCGGCCATCTCCTCGGGAGTTGATTTCACCATTTGCATGATGTCGCCGCCGGCGGAAAACGCGCGCGGTCCGGCGCCGGTGAGAATAACCACGCGGACATCGTCGTCGCTCTCGATCTGAGTCAGCTCCTGATCGAGCTCGCAGGCGAGCTCGTAGCTGAGGGCGTTGAGTTTTTCCGGGCGATTCATCGTGATGATCGCGATGTTTTCGACCCGTTCGGCAAGGATATTTTGGTAGCTCATCGGATGACTCCTTGGACTCACGCGCATTACAACAGAAAGAGAATAGGGGAGCAACCGAAAGGATAAAAGCTTGAGACTGAAAAATTGGACTTCGCCGAGCAACGACGACGTAGCACACGCCCCCACCTTCATCCTCCCGCGCTGCGCTGATCATGTTCCATAACTCCCCACGCTGGACACTGACAACGATTTGTGGCATCCTGTGCGCGGATGGATGGCAGCGTGGTGGTGTGCGGGCGAGTTTTTCCGCACGCTGTTCTCAAGCGTA
>JBOHVN010000280.1:0-9568 GCA_050735675.1 Binatia bacterium | reverse complement strand
GAACACCCTACACGACTCTTTGCTGTCCACTTTCAGCTCAAAATGATAGAAGTATGTCACAGAAACAACTTGGCCCATGTCGCACCCGTAAGATTTTTTACGAGTTTCGCGACAGAAACTAGCTAGGAGTAAGACTTCAAGTCTTTTTCAACCCTGCTTTTCATCGTTTCCGCACCCGGCATCGAAAGCGGCGTTTTTCGGCCGAGCTACGTTTTTTAACGCTAGTTAATAGGACTATCGGAGGTAAGCATTATGACACCCCAATTGAGCGAGGCGAGCGAAAAGGTCAAGGGCGCGATCAAGGGCCGCGTGTTGAGCCCCGGGGACTCCGGTTATGACGAAGCGCGCCAAATCTGGAACGCTATGATCGATCGTCGTCCCGCGGTCATCGTGCAAGCCGCGGATGCCGGCGACGTTGCACCGGCCATCAAGTTTGCGCGAGACAACGCGCTCGAAATTTCCCTGCGCGGCGCGGGACACAACATCGCCGGCAACGCCGCGTGTGACAACGGCGTGATGATCGATTTCTCGAACATGCGGAATGTCCGAGTGGATGCCGCAAAGAAGCGCGCCTACGTCGGTCCCGGTGCGACTCTCGCCGATTTGGACGAAGCGACGCAAAAGCATGGCCTGGCAACACCGGTGGGAATCAACTCGACGACCGGCATCGCCGGTTTGACCCTCGGCGGCGGTTTCGGTTGGCTGACCCGCAAATACGGCATGACCATCGATAATCTCGTCTCGGCAGACGTGGTGACCGCGGACGGTAAAAAGCTGCGGGCGAATGAGAATGAGAACTCCGAGCTTTTCTGGGCGATTCGCGGCGGCGGCGGTAACTTCGGCGCCGTCACTGAGTTCGAATTCGCTCTTCATCCCGTGGGCCCTGAAATACTCGCCGGCTTGATTGTCTTCCCTTTTGCGCAGGCGAAGCAGGTCCTCACTCGATATCGCCAATTTGCGAACTCGGCACCCGAGGACCTGAATGTCTGGGTCGTGCTGCGCCAGGCTCCACCGCTGCCGTTTCTTCCTCAGAACGTTCACGGCAAGGAAGTCGTCGTCCTGCCTATTTTTTACGCGGGCGCGGTCGCGGCAGGCCAGAAACTGATCGAGAGTTTGCGAACCTTCGGCGATATTATGGGCGAGCACATCGGCGCCCAGCCCTATACCGCGTGGCAGAAAGCTTTCGACCCTCTGCTCACACCCGGAGCTCGTAATTATTGGAAATCGCATAACTTCACCGCGCTCAGCGACGGAGCGTTGAATGCTATCATCGAGTATTCCGGGAAGCTGCCGTCGCCGCAGTGCGAGATCTTCATCGGCCTTATCGCCGGCGCGGCCAATCGGGTTGCGCCCGACGCCATGGCTTATGCGCACCGGGACGCCAAGTTCGTGTTGAACGTGCACGGCCGATGGGACAGCGCCGCTCAGGATACGAGCTGCATCGAGTGGGCGCGCGCTTTTTTTACGGCCAGTGCGCCCTATGCCTCCGCGGGCGCTTACGTAAATTTTATGACCGAGGAAGAAAGCGGCCGCGTTGCCGCGGCTTACGGCTCGAATTATGAACGCCTGGCGCGGATTAAAAAGCGCTACGATCCGGAGAATATTTTTCACTTTAATCAGAACATCAAACCGTAGAACAAAGATGATCTCATCCAGCCCGCTCGTATCCATTTCATGCCCTCGCCCCGCTTCCGGTAGAGGGAACGGCATGCCGTGCTCCTACCAGAATAAGAAATGAAGCGCCGCGTCCTCGTCATCGGCGGAGGTATCGCCGGGCTCGCCGCCGCGCACCGGGTCACTGAGCTGGCGAAAGAACAATCTCTCGGCATCGAACTCACGCTCTTGGAAGCTTCGTCGCGCCTCGGCGGCTCCATCGCCACGGCACGCATCGACGAGTTTCTCGTCGAAGCCGGCCCGGATTCTTTCATTACCGAAAAACCATCGGCGCTTCGTCTCTGTGAGCGCCTCGGCCTCACATCGCGTCTGGTTTCCACACAGTCCGCCCACCAGAAAATCTACGTCGTCCATCGTGGCAAGCTCGTGGCCCTTCCGGAAGGTTTCTTTCTTCTCGCGCCGACTCGTTTCTGGCCGTTCATTCAAACCCCGCTGTTCTCTTGGGCTGGAAAGTTGCGTATGGCGGGCGAAATCCTGATCCCCCGCGGCAATCTGAATGGTGATGAAAGCCTCGGTGCTTTCGTTCGGCGCCGCTTCGGCGCCGAGGCGCTCGAGCGCCTCGCCCAGCCGCTGGTCGGCGGCATCTACGCGTCCGACCCGGATAAACTCAGTCTCCGTGCCGTCATGCCGCGCTTCGAAGAAATGGAACATAGCCGGCGCAGCATTATCCGGGCGATGTGGTCCGAGCAGCGCCGCCGCGCCCGCAGCCGCGAGTCCGGCAGCGGCGCGCGCTGGAGTTTATTTGTGACGCTGGCGGATGGAATGCACGAATTGGTCGACACCATCGCAAAACGTCTCCCCGAAGGGACGATTCGCTTCAATGCGCCGGTTACGCGTTTGGTTCAAGATGAAAACCGAGCCAGTTGGCGCATCACGATCGCTGATGAGGAATCAGTTTCCGCTGATGCCGTCATTCTAGCGGCGCCGGCATTTCAAACCGGGGCAATTCTCGCTGAAGTTGCGAGCGATGCGGCCAACGAGCTTCGGCAAATCAGTTATGCGTCTACAGCGACGGTTAGTCTCGCCTATCGCCGGCCGGATTTTCCGCGCCAGCCCGACAGTTTCGGCTTCGTCGTGCCGGCGATTGAGCGGCGCAAAATCATGGCGTGCACTTTCAGTAGTTTGAAATATCCCGGCAGAGCGCCGGAAGACCATATTCTGCTCCGCGCTTTCGTTGGCGGCGCCCTACAGCCGGAATTATTCGACCTAGACGACGGAACGATGGAGAAAAACGTCCGCGACGAACTGGCTGACTTGCTCGGCGTCAGGGCTCAACCGCTTTTCTCGCGCATCTGGCGCCACCCGAATTCCATGCCCCAGTATCACGTCGGCCACGCGGCGCGAATTAAGCGAATTGACGATTCTTTGAATCACTTTTTCACGATCGCCCTCGCCGGCAGCGCCTACCACGGTGTCGGCATCTCCGATTGCATCCGTACCGGCGAAGAAGCCGCGGAGAAAATCGTCGGTCAACTCAGGAGTTGGTGAATAAATCGATTTTAAGCCGTTTTGAGCAAATTTCACGGCAATGAAATCAGCTAGTTGCCGTCGGTGGTTTCTGTGTTTTTCAATTAATTTCACAAACCCGCTCTCAGTCTGCAATCGTAGGGTGCGCTCCGCGCACCAAATTTTGCTTCGGCATAAGTCTACCTTTTGATTGTTCGTCGTGAGTGGGCCGTCATTTCGACTCCTTCGGCAAGGCTCAGGATAAATTCCAGGAGAAATCTTTCTCCTTGACGCCCACATGAAGGCCAGACTATGAGTCAGATATCGAAGTGATCAGTTCTCCGATCCGTGACGAGGCGATAAGTTTATGATGATCATCGACTCGCAAGTTCATATCTGGGCGCCCGAGACCCCGGGAAAACCTTATGCCACGGAAAATGCGTCGACGCCGCACCGCCCAGTTCCGCTCGGAGCAGAAGAGCTCGTGCGCGAGATGGACGGCGCCGGTGTCGCGCGCTGCGTGCTCGTGCCGCCCACTTGGGAAGCCGACCGCAATGATACTTCGCTCGAAGCCGCGCGCCTTTATCCCGACCGCTTCGCCGTCATGGGACGATTGTCTCTGACCAAACCGCAGAGCCGCGGTCTGATCGCGAAGTGGAAACAGCAGCCGCACATGCTCGGCGTCCGCATGGTTTTCAATCGCGGCCAATCCGCTGATTGGCTGAAAGACGGCACCGCGGATTGGTTTTGGGAAGCCGCGGAACGTTACGACATTCCAGTCATGGCCCTGGCCCCGAGCGATGTGCCGAAGCTGGGGGAAATCGCCGAGAGCCATCCGGGTTTGCGGCTCACTATCGATCACATGGGACTCAACTCCGTGTTGCGCGGCAAACCGCTC
Source organism: Binatia bacterium (assembly GCA_050735675.1). Classification (GTDB taxonomy): domain Bacteria; phylum Desulfobacterota; class Binatia; order UBA9968; family UBA9968; genus DP-20. Next base: position 5,550 of record JBOHVN010000280.1, on the reverse strand, counting down.
GCTCCCGCAGTGGATAATCTGGTCAAGCTCGCGCGTCTGCCCAACGTTGCCGTAAAAGTGTCCGCCCTGCCCTGCTACGTCGACGAGCCTTATCCGTTTCGGACTTTGCATCCACTCGTGCGCCGGGTCGTCGACGCATTCGGACCACGACGCTGTTTTTGGGGCACCGACCTGTCCCATTTGCCGTGCCCGTACAAACAAGTCGTGACGCTTTTTACCGAAGAAATAAAATCTCTCTCGGCGGCGGAGCTCGATTGGATCATGGGGCGCGGAATCGCCGAGTGGTTGAACTGGCCGCTGCCGAAGTAGGTTCTGCGCGAAATCTCGCTTACCTCGCGCCAAGAAAGTTGATACGATCCCGCCCTCGGCCTTCAGACTGTGTCAGATGTCATTCTGAGGCAAAGCCGAAGGATCTGCTTCTCTGAAGCGGTAAAAAAACAGATGCTTCGCTTTGCTCAGCATGACATACAAGTAATTTCTGGTATTGCGACACAATCTGCTTTGGGAGAGGTAAGGGCGAGGCGCATGACTCGCGCGCGAAATTTTGAGCTATGTCTACCGCCAAAACCTTTCCATGTTGCTTCGCCTTCGTCCTCGGCATGCACTGCGCGATCGCTCAGGCACAGACGACCGAGCTGCGCTTTGTCACGTGGAGATCGGAGGTGCCCGAGGTTTGGAACCGGGGAATCGCCGACTTCGAGCGGCAAAACCCCGGGGTCAAAGTCGTCAGCGAGATCGGGCCCCAGTCGTCGACGCAGATCCATGATCTGCTCGCGCAGAAATTGAAAAACCGGGACAGACGGCTGGATGTTTTCGTCATGGACGTCATCTGGCCCGCTGAGTTCGCGTCGGCCGGTTGGGCGCTGCCGCTGGATCGTTATTTCACTTCGGCCGAACGAGAAAAATTTCTCAAAGCGCCTATTTCCGCGAATCAGTACCGCGGTCAAATTTTCGGCGTGCCGCTATTCATCGACGCGGGGCTGCTTTACTACCGCAAGGATCTTCTTGAAAAGCATAAGGTCTCTCCACCGCGCACGTGGCCTGAACTCGTCGAGGCCGCCAAGACCGTCCTTGCCGGCGAACAAGATCCACAGCTGGTCGGTTACTCAGGCCAGTTCAAGCAGTATGAAGGGCTGGTCTGCAACATGATGGAGTATATCCTCGGCAACGGCGGCGCCTTGTGGGACGAGACTCGCATGGTGAGCGCGCTCGAGCGCCCGGCTTCGGTCACCGCCGTGCGCTTCGTGCGCGACCGCATCATCGGCGAGATATCTCACCGCGGCGCGCTCGCCTACGAAGAGCCGGAATCGCTCGCGCTCTTCACCGAGGGGCGGGCGGTCTTTCATCGCAATTGGCCCTACGCCTGGGCCGTCGCCAACGATCGCGAGAAATCCAAGATCGCCGGAAAGGTCGGCATGATGCCGCTGCCGGGTTTTGCCCCCGGTACGGGGGTCGCGGCTCTCGGCGGCTGGCAGTTCGGCATCAGCCGTTACTCGACCAAGCCCGACCTGGCCTGGCGATTCGTTGCCGTCATGACCGGCAAAGAAATGCAAAAGCGCATCGCGCTCGCCACCGGCCGCGGACCCACGCGCCTCGCGCTTTACGACGACCCGCAGATCCAAAAGAAGATTCCGCAATTGCAATCGCTTTTGGCGACGTTCATGCAAGCAGTGCCGCGTCCGACGACGCCGGTCTATGTGCCGTTGTCGAATATCATGCAGCGCTATTTCAGCTCGGTGCTGGCTCTGCCAGACACGGACACCGGCGCGCGCGCGGCGCTGGCGGCGCGGGATATGAATCGCGTGCTGGATCTGCTGCGCGACCGGCAGGCGCCATGAAGAGCTCGCAACGCCTCGCCTTGTTATTTCTTCTGCCGAGTCTTTTCTTCGTCGCGCTCTTTTCCATCTTTCCGATCCTCGAATCGTTCCGCTTGAGTTTCTACCGGATGATTTTGACTCTTCCCTGGCTCGGCCAGAGAATGGTCGGCTGGGAAAACTACCGTGATTTGTTAAGCGACCCCGTCGCGCTGGCATCGATCCGTACGACTCTGATTTTCATCGCCGTGACCATTCCGCTCGAGCTGCTCTTTGGCCTGGGCATCGCGCTGGTGTTGAACGAGATGTTTCGCGGCCGCGGACTGCTGCGCGCCGTGGTCCTCATTCCCTGGGCCGTTCCGACGGTGGTCGCGTCGCAGATGTGGCGTTTCATATTCAACGACCGCTACGGCTTGGTAAACTTTATGCTGTTCGGCGCCGACACGTCGCGCTATTTGGCGCCGCTCGCCCATCCCTATTTTGCCTTAACCGCCATCATGATCGCGGAGATCTGGAAAACCACGCCCTTTGCCGCGCTGATCATTCTGGCCGGGCTGCAAAGCATTCCCGATGATCTTTACGAGGCGGCGAGCGTCGACGGCGCCACGCCGTGGCAAAAGTTTCGCCATGTCACGGTGCCGCTGCTCAAGCCGGCTCTGCTCTTGGCGTTGTTATTTCGCACCATCGACGCCCTACGGGTTTTCGATCTGGTGTTCGTCATGACCCAGGGAGGCCCGGCCGACGCGACCAACGTGCTGCAATTCTACGGCTACAAAAAAACTTTCGCGGAGGGAATGATCGGCTATGGCTCGGCGATCGCGGTGACGGTTTTCTTCATGTCACTGGTTTTAGCGCTGGTGTATTTGCGGGCGTTTAAAGCCGGCCGCTTACAAGGTCAGACTCGATGAAGCGATCCGTCGCTCTGTTGCTCTTTTCCGTCGGCATCGCGCTTTATTGTCTGGTGCCGTTTCTCTGGCTAGTTTTGACTTCGCTGAAAAGCAGCGCGGAGGTGACGGCGATTCCGCCCAAGCTGATCCCTTCGGTTCACTGGGGCTTTTATCAATCAGCGTTGCAAAACTACGGACTGCTTCATTACGTTGTGAACAGCGCGATCGTCGCCGGCGCGACGGCGCTCATCACCGTCGCCATCGGCTCGCTGGCGGCCTACGCCATCGCGCGCTTTCAACTGACCTGGACCCATGTTTATTTATTGTTGCTGCTCGTCGTCTCCATGTTTCCACAGATCGCCATCGCCGGGCCGGTGTGGACGATCCTCGACCGCTTGCAGTGGCTCAACACGTATCAAGGGTTAGTGGCTGCATACATCGCCCTGTCCTTGCCGCTTGCGATCTGGATCCTCGCCACGTTTTTCGGCGAAGTGCCGAGGGAAATCGAGGAGGCTGCGCTGATCGACGGCTGCAGCCGGCTGCAAGCTCTTTACAAAGTCGTCTTGCCGCTCGCCGCGCCGGGCATTCTCACGGCCGGGCTGCTGGTCTTCATTCACGCCTGGAACGAGTTTTTCTTCGCGCTGATCATCATGACCGACCCGACGGTGCAGACTTTGCCGGTCGGCATCGCACTTTTTCCGGGAGAATACACCATGCCGTGGGGCGAGATTGCCGCGGCGTCGACCATTGCGACGATTCCGTTGGTTGTTCTCACGCTGATCTTCCAGCGCGGCATCGTGCGCGGCTTGTCGGCAGGTGCGGTCAAAGGTTAAATTACGGGAGTTCACTAGCCGAGGGGCGAGTCGCCTAGAGCGCGGGCACGCGAACGTGAAGGTCGCGTTTTGGCCCACCCCGTGGGATTAGCCGCCCTGGAGAGGAATGGGTGGTGGTGGCCTGCAAGGCACAGGCCCATTGACGGCGCTCGGAGCGGCTTGTCCCTCGGCGGAAGAACATTCTGATGTCCAGTTACTCATAAAATCATTAATGACCCTGGAGGGATTATCGCTGCGCTTTTCGTAAAGAAGCTGTCCAAGCGGTTCGGCGCCGCGGAGATTTTAAAGGATATTTCCTTCGACGTCGCCGATGGAGAATTCTGCATCCTGCTCGGCCCTTCGGGCTGCGGCAAATCGACGATCTTGCGGCTGATCGCCGGGCTCGAGCAACCGAGCGGCGGTGAAATTTCCATCGATGCCGAGCGCGTCGATGCGCTGGCGCCGCGCGAGCGCGACATCGCTTTCGTATTTCAAAACTATGCGCTCTACCCGCACATGACCGTCTTCGACAATCTTGCCTTTTCTTTGCGGCTGCGCGGCATGTCGGTGAACGACATCGGCCCCAAGGTCAAAGAAGCCGCGCGGCTCTTGGAGATCGAGGCATTGTTGGAGCGTCGGCCGCAGGCGTTGAGCGGCGGCCAGAGACAACGGGTGGCCCTAGGACGGGCCATCGTGCGCCAGCCGAAGATTTTTCTCTTCGACGAACCGCTGTCGAATTTGGACGCGACCTTGCGCGCCAGCATGCGCGTCGAGCTGGCGCGCCTACACCGACGGCTCGAAGCGACGATCGTTTACGTGACCCACGATCAGGCCGAAGCCTTGACTCTTGGCGAAAAGATCATTGTCTTGGACCGAGGAACGATCCAACAAATCGGGCCCGCTTCCGAAATTTACCACAAACCCGCCAACCTTATGGTCGCGCGCTTTGTTGGCAGTCCGCAGATGAATTTCTTCGCAGGAAAAGTGGACGATAACGGCGCCATGCTCCAATGCAAGAGTCTGCGCTTGGATCTTTCGGGCCTGCTGCAAAACGCTCTGGCGCGATTGGCGGGACAATCTTTGACCGTCGGTGTTCGTCCCGAAGATTTTCACGTCGCGGACAGTGGTCCAGGATGGATCAGCGGCGAAATCGACTTGATCGAAGACCTCGGCTCAGACCGCTTTCTCCACGTCCAATGCGACGGTATCGATGTGGTCGCCAGGGACGGTCGAGAACGAACTTTTCAGCCGAGGGATCGGATCGGTCTCCATGTCGATGGCGAGCGCGTGCATCTTTTTCTTGACGGTAAACGCGCCGAGCCCTGACTCGCCGCGGCGCGCAGGCACCTTTGCGGTTGAGTTTTAGATCCAATCGTAATAACAGGAGGCCAGTAGCCCTAACAGGAGCGCGCTCATGAAGATCATCAACCGAGACCTTGCAGCGGAGAAAGACGGCGTACCCGGGTATCTAGCTCATCCCGATCGCAAAGAGCCGGGGCCCGCAGTGATGATCGTGCATCACCACTACGGCGTTACCGGAAACATGAAGGTCAACGTTTGCAATTTCGCCAAACTTGGCTACACGACGCTGGTCCCCGATCTCTATAAAATGCTCGGTGAATCGGACGGCGTCCATGAAGCGCAAAAGAAAACCACCGACGGCCGTTTCACTGAAATCCTCACCAGCGCCTGGCGTTACCTGACGAGCCGGCCGGAAGTCGACGGCAAGCGTTGCGCCGTGGTCGGCTATTGTATGGGCGGCCGCATCGGCATCCATTTTGTCGCCGCGACGCCGAGCGTGCGAGCCTTCGTCGGCTACTATCCGTCGGTGCGCGACGAAGGGCCGAGCCAACTGCGCCCGCGCCATCCCAGCGACGCGGTGAAAGATATCGAGTGTCCGTCGCAGATATTCTTCGGCGCCCACGATCATGTTGCCAGCGTTCCGGTGCAACAGCGGCTGATGGCTAGTTTCCAGTCCAACGGCCAGCCGCTCGACTGGCATTTTTTCCACCGCGTCGGCCACGGCTTCGCCATGGC
>JBOHVN010000279.1:0-7119 GCA_050735675.1 Binatia bacterium | reverse complement strand
CCTCGCAGATGTCCGCGTGGGGGACGAGCAATCCAATCCGTGCACGCCAGCCCCAGCCGTCTGATCGCCACATTGTGGTGGCTTGCAGGTCTGTCATGGCGTCCCTCCGTTTCATTGGTTTGTTGCTAGGGGAATTTGCGCCTAACTATGAATATATCGGTCGGCATAACACTGGTCGTTAAGTTTCTTACGACAGCGGTGATTTTCCTGCGATTCCAAAAGCTTGTCGACCCTTTTGCCTCTCGTTGCCGGCTGCAAAAGGCCGCCTGTATGGGCGGCATAGTTCCATTATGGCCGTCCAGATCCTAAGGCGTCTGCCGGGCTGCGAACTCCTTTACCGCCGCGGTTTAGGACGTGCGTGTAAATCATTGTGGTGTTTACATGGCGGTGGCCCAGTAGTTCCTGGACGGTGCGGATGTCGTAGCCATCTTCCAGTAAGTGTGTAGCGAATGAGTGCCGAAAGGTATGGCAACTTGCGGGCTTGTAAACCCCCGCCCTGACCCTGGCATCCTTTACGGCTTTCTGTAGAACCGACTCGTGGAGATGGTGCCTGCGCTTTTCTCCGGTTACCTGGTCAGTGTAGTGGCTGGTGGCCGGAAACACCCACTGCCATCCCCATTCTTTACCCGCGTTGGGATACTTACGCTCAAGCGCGTTGGGAAGGGCGACACGGCCCATGCCTCTTTTTAGATCCTCTTCGTGTTGCTGTTTGCCGGCCCTGAGATGTGTCACGAGATGTTCCTTTACTATTGCAGGAAGCATGGTATAGCGGTCTTTGTCGCCTTTGCCAGCTCGAATTACGATCTGGTTCTTGGAAAAATCGATATCTTTGACCCGCAGGCGGCAGCATTCCATCAGGCGCAACCCTGAACCGTGAAGAAGCATGGCCATCAACCATGGCGCGCCCGTCATGGAGTCGAGAACGCTTTTCATTTCCTCTTTTGTGAGCACGACGGGCAATCTTCGGGGTCTGTTGGCGCGAACGACCCCTTGAACAAGACCGATCTTTTTCTCCAAAACTTTGTTGTAGAGAAACAGGAGAGCGTTCAACGCTTGGTTCTGAGTCGATGCGCTGACCCTGGAACGGGTGGCGAGGCTCGAAAGGAATTGCCCGATTTCTGCCTCAGACATCTCGACCGGATGGCGCTTGTTATGGAAGAAGATAAACTGCTTGATCCAACTAATGTATGCCTGCTCTGTTTGCGGGCTGAGGTGGCGGATGCGGATCGCGTGGCGGACCTGTTCGAGCAGCTTCGGCTTTTGCGTGGCTGGAAAGCCGAGCGCGGCACTTGCTTCGGTGCCGATCCCCGGACGGGTGGAGCGGTGGGAAGAGAATCTTTCCGTGGGATTCGCCATCGGCGTTTCCTCGACTATGCCTCGGAAGGTTTTGGAGACGCATACTCCTAAACGACAGGCTCGGTCAAGCGGCATTTTTGTGCATGTGGCATTTTTGTGCAGCAATGACCGCGTCCGGATACCCCGCAATTTGCTACGGAGTGGTTCATCGGAGAGAAATCCAGTCTTAAACCTGTGAAACTACCATCGCCTACGTTCTCGCCCTCGTGCAGATATCGAGCGCGATCAGCGCGTAGAGTTTTGCCGCGTTCACCATCGTATCGATTTCGATTTCTTCGTTGCGCGGGCCGATGCGGCGGCCGCGCGGGCCGATCTTGATCGCGGGAATGCCCAGCTCGTTGTAGACGTTGGTGTCGGTCCAGATACTGGCGCGGTCGGGTGCTTCGTGCTTGATCATCGTGCCGAAGAGATGCTGATAGCTTTCCTCGGCCGACTTGACCAGCGGCTCGACGTTTTTCCCTTCGTAGCCAAGCAAGGACTTGTAGATATCCATTTGATAGTCCAGCCCGGTGGCGTTGAGCGTCTTTTCAAGCTCGTATTGAATCTGCACCGGACGCACTTGGGGCGGCATGCGGATATCGACGTAAATGGAGCAAACTCCGGGGAAGTAATTGGGCCGATAGGGCGCGCCGCCTTCGACGGCGCCGATGTTGACTTTGGGATAGAGCGGTCCGGTGGAAGATTGGTAAACGTATTTTGCTTCGAACTCGGTCCCCCAGCGTTCGATGGCGTCGATGATCTTGGTCATTTTGACGATGGCGTTCATTTTCATCATCGGATGGGTTTCGCGGTTCGAGCCCCACGCCGCTTCGGCCTTGCCGAAGGTTTGGATCTTCACCTGCACGACGCCGTTCTGGGTCCATACGATGTTCATGTCCGAGCCGTCAGCGCACACGGCGTAGTCGGAGTGCATGCCATGCGTTAGTAAATGGCGCGTGCCGGCGCCTTCGCCGCGGTATTCTTTGGTCTGCCATGGGCCGATCGGCGTGCGCGAGATCTCGCCGACCACGGCGGCGAGGATCACATCGCCTTTGAGTTTCATGCCGCTTTTTTTGAGCGCCTTGCCGGCCATCATGAAAGCCGCGACACCGCCCTTCATGTTGGAGATGCCCAGACCCTGGACTTTGCCGTTGACGATTTTACCTTTGAGCTCGGATTCCGGTTCCATGTTGGCGACCATGCGGCGGTCTTCTTCCGTGCCGGTGAAGCTTGTGTCGGTGTGGCCGTTGAAGCCGAGGCTCAAACCCGTGCCGTCGCCCTTGACCACGCCGACCGCGTTGGGCCGGTCGAATTCGACGTCTTGTCTGACCGCTTTGATGCCGTTGGCATCGAACCAGTTCAGAATAAACTCGCTGATCGCCTTTTCTTGGCCGGTGGGGCTGGGGATGCTGGTTAGATCACAGCCGAGCCGAGCGATCTCTTCGCGGTCGATCTGCCGCAGGACTTTTTTTGCCAGTTCACTATCGAGAGCCATCGGGATCCTCCGAAATTGATTCAATCTAACTAACGGACGGTGTTTTTGAAGTCAAATAAAGCCGCGCCGATTTTTCGGTAGTGACTCATTTTGATGGGTCGTTTCCGGTTTAACGCGAAAACGCAGAAAGATTCTTCGCCGCTGGCTCAGAATGACAATTAGCCCGGGCTGTCATCCTGAATCCTTCGGCTGTGCTCAGGATAAACTCCGTGAAGGATCTGTAGTTAAACTGAGTCATTACCAAATTTTCCGTTGCCTTGAAAATCTTTCATGCGCTCTCTACAGTCGAGGTTCGTTTTATCTTCAGTCATGCGCCGACTAACCGAGACATATCGCCTCGCGCTCAGGAGATCTATGGACACTTCGACCATCGTCATGATGGCGGCCGCCGCGGTGATGCTTGCCGCCGTCTACTACAAATCGCCGGAGGCCGCCAACAAAGGGCTCAACGCGACCGGCTCGTTGATCCTGGAAATTACCCCGCGCATGATTGCGGCTTTCACCTTGGCGGGGTTGTTTCAAGCCGTGGTGCCGCAAGAGCTGATCGTGCGCTGGATGGGACATGGCTCAGGATTCAAAGGACTGTTGATTGGCATGTCGCTCGGCGGGGTGACCCCGGGTGGCCCGATGACCCATTTGCCGGTGATCGCTTCGCTATTCAAGATGGGCGTCGGGGTCGGGCCGCTGGTGGCCTATCTGACCGCCTGGTCGCTCTTTGGCTTGCAGCGCGTCATCATGTGGGAAATTCCCTTTTTGGGCCCTAAAGTAGTCGCTCTCCGCATAGCCGTAAGCTTTTTCTTCCCTCTGCTCGCCGGCTGGCTTTGCCAATGGTTCTGGGATAAAATCGGCGGCTAAATCGGCATGAATCGGCGAGAGTTTCTGAAGTCGCTCGGCGTAGCCGGGCTCGGTGGATCGGCGCTGCTCGGCAAATTTGGCTGCAGTTTGGCGCTGATCCGGCCGCCCGACGCGGTCACCGGGTTATCGCTTTGTTACGTGTGCGGCGATGTGACGGCAAACAGCGCGCTGGTCTGGCTCAGGGCGGAGCCGGGCAGCCGCGCCGCGCTCCACTATGGCCGGGATTCCGCGCTTGTCGAATATTCTTCATCTGCCTTGGTCTCCGTCGATCTGGACGCGGACTCGACGGCGCTCATCTCGCTCGATGAGCTCGAACCGGCAACCCGCTATTATTACCGTGCCGCGGTGGCTGGCAAGATGCCGGGACCGATCGCCAGCTTCGTGACCGCGCCACGGTCCAGCGATAACGCCAAGGTGACTTTTTGCTTCAGCGGTGACACCCGCGACAGCTATAAGCCGTTCACGGTCATGGAAGCCGTCCAGGCACAGCGCCCTGATTTCTTCCTGTACCTGGGCGATACGGTCTACGCCGATATCAATGGCCGGGCGCGGAACCTTGGCGACTTTTGGGCCAAGTACCGGCGCAATCGCGACGATGCGGCGACTCAAAGTTGTTTCTGCGACACCACCGTCTACGCGATTTGGGACGATCATGAAGTGGTCAACAACTACGGGCCAGACCATTTGCTGGCGCCGATTGGGCGAAAGGCTTTTTTGGATTACTGGCCGATACGCCGCCAGCGCGATGAAGTGGAGCGAGTCTACCGTTCCTTTCGCTGGGGCCAAGCGGCGGAAATATTTATTCTCGACGCGCGCCAGTATCGCAATCCGGCCAAGCACACCATGCTGGGTCCGGAGCAGAAGGAATGGCTCTTCGACGGCATCGCGCGGTCGTCCGCCACGTTCAAGTTCATCGCCACCACGGTGCCCATGGCCGGCGGCGGGCGGGATCGTTGGGACGGTTATCCCGAGGAGCGCGGGCAAATCCTAAGCTTCATCCACGACAAGAAAATTCGCGGCGTGGTTTTTCTGAGCGCTGACCTGCATTATGCGGCGATCACCAAAATTCCCAATTCCAGGGGGCTCAAAGATATTACTGCGGGGCCGCTCGGCGCGCCGCTCAATCGAGTTACCAACGGAGCGGCGCGCCGCTTCGAGTATTTTCTCGCGGAAAACTTCAACTTCGCGAAAATCACCATCGATTCCAAGATCGATCCGACCAAAGCCGTGGTCGAGTTCATCGACCAGGACAACCGCGTTTTTCACACCGCAACGATCAGGGCGGGCTAAATCAGTCTCTTTCGCGCGTCCCCGTTCGCCCCCCATCTCAATCTTCCCCCGTCGGAGACTGTGTCGGAATGTCATCCTGATGAGGCGGTAGCCGAAGGATCTGGTCTTCGTAAGTGACTAAAAATGCGAGATGCTTCGCTGGCACTCAGCATGACAGTTATATTTTCGCATTCCGACACAGTCTCTCGAGGGGAAAGAGGCCGGAAAGAAATTCGCGTGCCAGGGGTCGAAGACGATTTGAGTGATCTACCGTTTAGACTTGGGGTTCCGAAGCAGATCGATACGCCGTTATCTGCGATTCTTCAATGCTTCTGGATTCAGCGCGCGAGTGAGTTTGCCGTCCATGTAATCGAGAATGTTGGTCACGGCGTTTTCGGCGAAGCCTTCGAAGCCGGAATCCGTCGGCCAACCCAGATGAGGGGCAAGCACGACGTTGTCGAGTGCGAGCAGCGGGTGATTCTTGGGCAGCGGCTCTTCGACGAAGACGTCGAGCGCCGCTCCGGCGATGACATTTTCTTTCAAGACTTTGACCAGCGCTACCTCGTCGACGATGGCGCCGCGCGCGGTGTTGACCAGGTAAGCCGACCTTTTCATCGAGCGCAGGCGCGCTTCGTTCAACAGGTTCTTACTTTCTTCCGAAAGTTTGAGGTGCACGGAAACAACATCGGCGGTGCGCAGCAATTCCTCCAGTGGCAGATAGGTCGCATCCGACTTGGCCGCGCGTTCGGGTGAGAGCGTCGGCCCCCAGGCGATCACCTTCATGCCGAAGGCGCGTCCGATGGCGGCGACTTCCGTGCCGATTTTTCCAAGGCCCAGAATGCCAAGCGTCTTGCCTTTGAGGACGTAGCCGAGCACGAGCGGCCACTCGCCCCGGCGCATGGCGCGATCGCTTTGCGCAATGCGCCGCATGACGGCGAGCATCAAACCGAAGGCCAACTCGGTCGTGCTGTTGCCGCCCGGCGCCAGGCTAACGACGATGCCTTGGCGAGTCGCCGCGTCCATGTCGACGTGGTAGACGTGATTGCCGGTTTGGCAAATATATGCGAGATCGGGCAGCGCCTTTAGCAGCGAGGCGGTGAACCTCGTGCGCTCGCGCACGGGAATGATCGCACGCGAGCCCTTAAGAGCGTCGGCTACGGCGGCCTCTGACGGCAGTTTCCCGGTGAGAACACGCACGTCGACCTTTTGCCGCAGGCGCCGGATCGCTTCGGTCCTCTCGAACGCGTGCTGATAGTCGTCGAGGACCGTGACTCTCATTTTCAGATGACGGCGATGCCGGCAATCTCGATCAGATAATCGGGATGGGCGAGGCCTTTGACGATCACCAGCGTGCTCGTCGGCGGATCTTTCTTGTAGAGCCCGCGGCGCACCTCGTTATAGCCTTCGCGGTAATCCCGGTCGGTTATGTAAGTCGTCGTCATCACCAAATCATCGAGCGTGCCGCCGGCTTCTTCAAGAACGGCTTCGAGGTTGGCGAAAACCTGCTTGGTTTGCGCTTTGATATCGCCCTTGCCCACCACATTGCCGGCTTGGTCCGACGCGGTTTGGCCGGCAACAAAAAGCAGCTTGCCGCCCTCATTGAGAATGCCTTGGCTGTAACGCGGCCGCGGGTCATTCAGAGTTTTCGGTTGGATGGTTCTGCGTGCCATGGGGACCTCCTATAGGTTAGATGTTGGAGATTGGAGCGATGGAGTATTGGAATAATGGGTTCGGAAAACCCAACACTCCAATACTCCAGTATTCCATCACTCCAATCAGGTTTATTTTGTGGGATACGGTTTCGCTATTTCGGCCTTCCTTGTCGAGTTCCTGTAGGAACCTTTCAAATCCGTGGTGGACCGTCAACGCTATTTCATGCCCAGGTGCTTTTGCGCCGCTTCAACGAATGAGGTATCGACATACTGCATATAAGAAGGTACTTTTTTGCCCTTGTACATGCCGTCGGCGATCCTCAATTCCATGGTTTTTTTCATTCCAGCCTCGCTCACCTCGCCGTCCACCGAGAAGGGTTTGAATTCTTCGACGACGTATTTGTAGTCGCTTTCGGCGATGTCCGGCTTGCTCTTGAGTATCTTGATGTGCAGGGCGATGGCTTTTTCCTTGTTCTTTGGGTCATAGAGCCACTTTGTGGCTTGGATAATACT
>JBOHVN010000278.1:0-27703 GCA_050735675.1 Binatia bacterium | reverse complement strand
GTCTCTACGAATTAGCCGTCGTTATCAGCAACGATTCAGACCTTCGAGAGCCAGTATGCATTGTTCGGCAGGATCTAAATCTACCCGTTGGCATCATCAACCCGCACCAGATTCACAGTAGAGAACTGCAAGAATTTGCGACCTTCATCAAACGAGTTCGTGAAGTTGATCTAGCGAACAGTCAATTCTCCGACGTGTTAGAGGATTCGAAGGGGATTTTCAGAAAACCAAGAGGATGGTGAGCAGTCATGGCTAAAGGCATTTACGAGCGCAGCGGCAAGAACGGCGACGTGACCTATTACATCCGCTATCAGGTCGACGGCACGGACATCAAAGAGCGGGTGGGGAGAAAGTCGCGGGGATTCACGCGGGAAATGGCGAAGGACGCTCTCAAGTCGCGCCTTGGGGAGATCGCGCAGGGTCGGTTCAATCTGGAGAAGGCGCGCAAGCCCGTGCCGTTCTCTAAGCTGGCGGAGCGCTACCGGGAATTTGCCGCCGGTTACAAGCGCGGATGGGGCGAAGAGAAGTACGTCGTCGAGGAGTTCGCGGCGTTGTTCGGTTCGACGCCATTGGCCAACATCACGACATGGCAGATTGAGAAATGGAAATCGGAGCAGGCGAAGCTCGTGCACCTGGCGACCGTGAACCGGCGCCTGACCGTGATCAAGCATATGTTCAGGAAAGCGGTTGACTGGAATCTCATCAAAAGCAATCCGGCAACCGGCGTGAAACGTTTTACCGTGGTGTCGGAGCGGACGCGATTTCTAACCGGCGATGATGTTCACAAGCTCTTGACGAAGTGCGAGGCGGATGTCACTTCGCCGTGGCTCTATCCTTTGGTCAGGCTGGCGTTGAATACCGGCATGCGCCAGGGCGAGTTGTTGAACCTGAAATGGGACGAAGTGAACCTAGCGCGCGGCGTGATCACGGTCATGCAGACCAAAACGATGAGGCGGAAGACGATTGCGATCAATGACGCGACGCGGGAGTCTTTGACCTGGTTGGGCGCGCACCGTTACGGCGAATATCTTTTAATGTGGCCGTGGGGCGATCGGGTCGGACGGACGACCGTCTACGATGCCTTCAAGAACGCGTGCAGTGAGGCGGAGATCGACGATTTCCGCTTTCATGACCTGAGACATACCTTTGCCTCTCATCTCGTCATGGCGGGCGTGGATTTGGTCACGGTGAAGGAATTACTCGGCCACAAGACCATCAACATGACGAACCGCTACACTCACCTTGCGCAAGAACACAAAGCGCAAGCCGTGGGGAAGCTTGAAGACCGCTACAAAGCGGGGGAGAATGAACCGGAAGGCGCAACCCTGTCGTCGGAATTCAAAGAAGCGATCAACGCGGTTTTGACGCCGAAGTTGGAACAAAACCGGAACATTTTTTTGGTGAGAAGGGGACGCGGACTCGGAATCTTGAACAATATCAAAGACGAAGTGGAGGCGGCGAGCGGATTCGAACCGCTGCATCGAGGTTTTGCAGACCTCTCCCTTAACCACTTGGGTACGCCGCCTTGATCGTTTAGCTAACATGAAGCTTTCACGAGTTGCAACAACGGCGTAATTTATTGACATCGAACAGGGAAACACGTAATTAAAACTTGATCTGATTAGGAGTATTCGCAATGGCAACGATGATCACCAGCGATTGCATCAATTGCGGGGCATGTGAACCAGAATGTCCAAACAACGCAATTAGCCAGGGTGATCCGGTTTACGTCATCGATCCGCTTTTGTGCACGGAGTGCGTCGGTTTTCACGATTACGAGGCTTGCGCGGCGGTTTGCCCGGTCGACGTATGCGTCACCGATCCAAACAACATCGAAACTGAGGAAGCGTTAATTGCCCGCGCTCGTTCGCTGCATCCGCAAACCGATTTCGGCGATAGTTTTCAGTCACGATTTAGAAAAGGCAACGGGCAGGCAGCGCCGGCCGCGCCAGCACCTCAGGGCGCGGCGCCGCAGGAAAAGGCCGCGGCAAAGCCTGCGCTAACTCCAGGCGCAACACAGGCGGCTGCGCCTGCAGTGGCCGCAGCCGCGGTCACACAGGCGGCTCCACCGCCGCCAGCGGCAGCGCCAGAACCCGCCCCGGCCAAGAAAGATCCGAAGCTTAAGAAGACCTTTCCGAACGAGCTGCCGATTAGTTTCGAAGACGCATCAGAGAAGTATGCTCGCGGTGCGACCAATCTGCGGGGAATAGTTCGTTTGGCCGTGATCCTGTTGCAACCCGTGATTGGCGCTTTCCCGCACGGTACCAAAAAGCGCCTAGAAGAGGCGCTGCAAACTCCTTTGTTCACGGCGGCAGGGAGCACCGCGGTCAATATCGTTCACAACGCGGTTCTTTATCCGCTTATCTGCATGGCGATCGCGGCGGCGATCAACGGGCCGCAGATCATTTTCAGCCAAGCGATTAACAATTATGTTCTCATCGGCTTGGGGTTGGCCGCCGCCGAGGGGATCTTTCGCCTGAAGGACGGCGTCTTCGGCGCCAAACCGGCCGATGAGATGACATTTTTGCCGTCTTTTTACGGCGCGCCGTTGGGACTAATTTTGGAGCCGGTGTTGGCAAAGTATACCGGTTTGATCAGGGATATTCCGATACCCGTGGACGGGTTCTATTCCAAGGGCTTTGTCGACAAGCTCGAACGCGAGCGCCGCTACGGCAATGTCTACACAGTCGAAGACCGAGGCGGGGCGTATCTTGTCCGCATGGAGTTTCCACGCTGGATGCCGGATATCGGCATCGCAAAACGGGTGCAGTTGCCGGACGAAATGCCGGACTACGACTACGACTTGGCTTTGCAGCCGGGGCAAGTCGTGGTGAAGGGCAAATGTGCGGACGAAAAGGTGCGGAAAATCTCTTCGAGTGTCGGCGCGTTTCCACCGGAATTTGTCACGGTGATTCCCTTGCGCCAGAAAACCGCCGGGTTGGCGCATCGCTACGAAAATAAAGTGCTCGAGGTTTTGGTTGTCAAAGCGTGATTCCCAAACGCGGAGCACAGCGATCGACCACGACATAAAGACAAAATCCAACTCAACAAAAGAGCCACAGGGTGAGGATAAAGCCTGTGGCTCTTTTGCGTTTAGCGATCGTTTGCGCTTTCGACCCATGACTAGCGTCGACCTGGATGAGGTGATGGCGATCGAAAGAACATCGTATCGGTTCCCGTGGAGCGCCGTTTTTTTTCGCCAGGAGCTGCAAGTCGCCTGCGCCCGCTCGATTCTCGCCGAGACTGACGGAAAAATAGTTGGCTACGTTCTTTATTGGCTCCTGCCCGGCGCAATCGATATCCACAATCTTGCCGTTCACACTGATTATCGGCGCCGCGGTATAGCACGCATTCTTCTCGAGAGCGTCGTGAGCGAGGCGAGGCGTCAATCCGTAGTTCGTGTGATGCTTGAGGTTCGTAAGTCTAACGTCCCGGCTCAGAAGCTTTATGAAACAATGGGATTTGCGATTACTGGAACCCGCAAAGGTTACTACTCCGACAACGGTGAGGACGCCCTGGCGATGACCCTCGATCTACACGCACAAACTTAACCGGCCAAGTTCGCTCAAGTCGCCCGCTTATCGTACTCAGCGTGAGCTTGATATTTCATACATAAACGATTGAAAGAGCATCGGAATCTCCCGTGTGGCTCGTTCCCTTGACGGCCTCTCCTCCTCTGGTGTATAAATTAAGTGTTAGTTAAGAGTTTTTAGCGGTCAGCAGGTTTGACCGCTAATTTTTTTGAAGGTTCTTATGATTGGACGGACGATAGCTGCATGATCGAAAATTCCCACGAAAAACTAGCAGCTATTGGTCAGTTCCGCTCGACCTTCCAGCCATCCTTCTCACACGATATTCCGCCTCGCTGTCATTTCGGTCCAAAATTTTGGCATAAGTTCGAAATAAAGAGCGAAAGTTTCGATTCAGGAGGAAACAAGTATGTTTAAGGTCGGCGAAAAGGTTGTCTATCCCGCCCACGGGGTCGGTGAGATTGAAGCAATACGAAGTCACGTTATCTCGGGAACGGAGAAGAAATTTTATATGCTGCGTATTCTCGAGACCGATATGAAAATCATGATTCCGATCGACAACGTTGACTCGGTTGGCTTGCGCAAGATCATTGACCGCGCCATGGTGACCAAGGTTTATAAAGTGCTTCGACAAAAGAAGGTTGAAACCGACCAGCAAACGTGGAATCGCCGCTACCGTGAATATACTGAAAAGATCAAGACCGGCTCGATCCTCGAAATCGCCAAGGTTCTGCGGGATCTCTTCGTTCTTAAGGGCGACAAGGAACTCTCCTTCGGTGAAAGAAAGATGCTCGATACGGCGCGCAATTTACTGGTCAAGGAACTGTCGATCGCGCGCTCTCACTCCGAGGAAAAGATCATGGAGGAGCTGCGCCATATTTTCACCCACTGATCTGGCTGAGTTGATTTTTCATTTCAAAGAGCCGGGAGCTTTGCTCCCGGCTCTTTTGTTTTGATCCGATGTCGCACGTTACCGCCATTGTGCTTGCAGCCGGCGAAGGCCGCCGGATGGCCGCCGGCACTTCGAAAAGCTACCTACCGATAGCCGGACGGCCGCTGGTGCTGCGGACTCTCGATCGGATTTTTTCGACGCAAGCGGTTGAAACGGTCGTCCTTGTTGTCGGCGCCGGCGAAGTCGAGCGTTGCGAGTCCATGCTGCGCGCCGATTCGGCGCTAAAAGATCGTCGTTGCATCCTGCAAGTTGGCGGTAGGACCCGGCAGCAGTCGGCAAGGCGCGGGCTCGAGCGCGTTGAGTCGGATTGCGGCATCGTCATCATCCATGACGGCGCCCGGCCGTTTGTTTCCGCCGGCTTAATTGACCGCTGCATAGCAACTGCGGCGGAAAAGGGAGCGGTGGTGGTGGGTCTTCCGGTGCGCGATACGATAAAGACGGTCTCGTCGGATCATTGGATCGAATCGACTCCGCAACGAAGCGCGCTATGGGAGATCCAAACGCCGCAGGCCTTCAAACGAGAATTGATCGTCGCGGCGCATGAAAGCGCGGAGCGGGAAGGAATTCAAGTGACGGACGACGCAATGCTGGTTGAGCGTATCGGCACGCCCGTGTACGTGCTGGAAGGGGAGCGGACCAATTTTAAGATTACCGAGCCGGAAGACGTCTGGCTAGCGCAAATATTAATCCGCGAAGGACGGGTGC
The DNA here is from genome assembly GCA_050735675.1 of Binatia bacterium. Classification (GTDB taxonomy): domain Bacteria; phylum Desulfobacterota; class Binatia; order UBA9968; family UBA9968; genus DP-20. Next base: position 22,516 of record JBOHVN010000278.1, on the reverse strand, counting down.
CCTAAGAAGTTTGCACCGGCAGAGCTTCGTTCAGACTGCCGCTCCGAAAGCCCTGCAGATCGAGACTGACGTAGCGAAAGCCAGCCTCTTTGAACTTCTCGACGATCGCGTCTCTAGTGGGTTTTTCAAACAGCCGGTCGATTTCGTTTTGCGAAACCTCGATGCGCGCAAGATCGCCGTGGTAGCGCACGCGGAACTCGCGGAAGCGAAGTTTCTTCATGAACACCTCACATGCCCCGACCTGCTTTAATCGGTCCAGATTAATTGCGGTTCCGTAAGGAAAGCGCGAGGACAGGCACGGGCTTGAGGGTTTGTCCCAGGTGGGCAGATTGAGTTCGCGGCTATAGCGCCGAATGTCCGCTTTGGTCATCTCTGCTTCGACCAAAGGATGGCGCACGCGCCATTCATCGGCCGCCTGCAACCCCGGCCTATGGTCGCGCAGATCGTCCAAGTTGGTTCCGTCGACGATAGTTTCGATGCCGAGTTTATCGGCTTCCGCGCGGCAGATGCGATACAGTTCGTCTTTGCAGAAAAAGCAGCGGTTGGCGGGATTCTGCGCGAATGACGGGTTGTTCAATTCGTTCGAATGCATAACGATGTGACGGCAGCCCAAACTCTCGGCAAAGGCCGTGGCGGCGCCGAGCTCGCCAGGCGGCACGGTGGGCGAAGATGCCGTGAGCGCAATTGCCCGTTCGCCCAGCGTCATGTGCGCGGCTTTGAGCAGAAAAGTCGAGTCGACCCCGGCGGAAAAGGCCACCAGAAGCCGATTGTTTTTGCCCAAGAGTTGGGTCAGTTGTTCGAATTTTGCGTCCATCGCTTGTCGCTGAAGAGATCGGTGCTTAAATAATGCTCGCCCTTGTCGGCGAAGATGGTGACGACGACGTGGCCCTTGCCCAGGTCTTTCGCCACCTTTAAAGCAGCACAGCACGCGGCGCCGGAAGAAATGCCAACCAGAAGGCCCTCCTCAGCCGCCAATCGCCGGGCGTGAAGGGTAGCCTCTTCGTCGCTGACCTTGATGACTTCGTCAAGGATCTGTCGATTCAGCACGGCCGGAATGAAACCAGCGCCGATTCCTTGGATTTTATGGAAACCTGGCTCGCCGCCGGAAATTACCGGCGATGCTCCCGGTTCGACCGCGCAAACACGCACGCCTTTCATTTTCTCTTTCAACACTTCGCCCACCCCGGTGATCGTGCCGCCGGTTCCGACCCCGGCGACGAACGCGTCGATGCGCTTGAACTGCTTGAGCAGTTCGGCGGCGGTTGTCTTGCGATGGATCTCCGGATTGGCGGGGTTGTTGAACTGCTGCGGCATAAAATAGTCGCTATGTTCTTGCAGCAATTCTTCGGCTTTGTGGATCGCTCCACCCATGCCTTTGGTATCCGGAGTCAGGATGAGACGGGCGCCATACGCGCACAAGAGGCTGCGCCGCTCTTCGCTCATCGTATCCGGCATGGTCAATATCAGCCGGTATCCTCTTACGGCCGCGATCAATGCGAGACCGATGCCGGTGTTGCCGCTGGTGGGCTCGACGATGGTGGCGCCGGGCTTGAGTTTTCCTTGGCGCTCGGCCGACTCGATCATGCTTAGGCAGATCCTGTCCTTGACCGATCCGCCGGGGTTAAACGACTCCATCTTCGCCCACACTTCTGCATCGTTTTTACCCGGAAGCATGCGCAATTTGACCACGGGAGTGGAGCCGATAAGATCCAGGACGGATCGAGCGCCATTCAAGCTTGCCACGATTTAACTCGTTTTCCTTAAGAGGTGTGAGATTCGATTTGACGTGCGTCAAATGCTATATTCTCAACTCGCCAAAGTCAATGAAATCGATTGACGCTCAGCGCGCTGACTCGCTTCGGACCAGAACCTGCGTCATTTTCCCCGGGGCGCTTGGCGATTTCATTTGTTGCTTGCCGGCCCTGGGAACTCTCGCACGCGCGGCTGCCGTGGACGTATTCGCGCGCAGCGAGTTTGCCGACATTGCGCCGCAAGGCGTGGCGGTTGCTTCACTCGAACGTCCCGAGATCAGCAAGCTATTCGGTCCCGAGTCCGTCGATGATGCACAAGTGCAAAGGTTCTTCCGCGCCTATAACGCCGTGTACTCATGGCTTGCAAGCGGTGATGCCGAACTCATCCTGCGCCTGCAAGCCATCACAGGCGGACGAGCGCAGGTCTTTCCGTTTCGTCCGGTACACGCTCAGGGCCACCAGGCGGACTACTATCAAAACTGTTTGAGTCACCTGGCCGGTTCTTCGGCGGAACCGGTGGTTGTGCTTCGCGCCGAAGGAATTTGCTGGGCCGATAGTTTTTGGGCTCGGCATTCGCTTCAGCGCTGCCCGGTATTGGCTGTCGCGCCCGGAAGCGGCGCGCGGGAGAAGAATTGGCCCGCGGAATTCTTTCTCGCCGTAAGCCAGTGGTGGAAGCGGGAGATTGGCGGGATAGTTCTTTTGTTCCTCGGTCCTGTGGAGCAAGAGAGAGGCGGCACCGAACTGCTGCAAAACGATTGCGTCGTTGCTAGCGACTTGCGTTTGGCACAAGCGGCGGCGCTGCTCGCTCGCTGTGATCTTTATCTAGGCAACGATAGCGGAATCTCTCATCTTGCCGCGGCACTTGGAGTCCGGACCGTTGCGCTGTTCGGCCCGTCGGATGCCCGTCAATGGTCACCGCGCGGCCGGAAAGTTAACGTGCTGCGTCGCGGCATCGACTGCTCGCCTTGCCAGGAGCCGACGATGAAAGAATGTCCACACCGCGCCTGTTTGACCGAGCTCCATCCCGAGGAAATCATCACCATGGTTGGTAAGTTGCCGGAAGTCGTTACCTTGACAAGGTAGAAGGCAGGGATTACATTTTGAGTCGACGAAAATTGCTGATTAACTGGCATGATGAATCCGGCGCTCGTAGCCGCGGGTGGTTTAAAATAGCATCTTTTACGTTCGAAACGACCACGCCTGGAAGTCCGACGGTGCTCCAAGCCCGCGCGACTTCCAGGCTTTTTTTCTTGTCGATTCGGGGGTCTTGAGATGGCTAGCGAAGAAGAAAAGCAAGCAGAGGGTAAAGGGTTTACGGTTCAAGATCGCCGGCGTTTCTCACCCGAGACCGGCGAGGCGCGTCAGGATGCGCCCGAAGAGACCGTCGGCCAGGCCACGACGCCTGGTGAACAGAGCGCTGAGTCGGTGCACGGTTCCGAGCACGAACCGCTACCAGAGATCAACTTTTCGGCATTCGTGATCAGCCTGAGCACCCAAGCGTTGATGCATTTGGGTGAGATCGCCAGTCCGATCAGCGGCAAGGTCGAGATCGATGTGCCCGTGGCGAAACAGATGATCGATATCCTGGGCATGCTTAAAGACAAGACGCGCGGCAACCTCAATGCGAACGAAGACCGTTTGATGGAGGACATACTCTTCGATCTCCGTATGAAGTATGTCGAGGCGGTGAAGAAGCGATAGGAGTCGTCGATGGGTTTCAAGAACATCTGGCGTGGCGGCGTGAGCATCAAGGGCGTCCTCTTGGTCGCTTTGTCGTCGCTGGCGATCGGGCTCGGTATCAGCGGTAGCCTGGATTGGCTGGTGCCCAGCCGTGCGGTGAACCTCTTGGGTGATGCCGGCAACGTCGAACCCCGCGCTTTCACCGGCCTTCCCGACTTTGTAAACCTGTCGAAGAAAATTAAACCGATTGTCGTCAACATCTCGACCACTCAGGTGAGCGAAGGACGCGGGCAGCAGGAGTTTGGCAGCCCGTTCGGCGATGACGATCCGTTCAATGATTTCTGGCGGCGCTTTTTTGGCGGTCCGCTACCCCGAGGGCCGCAGCGCCAGCGCAGCCTGGGTTCGGGCTTTATTATCGATGGCGACGGCTCGATTTTAACCAACAATCATGTCGTCGAGAATGCATCAAAAATCGTCGTCAAACTTTCGGACGATCAAGAATATGAGGCCAAGGTAGTCGGCCGGGATCCCAAGACCGATATTGCCGTGATCAAGATCGACGCCAAGACCAATCTCATCGCGGCAAATTTCGGCGACTCCGACACGCTGGAGGTCGGCGAATGGGTCGTCGCCATCGGCAATCCCTTCGGCCTCGATAGCACGGTGACGTCGGGCATTGTGAGCGCCAAAGGCCGGCACATCGGCCAGGGTCCGTACGACAACTTTATCCAAACCGACGCATCGATTAATCCCGGCAACTCGGGTGGACCGCTGATCAATTTGCGTGGCGAAGTGGTCGGCATCAACACCGCGATCTTCAGCCGGACTGGCGGCAACATCGGTATCGGCTTTGCGATTCCGATCAATCTGGTCAAAGAGTTGCTGCCGCAATTACGTGGCAAAGGCAAAGTCGTTCGTGGCTACCTGGGAGTCCTTATTCAGAAGGTGACCCCCGAGATCGCGGAAAGCCTGGGCATGGAGAAGGGCTACGGTGCCCTGGTTGCCAATGTGTCGAAGGACGGTCCGGCCGATAAGTCGGGTGTAAAAGTCGGTGACGTGATCGTCGAGTTCGACGGCAAGGAAGTCAAAGACTCGGGCGATCTGCCGATCATCGTCGCGCGCACGCCGGTCGACAAGAAGGTGCGAATGAAGGTGCTCCGCGATAAGAAGGAAGTATTTCTGAATGTCGCCATCGGCGAGCTCAAAGACGAAGAGGTCGTCGCCACCGCGCCTGAAAAAGGCGAGCTCGGGCTCACGGTGCAGCGGCTTACCCCGCAAATGGCCGAGAGCTTGGGACTGGAGAGAGTCGAAGGCGTGGTTGTGACCGCTGTCGAGCCGGGCAGCGCCGCCGACGACGCCGGGATTCGCCGGGGCGATATTATTGTCGAAGTCGATCGTAAGGCGGTGCGCAGTCTTGACGATTACAAAAAAGCCGTCGCTGGAGTGCGCAAGGGCCGCGGTGTGTTATTTCTCGTGCGGCGCGGTGACAGCACGTTATTCCTCGCGCTCAAGCCGCAGCGCTGAATATTTTTCGATCGTTGAGGTCTTTAAGCTTTAAGCGAACGAGGCGCGGCTCTGGCCGGGCCTCGTTTCGTTGCTTTTGCGTCCATTCTGCGCGAAAATCACATTTGAGGCGTTGAGTTTGAAAAGGTCCAAGCTCCGAATCTTCAGCATCTCCCTGCTTGCGCTTCTCGTTATTACCTCCGGTGGCCTGGTTTCCGGCGCATGGTACTTAAAGCGCCTGGAGAACACCGTCACGGAAAAATTCGAAGGACGCAAGTGGTTTTTTCCGTCAAAAATTTACTCCGACAGTTATCTTCTTTATGTCGGTATCAACCTGCGGCTTGAGGAATTAACCGAAAAGCTGCGCCGGCTTGGCTATTTCGAAATTCAGAGCGCGCTCAAGAGAAAGGGCGAGTATCGGATCCTGAAGTCGCAGGGAGAGGTGGAGATTCATCTCCACGATTTCGAATTTCCTACTGAACAGCGCAAGGGCGTCCCTGTGCGTATTTCGCTAAGGGGGGGGACGCTGACGCGCATTGAAAATCTGGCGACCGGGAAAGAAATGTTTGACCTTGAGCTCGAGCCCGAGCTCATGACCGGTCTTTACGAGCGCATCTGGCAGGAGCGCAAAGTGGTCAAGCTGGCGGAGGTTCCGCCGCTGCTCGTCAAAGCCGTCTTGGCGGTCGAGGACGAGCGATTTTTCAGCCACCACGGCATCGATCCGATCGGCATTATTCGGGCGATGTGGGTCAATCTCCACAGCATGAGCTTCCAGCAAGGCGGCAGCACGCTGACTCAGCAGCTGATGAAAAATTTCTTTTTGAGCGATGAACGCACGCTCAGCCGCAAGATTCCCGAGGCCATCATGGCGCTGATCGCCGAGCGCAAATATTCCAAAGAAACAATCCTGGAAAATTATTTGAACGAAATCTATCTCGGGCAAAGAGGCTCGCAGGGTATTTTCGGAGTCTGGGAAGCCGCGCAATTCTACTTTGCCAAGCCGCTTAGCGATTTGACCCTCGGTGAGTCAGCGCTCCTGGCCGGTTTGATCCGCGCGCCGAATCGTCTGTCGCCGTACCGGAGCGCGGAGGGGGCGACCAAACGGCGCAATGTGGTATTAGCTAAATTGTTCGATGATCGAGTGATCACGCGCCGGCAGTATGAAACCGCGCTGGGCGAAAAACTGCCCCAGCGTGCACTGGTCAAGGTGACCAACGACGCGCCTTTTTACGTCGATTATCTGCGCCGCGAGCTTGACGAAAATTACTCGAACGCGGTCCTCACCAAAGAGGGCCTGCGAATTTTCAGCAGCCTCGACCTCCAGCTGCAGAGAAAGGCGGAACGTGCGCTGGTCGAGGGCCTCAAAAAACTTGAAGCGGCGCATCCGGCATTGCGCCGTAAGGGCAACGACGACAGCTTGGAAGGGGCCATCGTCGTAATCCGGCCGCAAACCGGCGAAATCAAGGCGATGGTCGGCGGGAGAAATTATCAGAAGTCGCAATTCAACCGGGTGTTTCAGGCCAAGCGCCAACCCGGTTCGATTTTTAAGCCGTTCGTTTACTTAGCGGCGCTAATGTACGGCGGGCAAAGCGGCGTGAGATACACGCCCGACACGGTGGTTAACGACAGCCAGTTCACTTGGAGCTATGACGGCAAGGAGTGGCAACCGGACAATTACAATAGCGAGTATTTCGGCGCCGTGACGTTTCGTCGCGCTCTGGAAAGCTCGCTTAACTCCGCCACCGGCCGAGTCGCGCAAGATGTCGGCATCCGCCGGGTGCGCGATATTGCTCATCGCCTGGGGATTCAGAGCGCGCTGCCGGCCGTGCCGTCGCTGTCGCTGGGATCGGCAGAGGTCACGCCATTGGAGGTCGCGGTGGCGTTCTCGACTATCGCCAACGGCGGCGTACGCACCCGGCCACTGGCCGTCAAGCTGGTCATGGACCAAAACGCTCAACCTTTAGAGAAACGCGACGTGCGCGTCGAGCAAGTGATCGAGCCGCAGCTCGCCTACATGATGAATCATCTGCTCAAAGGCGTCCTCGATCGCGGCACTGGGTCGAGCGCGCGCCGAATGGGATTTAACCGGCCGGCGGCGGGAAAAACCGGCACCACCAACGATTATAAAGACGCCTGGTTCGTCGGCTACACGCCGGATCTTCTCGCTGTGGTATGGGTGGGATTTGACGGCCAAAGTAAACTGAACTTGTCGGGCTCCGAAGCGGCGCTGCCGATCTGGACCGAATTCATGAAGAGCGCCACGGCAAGCATGCCGGTCACCGACTTTACCGCGCCACAACCCATGTATGAAAGCGAAGGGGGCGCTCTGGGGAATTGCGGTCCGACCGGCCGCGAAGGCGAATTGGGTGGCCAACCCTGTCAGCCGCAGCTAACTACTCCTACTCCCTACCGGCCGATTCGAGATACGCTGTGAATATCGCCGGCATAAAAAACTATCAACATTATTTCACCGGCGGAGCGCTGGCGCTGGTCGTGGCGCTTGCCGGCTGTGCGCCGCAACGGCCCTATCGGCCGCCGCCGAGCAGTAGCACACCCATGCCTTGGCGCATTCCACCACCAGCGCCAGAACCGGCACCGCCGGTATCGACCGAGACTATAAGAAAACCGCTGCCGCAGGACCCAAGAATTGGGGAACAGGATCTCAAGTCCAAATTACCGCCGCCTCCTGTTCCGCCCGCGGTGAATGAATCAGTTATTCCACCGAGTCTAAGCGAGTACCGAACGGTCCCGGAGCCTGGGTTGCCGCCGCCACCACCGTTGCCCGACGACAGTTCGTTGCTTTCCAAGATCACCCCCGGAGTTACACCCCAGCGCGCGGCCTCTTTGCGCCTGACGGATGAAGGCAGCAAGCTGCTCGAAGCCGGCGAGACGGCCAAGGCTCTCAGTCGGCTGGAACGGAGCATCGTTATCGATTCGACCAATTCTTACGGTTACTTTTATCTCGCCAAGGCCCAGTATCGTTTAGGACATTACAGAGAATCGCTTAATTTTCTCGATGTCACCGAGTCCCGGCTGAGCGGCGAGCCTTTCTGGTTGGCCGAAGTGCACGCGCTGCGCGGCGAAAATTATCGGGCGCTCGGCCAACTGCAAAGAGCCGAGGCAAGTTACGGCCAGGCCATGCGTCTAAATTCCGGCAATCGCACGGCTGCCGACGCGCTGCTGCGGTTGCAGGCTGACGCGCCGCCAGCGCGGAGATAGTTCTCTTCCTTCATGTTAGTTCTTGGCGTCGAAACTTCCTGCGACGATACTGCCGCCGCGGTCTTGCAGGACGGGCGGGCGATTCTTGCCAATGTGGTGTCCTCCCAGGACCAAGTTCACGGGCCCTACGGCGGGGTGGTTCCGGAACTGGCCTCGCGCCATCACATCAAAAACGTCATGCCGATCGTCGATGGCGCGCTGCGTAAAGCCGGCGCGACGCTCAAGGATCTCGACGGCATTGCGGTCACCTACGGCCCGGGTCTGGTTGGCTCTCTGCTGGTTGGTCTTTCGCTGGTCAAGGGCATGTCGTTTCGCTCGGGCATTCCCTACGTCGGCGTCAATCACCTCGAAGCGCATCTCTTGGCGATCCATCTCGAGCACGAAGTTCCGTTTCCCTACATTGCGCTATTGGCTTCCGGCGGCCACACATTGCTGTATGACGTCAGAGGCGTCGGTGATTACATTCATCTCGGCGGCACGCGCGATGATGCCGCGGGCGAGGCTTATGATAAAGTGGCGAAGATGATGGGGCTCGGTTATCCCGGCGGGCGGATCATCGATCAGCTAGCCCAGACGGGAAATCCAAAGGCGATCCGCTTTCCGCGCGCCAGGTTAAAGAGCGGCGCCTATGAATTCAGCTTCAGCGGCATCAAGACCGCAGTATGGCATTACCTTAAGTCACACCCGGAAGCTGAATGGAAAGAACGGCCGGCCGATATCGCGGCTGGCTTTCAGGAGGCGGTGGCGGACATGCTGGTTTGTCCGACGATCAAAGCAGCCACGGCCAATGGCGCGACGCGTATCGTATTGTCAGGCGGTGTCGCCGCCAATAGCCGCTTGCGCGAGAAGATGAAGGCGGAGGCGGACGCCGCGGGGTTGGCCGTGTTCTACCCAGCGCCCAAGTTTTGCACCGACAACGGAGCGATGATCGCTCTAACCGGCTATCACTGGCTCAAGCGCGGCCGGCGTGACGACTTTCGCCTCAATGCCGACGCTGATCTAATTCTCTAAATTCGTTCAATTTCTACGGTTTGATCGTTTTGCAGGATCGCGATGACCTTATATGAGGAAGTTCGCGCGGCGCTGCGCGAATCGGAGTTCAAACCCAGAAGAAGCCGCGGGCAGAATTTTTTAATCCACGAGCGTGTGATCGATTCGATCGTTAGACTGCTCGATCTCGATCCCAACGACGAGGTGCTCGAGATCGGGCCGGGGCTGGGGTTTTTGACGCGGCGCTTGCTGGACTGGGTAGCGCAAGTGCGAGCCGTCGAAATCGATTCCGCGTTGGTTGAGCACTTGCGGCGGAGCGAACTCGCTGAGGATCCCAAGCTTAAATTGGTTTATGGCGATATCCTGACGGTGCCGTTGGCGGATTGGTTGCCAAAACAAAAAATTAAACTCGCCGGCAACCTGCCTTACAGCATTTCAACGCCGGTTTTGTTTCGGATTTTCGAATGGCACGAGCATTTTTCAACTTTGGTCTTGATGGTACAAAAAGAAGTCGCGGACCGCATGGCAAGCGCGCCGGGCACAAAGCAATACGGTTCGCTGTCGGTCTGGTGCCAGGTCTATGGACGAATTACCGAAAAGATTTCGGTTTCGCCGGAAGCCTTCTTTCCGCGCCCGAAAGTGCGCTCGACGGTGCTCAAGATTGAACTTTTTCCCGAACCGCTCATCGCCGCCGGTGAATTGCCGGCGCTGCGGGGTTTAGTCCGCGCCGCCTTCGGCCAACGGCGTAAGACCCTGGGTAATGCGTTAAGCGCCTGGTTGAAGGCCGATCGAGGCGAGATCGAAAGTTTTCTTCGTTCTAAGGATATCGATCCGAGGCGGCGCGGCGAGACGCTGAGCGTCGATGAATTCATCAAGCTGGCTCGCGCCGCACATGAGCAGTCTTTCTCTGAAAACCAATAACTGAGCACTGCTCACTATGCCCGAACTGCCCGAAATCGAAACCGTTTGCCGCAGTTTGCGACCGCATCTGTTGGGTCGAACCATCAGCCGAGTTCAGGTGTTGGAGCCGCGGCTGCGCGTGCCGGTGGACGATAAGGCGCTGAGATCGCTGGCCGGGAAGCGCGTCGACACAATCACGCGCATTGCGAAATATATCTTGTTTAACCTGTCCGGCGACGCCGTGTGGCTTTTTCATCTCGGCATGTCCGGCAAACTAATCTGCGTCGCAGCCGGCACGCCGCGGCGAAAACATGACCACATCATCGTCGACGTCGGCGACGGCAGCGAGTTGCGCTACCACGACCCGCGCCGCTTTGGCTTATCGTTGGTGGCCAAAAAATCCGCCTTGCTCGGTTTGCCGCAGTTGCGCAATCTCGGCCTGGATCCCTTCGATCCGGCGCTCACCGGCGATTATTTGTTTCGCTTCACGCGCGCCTCGGAGCGGCGCATTCGCGACCTGCTGCTCGATCAGCAGATCGTCGCCGGTCTCGGCAACATCTACGCCAATGAAATTCTGTCTCTGACCGCCATCAAGCCGACCACCCGCGCTCGTCGATTGACGCGCAAACAAGCGCACGCAATCGCCGCCGCGATTCCAGCATTACTCGGCGACGCGATCCGCTGGTGCGGCACGTCGTTTTCCGACTACCGCGACGCCGACGATAAATCCGGCGAGTTTCAAAACCATTTGCGCGTCTACGATCGGGACGGCGAGCGCTGCCGGATTTGCCCGAGCGTGATCAAACGCGTCGCCGTCGGCAATCGCAGCGCGTTCTATTGCCCGACTTGTCAGAAATAGAATGATTCGTTCAAGCCGTTCGAATCGTTCCATCGGTTCAATTCGCGCCGTGGATGCGTTTGCGGTTTGATCAAAGTCGCTGCATGAGTTCATCGTCTTTAGCCCGCCGGCAATTGCTGTCGCCGCTGCGCCATCGCGACTTTCGTGTGTTGTGGATCGGCCTGTTGCTGTCCAGCGTCGGCAGCCAGTTCACGCAAGTAGCGATGGCGTGGCAGATCTATGAGCTCACCGATTCGCCGCTACAGATCGGCTTGATCGGCTTGGTGCGCGCTGTGCCGCAGATGGTCATTCTCTTGTTCGGCGGGCTCCTCGCCGATGCGGTGAACCGGCGCAAACTGATGATGGTGACGCAGGCGAGCTTGTTTTTTGTTTCGGGAGCGCTCGCGCTTCTCACCTTGGCGGGTCAGGTCACGCCGCTCAAGCTATACGGAGTCACGGTATTCCTCGCGCTGTTCAGCTCGCTCGAATCGCCATCGCGCCAAGCCATCGTCACAAATCTCGTCCCCGCCGAAGATCTGTCGCGCGCGTTCGCGATCTTCAGTACGCAGCGCCAGATCGCCACCATCGCCGGGCCTTCGATTGCCGGGCTGGTGCTGGCGTTCGCCGGGCCGAGCCTCTGTTATGCCGTGGATGCGGTCTCCTGGCTTATCATGCTCGCATCGCTGGCGCTCATCCGTACGACGTTGCCGCCCGAGCGAGGCGGTTGGCGCACGATCACCTTGGACTCGCTGCGCGCCGGTTTTCGTTTCGTCTGGAGCCATGCCGTTATTTTTCCTTTCCTGATGATGGACTTCAGCGCCAACATTTTCGGCACGGTGCGATCGCTGTTCCCGATCTATGCGCGCGATATCCTCGCCGTTGGGCCGCAGGGATTGGGCATCCTTTACGCCGCCAGCGCGGCCGGCGCCTTGCTCGGCGCGCTTGGTTTCAGTCTAGTGGGGCCAGTGCGCCAAGCGGGGCGTTGGATTTTGCTCGGTGTGACGATCTACGGATTGACTCTGCTCCTTTTCGCCGGCTCGCATATCTTTTGGCTGTCGGTTCTATTACTGGTCGGCTCGGGAATCGGCGATACCCTCAGCGCGATCCTGCGCTCGACGATTAACCAGCTCAGCACGCCCGACGAATTGCGCGGCCGGATGGCGTCGATCAACAGCATTTTCACCAATAGCGGGCCGCAACTGGGCCAGTTCCAAGCCGGCGCTCTCGCCGCTCTGATCGGGACGGAATTGGCCGCGACGAGCGGCGCTCTTATTATTCTTCTTATCGTCGGTGTCCTCGTCGTGCGTTTTCCCCACGTAAGAGATTATCGGTTCGATCAAGCGAAAGCGTAGCGCCGAGCCCTAACCATAGACTTCCGTTAAGGTTGGCGGTCTGCTCGTCCCGCTTCCCTGCTGATGATCGTTAGCGCGTCGGCAGGCGGAGAAATCTTTTTTCGATGCCGAACAGGTTGATGAACTCGCCGAAGACGCGCTCGCTCAATTCCGTAAGCCGCGCCATATATTCGGGCGTGTCGTTGTCAATGCGTTCGAGGTAATTGGCTTCGCGCAGGCTGGAGATTTCTTTTCGGTTTTCCGCGACTCTCAGCCAGCGATGAATCATCGGCGCGTCGACTTCCATGTGAAACTGAAAGCCATAAACTTTGCTGCCGTAGCGAAAAGCCTGATTGGCGCAGAGCGAGGAAAAGGCGAGATGGCGGGTGCTCTTAGGGATATCGAACGTTTCCCCGTGCCATTGAAAGATCTTTTCCGTTTTTTGCAGCTCCATCAGCAAGGGATCGCTGAATGCTTCTTCGGTCGGGGATACATCGTACCAGCCGATTTCCTTTTCGGCGTTCGGGTAGACATCGGCACCGAGAGTTTTTGCGATCAATTGCGCGCCGAGGCAGATCCCGAGCACCGGAATCTCGCGCCGCATCGCGTCTTCGATCAATTTCAGTTCGCTGATCAAATGAGGAAGCCGGTTGGCATCGTTGACACTCATCGGTCCGCCCAAAACAATCAGCCCGTCATAACCGTACAGGCTCGGTTGGGCGTCAGGATAGCGCGCGAAGTTCACATAGCGAATGCGAAAGCCGGCGCGTTTCAATAATGGATTGAGTGTCCCCAGAAGCTCGTGCGCGACATGCTGGAGGACGAGAAGCTTTTTCATCGCGGTTCAATTGGGTCCGTCATTCTAGTAGGCTGGAATTATAACTTGTCACGGAGAACTTTTGAAACGATCGGCCAATGACGAAGTGTTGTTTTACGATGGCTGGAAGTTTTGGTCCCTCGCGCAAATTTGTCAGTGGTTCGTCCGATTGTATCGGCCCAAAAGAGAACTGACCGCTGGGGTGGAGGGCGCCGAGGAAAGAGTTTTATGTCAAAAATACTCCGAACTCCGCGAGCTCGGCGCCTCTGTGGTGAAACAAGGATTGCTGCTTTGGTTGCCTATGCCGCGCTGGGATACTAGGAAGGAGAGATGACCATGAAGAACCGCGAGATCGAAGCCGCCTGGGCTTATCATAATGGCACCAAGCATTCCTACCAAAGCATTCGCGCGAACCGGCATTATCTGGACTGGGAAAACCAGCCCATGCCCTTCAAGATCTACTCCACCCTGGAGCCGATTGCGCTGCCGCAACATTTATCCTCTTCGGGAATGCCGGCGCTGCAAGCCATTTCGGCACCCGGCGCGCCGCCGGATGAGCAAGTGGCTCTTGGAAACCAAACGCTGGCGGAAATGCTTTTTCTCGCAGCCGGAATCACCAGGCGGCGGAGTTATTCGGGCGGCGAGATGCTTTTCCGCGCGGCGGCTTGCACGGGCGCGCTCTATCACATCGATCTCTACGTCGTTTGCGGCGATCTGGAGGATCTCGACGCGGGAGTTTATCAATTCAGCCCGCAGGACTTCGCCCTGCGCAGGTTGCGGGGCGGAGATTACCGTTCAGTCCTCGTTAGTGCGACCGGCGAAGAGCCGGCCATCGTGACCGTACCGTGCGTAATCGTGAGCGCGTCCACGTTCTGGCGCAACGCCTGGAAGTACCAGGCGCGCGCCTATCGCCACTGCTTCTGGGACAACGGCACTATCCTCGCGAATCTTTTGGCCGCAGCGGCTGCTCGCAAGATCCCGGCAAAGGTTGTCCTTGGCTTCGTCGATGCGGCCGTGAACCAACTTTTGGGCTTGGATAGCCAGCGCGAGGCACCGCTTTCCCTGGTGGCGCTAGGCCATTCATCGCCAAGGAGGGTCGGCTTGTCGCCGCCAATCGCACCGCTGGTGTTGGAAACGACTCCGTTGTCGAAAACCGAAGTCGATTACCCGATGATGAGAGCGATGCACGGCGCTTCGTCTTTGGAAAACGAAGAGGATGTTGTGGCGTGGCGCGAAGGCGCAGAAAAGGCGGAAGACGGAAGGACAAAGGATGAAGCTAAGACCGAAAACCGGCTCTTCCCTCTCGAATCACTCAGTGATGAGGAAATACCCAAAGACTCGATCGAGGAAGTTATAACCCGGCGCGGGTCGACGCGCGAGTTTGCCCGTGAACCGATTGCCTTCGCCGAGCTATCAACCATGATCGACCGCGCGACGCGAGGCATACCAATGGATTTTCTCACTCACCCAGAAGAATTTCTCAACGACCTTTATCTGATCGTTCATGCGGTCGAAGGTTTGCCCTCAGGCGCCTATGTCTTTCGCCGCCGGAAAGGCGCCCTTGAATTTTTGAAAGAAGGCGACTTCCGCCGCGACGCGGGATATCTCGGCCTCGGCCAAGAGATTCCGGCGGATTGCAGCGTGAATATTTACTTTATGGCAGATCTGAATCAGGCGCTTGAGCGCTTCGGCAATCGCGGCTACCGCGCCGCGCAGCTCGAAGCCGCCATCATGGGCGGAAAAATTTACCTGGCTGCCTACGCCCAGCGCCTCGGCGCCTCCGGGCTTACTTTCTTCGATGACGACGTCACGGAATTCTTCTCGCCTGACGCGGCCGGCAAGAGCGTGATGTTTTTGATCGCGTTGGGGAAATCCGCGAAACGGAAAGGTTTGAACGTTATCTGACCTCGGAAAAATTCTCAGGGGTCGCGCGGCGTATAAATTCTAATTTTCAAAAAAATTGACAAACCGGCGAACCTCACGATAGAAAATGTTTCTTGTGAACCCGTTTGAAAAATATCCCGATGAGATTTACCGAACCTATCAAAAATTCCGCAGGCGCAATGAACTTGCCAAAGCCTACCGCTGCCTCGAGAGCCTCGTCAAACAATTTCCAGACGATCCCGATCTCTTGAGCGAAATCGTCGAATTGGCTCTGGGCCAAATACGGGACCCGAACCTCGCCCGGCCCTGGGTGATCCGCCGGGTTAAGCTGTTTTCCTACTGGCGAGATTATGCCCTCTTGAGTGAGATTGAGGCGGTAAGTGGAAACTTGCCAAAAGCCAAGGAGAATCTCGCACTCGCCATAAAACTGCAAAAACGCCAACACACGCTGGCGGACACTCGGCGAGAAATTAAAGAAGCGCTTGATCGCGCGCGCAATTTTATCCGCCTTCAGGAACACAATCGCTGGGTAGAGCGCGTTTCATCTCAAGGCGAGGACCAATCCGCGGTTGATGCAGTGAGGCACGGTAAGGGAGTCAAGCAAGGCGGCGTTGTCGCGGCCCGGGACGCCGTGAAACCGAGCGCCATGAGCGAGGAAAAAAGACAGCCTCCGACCGACGAGAGCGAAGCGCGCGCCGCGACGGCGCCGCCGGTCATCCCGGCGTTGGCGTCTTACAGAGCGCCCCTGGGCTTTGCGCCGCCGGACTTTAAGGCCATGAACGCCATGCTGAAAACCCAAGCGGCGTTGAAGGACTGTCGCTTGCGCGTCGAGTATGAGCACCTCGATGTGCAGAGAGGCTTCGACGATCTACTCTGCGTCAACGCGATCCGAGGAGTGGAGCGGTATTGGTATCAGGTCGAAACCGCCAAAAAGGTGCTGAAGTATTTTCATGGACGGGTTTTGCTCTGTGACGAGGTCGGGCTGGGGAAGACCATCGAAGCGGGAATGTTGATGAAAGAATACCTCCTGCGGGGAATGGTCAAGAACATTCTCATTCTCGCCCCGGCGCCTCTGGTTTCCCAATGGCAAGAGGAGATGGCGCAGAAATTCGACATCATGTTCGCCACGACCGACGATCCGCTCTTCAGCGCCGATCCGGACCGTTTCTGGCGCGGTTCGTTTATCATCGCTTCCATCCACACCGCGAAAAGCAGCAAGAATTTTTCGCGAGTGGCGGGCAACTTTTACGACCTTGTGGTGGTCGATGAGGCCCATCATCTCAAAAACCGCAACACCCTTAACTGGAAACTCGTCAATGAAATTCAAAAGCGCTTTATTTTCCTCTTGACCGCAACGCCCGTGCAGAACCATCTGATCGAGCTGTTCAATTTGATCACGCTGCTGAAGCCCGGGCAGTTCAGGACCGAGCGTCTGTTTAAGCAAGCTTACGTACAACGGGGCGACTCTCGAAAGCCCGCGAACAAAGAACAACTCCGCGAGCTCCTGCGCGACGTCATGATCCGCAATACCAGGAGCGCCATTGATTTGAAGTTGCCCAAGCGATTCGCCTCGACGGTGAGATTGGAGCCGGACGCGGTCGAACGGGAACTTTATCGCGGGATCACCGATTACGCGCGGACGCGCTCAGAGTCGCTGCGCGGTCCCTTGTTGCAGCTTTTGCTGAGGCAGGCAGGGAGCAGTCCCGCCGCTTTGCGCGCTACGCTTTTGCGTTTGCGCTCAGAGCGATCGGAGAACGTGGACCATCTGCTTGATCTCACGGAACGGATTGGGGAGAGCGCTCGGGAAAGAGCCCTGGTCGAGATCCTCGGCAAAAATCCACAGGAAAAGAAGGTCGTCTTTACCCAATATTTAAAGACCTTGGATTCAGTTGCTGCGTTGCTGGAGCGCCGCGGCCTTCCCTTTGCGCTATTCAGCGGTGATCTGTCAGCCAGGGAAAAAGACCAGGCGATTCAGCGCTTCCGCGAAGATCTGCCGATACTGCTTTCCACCGAGTCGGGCGGCGAGGGCAGAAATTTGCAGTTCTGCAATACCTTGATTAATTTCGATCTCCCGTGGAACCCGATGCGCATCGAACAGCGCATCGGCAGGCTGCATCGCATCGGCCAGAGCCAAGACGTGTTTATTTTCAATCTATCGGTGCGCGAAACGCTGGAAGATCATATCCTCGACATCCTGGAGAACAAGATCAACATGTTTGAGATGGTTATCGGGGAAATTGAACCGCTGCTCGGGTATTTGGGAGAAGAACAAGAGTTCGAAGATATCATCATGCAGATCTGGATGCAGAGCCGCAATCACGACGAGGCTCGCTCGCGCTTTGAATGCTTCGGACAGGATCTGATCAAGGCCAAGGCAGATTACCTCGAGTCCAAGACCCTGGACCGGGAAATTTTCGGCGAGGATTACGAGGTATGAGAACATCGCTTCGTGATTTCACCGCAGATCTGCTCGCAGGGCATGGCGCGGTGGTGGAGCCAAGCGGCGAAGGGCTAGAGGTGCTTTTGCCGGCTGAAGTAGCGAAGATTTTGGATATCCCAGAGCACGCCAATTTTTCGTTTCTCGGCGAGCCGCGCGAAGGAATCTCGGTTTCTTACGATTCGGAGATCCTCAAAAAGATGGCCGGCCTGATGGGCGATCGGGGAAGATTCGCCACTATCGGTTTTGGCCCGTCAGCCGTCAGGCTGGAGAAGCTGGAGGAGCGGCTGGAAGAGAAGTTAGTCTTCCACAACGCCGTTTTCCAGATGCAGCGCAAGGAAGAAAAACCGATATCCTACCTTTTGGGCTACTCTAAATATTCCGCCCGGTCCGACGACCGGCAAGAAGGCATCGTCGGCTGTCTCGTGAACGAACTAAACCTGTCGGTCCAAAGAGCCACGTCAGAGATTTTCGATGCCATTCCTGTTGAAACCGAGGAGCCCCCGGGGCGAGCGGAAAAAATAAACAGCGAAAGAGTCTTGCAGACATTCTGGAGGGCGCAACGCAAGATTGTCCAAGAGGCATTGGCGGATTTTCTAGCCAGCATGGAGCGCAGGATGAACCGCGATATCCGGCGCGTCCATGATTACTACCAGACGCTCATTTACGAACAGCGCCAAGCGCTGGCAAAAAAATCAGCCGCGCGGGAAGATCACGAGCGTGCCGAGAGCAAGATGTCAGCCATCGAGCGGGAGTTGAAGGGTAAGATTCAAGATCTGATCGGTAAGTTCAGCATCGATGTCCAGCTAGAGCCGATTTCCTTCATTCGCATTGAAACGATCAGCCCGATCTTCTGGCTGTCAGTGAAGCGGCGCAAGGAGGCGAGACAGTTTCCTTTAACGTACAACCCGATAGTGAAATCCGTCGATCCGCTTCCCTGCGAAGCTTGCTTTTACCCGAGAAAAGGTTATTTCGTCTGCGACGATCGCCTCCATATTCTCTGCCGAGAATGCTTCACCCCTTGCGCCCGGTGCGACAAGATTTTTTGCCGCGCATGTTATCCGAAGGGTTGCCCGCGATGCGTGTCATAGGCGCGTCTCTTCTATTCCAGGTTAATCGCTCAACCCTATTTCGTGTTGCCCCGACACACCAGGGGATTATAATGCCGAGTGGGGCGGCGGGCGGAACGGAGATTCTTGCTGAGACGATGCATTTGCAGGAGTTGGTTTGCAATGCTCGCCAGCGGCTGGCAAAATCGCGCCAGTGAAGTTTACTTCGTACTTCTTGGCGGTGCGTTCAAGGTCGGATCGAGCTATACGCCGGAAGAATGGATTCTTCGGGCGATCGAACATCCGGTTCGCGAGGAAATACAACAAGATGGACGAATCCGTCGTTGGGCTCAAATCGATGAAATGGACGGAAAGTATTTGAGAGTTATCTTGCTTCCGGACCAAGAAACCATTCATAACGCGTTTTTTGACAGGACATTCAAGCCATGAAAATAAAATACTTTCAGGACACCGACACGCTTCACATCGAATTTCGCGCGAGCGAGGTGGCGGAGACAAAGGATCTCGATGAAAATACGCTGCTGGACTTAGACGCCAATGGCCAAATTTGCGCCATCACGATTGAACATGCGAGCGAGCGCGCCGAGATCCCAAAATTTTCCTACGAGCAAATCACGGTATAGCGCGCCGTTAAACAATAATCGAATTGCAAATCTCGCCGGCCTTGATGAAATAAATGAATTGCTGGGGAGAAACCTTAGTTGGCGGGCACATCTCCATGTTATTTATTCTTACGCAAACGCTTCCTTTCCCTCACATCATTACTGAATCTCGCGCGTTCGCAGGAGAGTCTGCCACGCAGCCCCGACCTTCTCTTGGCAAATTCTGCTGCCGTTTTCGCTGATCGGCGTAATTTGAGCGCGTGGAGGTTTTGTTCGAGCGGAACCGTTTTGTTCGCAGTCGATGATGACGCTGACGACGGGTTGGCTGAGATTGAACTGTAGAAGCTCGGCGGGGAAGGCGCGGCTGGCTCCGATCTAGCTTGTTGAAGACATAGCCAATGACACCGACGAACTCTCGACGGCGACATTTTTATATCACCACACTCCTTTGAATCGATTCGTTACAACAAAATGTCCTCATTTGGCCGGTCCCTTGACGGGCGCCTATAAATTTGATCTACGCATACCTCAAGCACAAGCGAGTTGTGACAGCTTTATAAAGCAACATCTGAGTGAACCAAAAGCAAGCGTTTTTTCTTTTGTAAGATTAACCGAGGGCAAAAAAAGGAGGTTATATGAAGATCATCAGTGGCCTACGTATTGTGATCCCTGCGCTTGTTATCATTGCTCTCTTCCTCGGGCAACGGATGGCAATCGCTTGGGAGCCCACCAAGCCCATCGAGTTTGTCATTCCCGCGGGCACCGGTGGCGGCGCCGATCAAATGGCGCGCTTGATCGCCGGCATCAGTGACAAGCACAATCTCTCACCCCGACCTTTCATCGTAGTCAACAAGTCCGGAGGCGCCGGCGCCGAGGGTTTCCTGCACGTCAAGGAAAAAAAAGGCGACGCGCACACAATCATCATCACGCTGTCCAACCTGTTCACGACACCGCTGGCCACGGGGACGCCGTTTAGCTGGCGCGACTTCACGCCGGTCGCCCGTTTGGCACTCGACCGCTTCATTCTGTGGGTGAACGAAGAAACACCTCACAAGAGCGCCAAAGAATACTTGAGCGCCGTGAAGCAGACGCCGGGTATGAAGATGGGCGGCACCGGATCCAAACAGGAGGATCAGATCATCACCGTCCTGCTGGAGCAAAGCCAGGGTGTGAAGTTTACTTATGTGCCGTTCAAAGGTGGAGGTGAGGTGTGCACCAACTTGGTCGGCAAGCACATTGACTCGACGGTCAATAATCCAGCCGAATGCGTAAGCAACTGGAAGGCAAAGCGCGTGCGGCCGCTCGCGGTATTCGATCCGGAGCGTATTCCAGACAAGGAATGGAACGGAATTCCGACTGTCAAAGAGGCTCTGGGCGCGAACCTCTCCTATAACATGCTGCGCGGCATCTTCGGCGCTCCCGATATGCCCAAGGAGGCCGTGGAGTGGCACATCGGCTTTTTGAAGAAGGTTTTCGATACCAAGGATTTTCAAGATTATCTGCATAAGGGCGCCCTCAAGCCTGCCTTCGCCACCGGTAAGGAATACGTGAAGTGGGTGGAGGAGAACGACAAGCTGCATAAGGAGTTGATGGAGAAAGGCGGTTTGATCAAGAAGTAGCATGCGCGTTCTCAACCTGGTTGCCGCCGCGCTGCTGATGCTGCTGAGCGGCATCGTAATTTACGATGCTCTGCGGCTCGGCGCCGGCTGGGGGATCGAAGGGCCG
Source organism: Binatia bacterium (assembly GCA_050735675.1). Classification (GTDB taxonomy): domain Bacteria; phylum Desulfobacterota; class Binatia; order UBA9968; family UBA9968; genus DP-20. The sequence continues at coordinate 1,769 of JBOHVN010000278.1, read as the reverse complement.
CAGAGCGGTTTTTTCCCGTTCTGGCTTGCAACCCTTCTAGCGACGGTCAGCATCGTGTTATTCGTGCAAACTTTGCGAAGCCGGTCGCAAGAACCTTTCGTCACGCGAGACCGGTTCGTGCCGGTTCTCAAGGTAGTGGGGCCTCTAGCCGGCTTCGTCGTCATCACCGATCCGCCTGGTCCGTGGTCGGGGCTGGGCCTGTATGTCGCGGCGGGTCTCTATCTCGCCTTTTACATGCGCTGGGTCGGGCGCCACGACTGGCGGACAGTCGTGGCGCTCGCCACATCGGTTCCCGTCATCTCATTTTTCATTTTCGAGACCTGGTTTCTGGTACCCATGCCCAAGGGACCGGTCGAGGCCTGGCTCGGGTACTGACTCGTGGGTCTTGAGAATCTCTTCCTTGGCTTCCAGGTTGCGGTAACGCCGTTTAATCTTTTCATGGCTGTGGTGGGCATCTTGCTTGGCACCATCATCGGCGTGCTGCCCGGCCTCGGCGGCGCCAACGGCGTGGCGATTCTCCTGCCGCTGACTTTCACCATGCCGCCGACTTCGGCCATCATCCTGCTGACCTGCATTTACTGGGGTGCGCTCTTCGGCGGGGCGATCACGTCGGTGCTCTTCAATATTCCCGGCGAGCCGTGGTCGGTGGCGACGACATTCGATGGCTATCCCCTGGCCAAGGAGGGCCGGAGCGGAGAGGCGCTTACGGCTGCCTTTACCTCCTCATTTGTCGGCGCCTTCTTCTCGATCTTGCTGATCACGTTCTTCGCGCCGATCTTGGCCGAAGTTGCTCTGAAGTTTGGTCCCCCAGAGTTTTTCGCCATTCAACTCCTGACGTTTTCGAGTTTCGTCGGGCTGGGCGGAGGAAATCCGCTCAAGTCCCTGGCGACTATTCTCATCGGCTTCATGCTCTCGACGGTCGGATTGGATATCGTGACCGGCCAGCTCAGGCTCACCTATGGATTCACTGACCTAATGAAGGGGTTCGATTTCATCATCGCTGTTATCGGTTTATTCGGCATCGGCGAAATCTTGCTCAGCGTGGAAGAGGGGCTCCGGTTCCAGGGGGCAAAAACCGTTATGAACATGCGCGTCGTGCTGGATACCTGGAAAATCTTACCGCGCTTTTACCGGACATTCGTACGCAGCGCGATCATCGGCTTCTGGATGGGTTTCAAACCCGGCGGCGCTACGCCGGCATCCTTCATGAGCTACGCTTTCGCTAAGCGCTTTTCAAAGAACCCGGAGCGATTCGGCAAGGGCGAGCTCGAGGGCATCGTGGCGCCCGAGACCGCTGCCCACGCGGCCGGGGTGGCGGCCATGCTGCCGATGATCACGCTGGGAATCCCAGGCTCGCCGACGGCGGCGGTGATGCTGGGCGGGCTCATCATCTGGGGACTTCAGCCGGGCCCGATGCTGTTCGTCGATAACCCGGACTTCGTCTGGGGTCTGATCGCCAGCATGTATACGGGCAACGTGATCGGCGTGCTGGTTGTGCTGGCGTTCGTGCCGTTCTTTGCCGCCATCCTGCGCATCCCGTTCGCGATCCTCACACCGCTCATTATTGTTATCTGCGCCATCGGCTCTTATGCCGTGCACAATAGCATGATCGATATCTGGTACATGCTGATCTTCGGCGTCATTGGCTATGTCTTTAAGAAACTCGACTATCCGCTGGCGCCGCTGGTGCTGGCGCTCGTCCTGGGCGACATGGCCGAAAACGCCCTGCGGCAGAGTCTAATTATGTCTCAAGGATCGATCGCGATCTT
>JBOHVN010000277.1:0-7220 GCA_050735675.1 Binatia bacterium | reverse complement strand
TACCTTCGGCTACGGAGTTTGTGGCATACTCCGGCACGGACTTTCACCGTGTTGATGTGGCGCCCTCACGGGCGCACTCACCCCGGTGAAAACCGGGGTCCATCCCCCTTAACCTGGATACCGTTTTGCAACGGTATGACGGACGCTGTCCGTCACCTGGATGCCGGCGTTCACCGGCATGACCAACTTTCACTCCGCCTGAAGCCTACCCTGAGCAAGGTCGAAGGGGCGAGGGATTTTAACTCTCCCCGAGCGAGACATTAACCCGACGACTTTAACCATCAAAACGATATCACGCGGCGCTAGACAAAGACGCGGGAAAACGGATAGAAGGAAGGCTGATTCAAACTAGAGGTAAGCAAAAAATGAAAGTGCTGATTACCGGCGGTCTCGGCGTCAACGGCGCGGTCACGGCGCGTTTGATGGTGCAAGACGGGGTGCGGCCGGTGTTGATGGACAATCGCATGGATTTGACCTTGATGGGCGACATCAAGGATCATGTCGACATCGTCATCGGCGATATCTGTGACCAGGCCGGGTTGGAAAAAGCCGTGGACGATTATCAAATCACCCATATCGCGCATCTGGCGGCGTTGATGCCCGAGCCCGCTGAAACCGATCCCCGGCTCGGCGTCAAAGTCGGCGTCGATGGCACGATCAATGTTTTAGAAGCGGCGCGGACGAAAAAGATTCAGCGCGTGGTGTTTACCAGCTCCAAGGCGGCCTACGGCGAAATCGCCGGCGATTACGCGCCGCCAACGTGTAAACCGGTGCGCGAGGATTTTCCAAAGCGCCCTGCCGATCTGTACGGCTCGATAAAAGTTTGTTGCGAGGAGCTCGGCCGTTATTATCGCGGGACTTACGGCATCGAGTTCATTGCGCTGCGCTTCGTTTCGATCTACGGCCCGGGCAAAGAAGCGCGTCATGGGCCGCTGTCATTTTATGGCCAGCTAATCGAAAAAGCGCGCAGCGGCGAGCCCTGGGTGATCCCGCAAGGCGGTGACCAGCTGAACGACGCGGTGTACGTCGGCGACGTGGGGCGCGCGATTTATTTGGCGCTTAAAGCGCCGAGGCCGAGCGAGTGGACATTCAACATAGGCACGGGAAAAACTTCTACGCCGCGGGAATTTTTGAATGCGGCGGCTAAGCTATTTCCTAATCACAAGATTCAGCTGGGGCCGGGGCCGAGTAAATTAGGCCGCAGCAAACAGAGTTATTGCGTCTTCGATATTTCCGCGGCGGAGCGATACATCGGTTACGAGCCCGCCTACGATGTTGCGCGCGGCGTGCGCGATTATGTCGCGACGCTGGAACGTTTGGGACGATAGATATTCAACCCCAGAGCGGCGGAGCCGCAACCAATGAAGAAAAAGTAAATTTTACCACGAAGGTCACGAAGAACACGAAGTTAAGAAGTTTAGAATTATCAATGTCCGAAACCTTCGTGACCTTCGTGTGCTCCTTAGAAAATATGGGGCCGAGGGGTCCGGTGGAGGAGAATCCCTCCATTTTCATTCTCTGTGGGCGAGTGGAAACTCATGAATCACTTCGTGGTGAGATAAAATTTTGGATTCGGGCAAGTTAGGAGCGATGCGGCAGAAAATTTGCGTAAGCCGGAACAACTTTCAACGATAGCAATACATAGTAAAGATTTTTTGTGACCTTTGTGCTCTTTGTGGATAATAATCTTGATCCGACATCGACGCAGGTACTTTCAATCAAATGGAGGAATGAACAGTGGCGGAACAACCTAAAGGAACCGCCGAAATCTGGACAGCGGGGATCGGCCGCAAGAGCAACGCGCAGTACGGCTCCGACCTGATGGCCGAGATGTTGCGCGAGCTGGGGATCAAATACATCGCGCTCAATCCCGGCGCCAGCTATCGCGGTTTGCACGATTCGCTGGTGAATTTCGAGTCCGGCAAAGGCCCCGAGATGATCATGTGCACGCACGAAGAGATCGCCGTGGCGATCGCCAACGGCTACGCGCGCGCGACCGGCGAGATCATGGCGACGGGACTTCACAACATCGTCGGCTTGCAGCACGCCAGCATGGCGATCTTCAACGCATGGTGTGACCGCACGCCGATACTCAATCTTGGCGGCGGCGGCCCACAGGACATCACCAACCGGCGCTCCACCGACTGGGTGCACACCGCGTTGGTGCAAGGCAACGCGGTGCGCGAATACGTCAAGTTCGACGATCAGCCGAACTCGGTGGACGCTGTCGCGGAGTCTTTTTTGAAGGCGTACCGGATCGCCATGACCGAGCCGAAAGGGCCGGTGTATATCTGTCTCGACACCGACGTGCAAGAGGCGAAGATCGACAAGCCGATGGTGGTGCCGCACGCGCAGTTCTTCCGGCCGCCTCCGGGACCCGGAGCCAATCCGGAGTCGCTGCGCAACGCGTCGCGCGTGCTCGCCGAGGCGCAGTGGCCGGTGATCGTTGCCGGCGAAGTGGGACGCAATCCGAAGGCGCTGCCGCCGATGTTGGATTTGGCGGAAGCTTTGGGTGCGCCCGTCGTCGATTCCGATGGCCGCTTCGCTTTTCCGAGCACGCACCCGTTAAATCTCACCAACGCGCGCGAAGAAGCGCTGCGCGGCGCCGACGTCGTGCTGGCGCTCGACGTTCCGAGCTTGGGCGTGCCGCTCGGGCCGTCCGTGCGCGAGCGCGGCAATTTCGCGCCGATCATTTCGCCAAGCTGCAAGGTCATTCACATCACTCTGCTCGATCTCGAACGGCAGAGCTGGGTGAGCGACAACATGTGGCTCTTGCCGGTGCATATCCCGATGGCCGCCGACACGGCGGTTGTGCTGCCGCAATTGCTCGAGCAGGTGCGCGAGCGCTTGAGCGCAAATGTCGATTCGGCCCGCCATGTGCAAGAACGGCGCAAGAGAGTCGAAGCGATTTACCACGCGACCAAGACAAAGAGCCAGGAGTGGATCGACAAAACCTGGGACGAAAAGCCGATCTCGCAGGCGCGCTTTTTCAGCGAGATCAACAAACGCGTGCAAGGGAAGTCGTGGGCGCTGGTATCGACGCATGGCCGGCGCTGGCGCGAGGCGATTGATGTAACCGAGCCGGCGCACGGCATGGGCGGCGGTCGCGGCGGGGGCGTCGGTTACGGCCTGCCATCTTCCATCGGCTCGGCGCTGGGTTTTAAGGAAAGCGGCCGATTGTGCGTGGGCATTCTCGGCGACGGTGATTTCCTGATGACGTCGAATGCGCTTTGGACGGCGGCGAAGTATCAGATTCCGCTGTTGGTGGTGGTGCTGAACAACCGTTCCTACTATAACGATGAGGAACACCAGGAGCGCATGGCGCGCTGGCGCCAGCGGCCGGTGGAAAATAAAGGCATCGGCATCCGCATCGAAGAACCGGCGCCGGATTTGGCGGCGATTTCCCGCGCGCTTCACGTCGACGCCTTCGGTCCGATCACGGAGCCGGATCAGTTCGGACCGACGCTGGATAAAGCGATCCCCATCGTCGAAAGCGGCAAGCCCGTCGTGGTGGATGTAATCACTCAGCCGCGGTAAGGAGAGACACGATGAATAAGCTGATTGAGGAAAATTTGATGGCGGTGCTCAAGCGCGAAGGACTCGAACCGCAGCCCGGCGACGTGGAACAGTTCAGCGAGATTATCGAGCTGTACATGGAGACCTTGAAGCAACTCCATTCCGTGAATCTCGGCGCGGAAGAGATCGGTCCAGTATTCCGGCCGGAATGGACGGGGAAGTGAAACAGCGGATTCTTCGCTTCGCTCAGAAATGACGCTTCCCTGTGTCATCCTGAACGAAGTGAAGGGCCTGTTTTGGCAAGCCCTCACACCGAAACCTGAAACCTCTAGTCAGGAAGGAGTTCCGCCATGGCCGTAGCTGAGAAACCGCTGTATTACCTGTCGATCCATGAAGCGCAGCAACTCATCAAAGACGGTAATCTCTCGCCGCTCGAGTTGACGAAGTCCGTTCTCGACCGTATCGCCGCCGTCGATGGCAAGCTGCACGCTTACATCAACTTGATGGCGGATAGCGCGCTGCAGGAGGCGCGCGCCGCCGAGGCGGAAATTGCGAAAGGCAACTGGAGAGGGCCGATGCATGGCATTCCGGTCGCGGTCAAAGACCAACTGGACGTCGCCGGCGCGCCGGCGCGCATTCGTCAGTTCACTCAAGGCGTGGGCGACGCCACGCCAGTGCGGAAGCTGCGCGACGCGGGCGCGGTCATGCTGGGCAAGCTGCACATGAGCAGCATGCCCGACGCCGACCTGCCTGTGCCGCGAAACCCGTGGAACACCGAGCATATCACCGGCGGATCGAGCACCGGCTCGGGCGCTGCCGTGGCGGGCGGGCTCTGTCTCGGCTCGCTTGGCGAAGATACCGCGGGTTCGATCCGCAATCCGTCAGCGTTCTGCGGGCTCGCCGGTTTAAAGGGAACCTACGGGCGCGTAAGCCGTCATGGCTTGGCGCCGCTCAGTTGGTCGCTCGATCACTGCGGGCCGATGGCGCGGGTCGTCGAAGACCTGGCGCATATGCTCAACGCGATCGCCGGTCATGACCCCAAAGATCCGACATCGAGCAACGCACTGGTGGTCGATTACACGAGCGCGCTGCGCGAAGATGTCAAAGGCATGGTGATCGGCGTGCCGCGCGCTTACATCGACGAGTGCGCGCCACGCACTGATGCGATCGTTCTCAAACGGGTCGATGAGGCAATCGATAAACTGAAATCGCTGGGAGCGCGCGTCGAAGAGGTCAAGGTGCCGACGCTGCATCTGGCGACCATCGCCAACGCGGTTATTTACTACAACGAGTTCTGGGCGGCGCACAAAGGCGCAGCGGCTGTGGTTTTGAAAACTGGCGCGCCGCAACGGCGCGCGCGGATTTATTTAGGCCTGCTCACGGGCTCCGCCGACTACATTCAAGCGCAGCGCATCCGCAGTCGCTGCCGAGCCGAGTTAGCGGAAGTCTTTCAAAGAGTCGATTGCCTGACGTTGCCCAACCAAGCCGGGCCTGCGCCGCGGCTCAAAGACGTCGGGCCGATCGATACGCTGTTCAAGCATGTCGTGCCGGAATATCACGGGCCATTCAATCTCACCGGCCTGCCGACGCTTTCCGTGCCGTGCGGTTTTTCCGAGAATAAGTTGCCGATCGCCTTGCAAATCGTCGGCAAGCCGTTCGACGAATTGACCGTGTTGCGCGCGGGATACACCTATCAGCAACATATGAAATGGTACGAGCACAGACCGGAAATTTAATCGCTAGATAGAGCTAGGGCACGGCGCGCCGCGCCCCTACACGGACATCCAATACGAAGGAGACAGGCAAACATGGACATTCAACGAATCAACCCGCGCGAATGGAACTGCAGCGCCGCGGTGTTCGGCGATCTAGTATTTCTTTCCGGTACCGTCGCTGACGATAAATCGCTCGACATGAAAGGGCAGACGGCGCAGGTGCTGCAAAAGATCGACGCTGTGCTCGCCAAGGCCGGTACGAACAAGTCGCGCATTCTAAGCGCGACGGTTTATATGGCTGACGCCAGCCTCAAAGATGAAATGAACGAGGCCTGGATGGCGTGGGTCGACCGGTCAAATTTACCGACACGAACGGCGGTCGGCGCGGTGCTCACACCCGGAACTATGGTCGAGATCACGATTTGCGCCGCCAAATGATTCCATCATTGTGAACGGTTGTTTTTTCCGCACCTGATTGTTCCACAAGCGCATTCAGACTCCTCCGGCGACAAATTGCCGCGTCTGGATTTGACCATTCTTGACCTGAAAGTTGCGCTTGCTTTTCTCCTTCAATGGGTCTATGAATCCTTCCTCAAAATCGATGACTCGGATGGCATAGTGAAGGTTGTAAAAGAAATTTACATGGCCGAGGACGAGTGAGATCTTAGGACAGGTAGCCCATGCCCGAACAGTTGCTGACCCTCGAACAAGTGGCGAAATATTTGAATGTGGATAAATTTACCGTCTACCGTTTGTTGGCGGATAGGGAACTGCCGGCTTTCAAGGTCGGTAATCAGTGGCGTTTCAAGAGAAAACAGCTTGAGAACTGGTTGCTGAAGAATTCTAATCTTTCAAGAAAAAAGTCGAACTAAATAACGCTTGTGCCGCAGATACGCCGCTAGTACGTCCACCAGTGCTCGATTATTCCGTTTCCCTGCACACGACTTCGATCTGGTAACCGGCCGGAGCGAGCACAAGGCACCGTAGCAATGGGCACTGTATTGCGGCCGCGGACGGGGTTTACCGTTTCCCCCCCCTGATGGCAGCATTGAAAAAACTCATCAACCGTTGATTGCTTGTCAACCAAAAGCGATGTGCGTGCTCGCAGGGTTGCATTCCCTTCGCGGGCAGCGAATCGCTCAAGCCGTCGGTAAGCCGTAGAACCGTTCCGCATTGCGGTAGCGCACCGCGTGTTTATCATCGTGCGTGAGGCGCTTGTTTTCGTCCAGCTCCGCGAGCTCCGCTTTGCAGGTGTCGTTATTCACTTCATGGGGAAAGTCCGACGAGAAGATAAAAGGCTTGTTGCCGACGATGCTGACGGCGAAGGGTAGCGTGAGCTCATCGCCCTCGACGCCGACGTAGATCCGGCCTTCGTCGACGTGTCGTTTGATGTAAGCGGTGATCGATTCCTTCTGGCGCAGCTTTAAGAAACGGCCGCGCGGATCGTACTGCACGTGGCTGTTCCACGCACGCTCGAAGCGCTCGATGCAGTTGACGAACCAGCCGGCGCCGGCTTCCATGAATCCAAAACGGACTTTGGGGTATTTGTCGAAGACGCCATTGAATAGAATCCCGGCGAAGTTGACCATCTGGCCGAAGGGATGGCCGAGCGCGTTTACCGGGGCGTAGGGGGTCATGTCGTCCAGCCCCATGTGGTCGTGCACGCCGCCGTGGATGCCGATACAGCATTCGAGACGATGGGCTTCCTCGTAGACCGGCCAGTAGCGGTCATCGCCGAGATGATTCTGCGCGCCCATGACTCCCGTGCTTGGCAGCATCGCGCCGCAAAAACGCAGTTCCTTGACCATGCGCCGCAATTCTTTGACTGCTTCGGCGGGTTCCTGCAACGGGATCAAGCCCAAAGCCTGAAAGCGCGAGCTCTTGCTGAGGTACTCGTCGTGCATCCAGTCATTGTAGGCGCGCGCCAGCTCGATGGCCCAGTCCAGGCTGACGACGCGGCCGAATGACAGGCCATTGGTCGGATAGAGC
>JBOHVN010000276.1:0-11429 GCA_050735675.1 Binatia bacterium | reverse complement strand
GGGAAAAGGGAATGCCGTCGTCCTTCAAAGAGCGCGCGCCGAAAGCGTTCTTCGACGAAAAGCGCGACGCCTGGATGTTTGGCTCGCCGGAGGTGCCGATTCAGGCCGTCGGCGGTTTGTTCATGGCGGGCCAGCGGCCCGAACAGCTGGAGAGTTTCCGCCGAGCCGGTTTTTCCGTGGCGCGGCCCGGCGGCTGGGACCCGCTCGAGCGCATGAAAGACATGGTGACGGACGGCGTCTCGGCTGAAGTGCTCTATCCTAGCCTGGGGCTGGGTTTGTACTGCATAGAAGACGCCGCACTCCAGGAGGCGCTGTTTCGCACTTACAACGACTGGATGATGGCTTACTGTCAGAAAGTGCCGGACCGGCTCTACGGCATCGCGCTGATTTCGATGTTCGACGTCGATCACGCCATCGCCGAGATGGAACGCTGCAAAAAGCAGGGGATCGTCGGCACGATGATCTGGCAGGTGCCGCACCCCAGTTTGCCGTTTACCGCGGAGCACTACGAGCGCTTCTGGGCGGCATCGCAGGACCTCGATCTGCCGGTTCACCTGCATATCCTGACCGGCTTCGGCGACAGCATGCATCGGCAAACCCGGCGCGGCATCGAGCGTTATCGGATCGGCGTGCGCCAAACCCGCGAGATCGAGGATGCGCTCTTCGACATCATGTTCGCCGGTGTACTCGAACGTTATCCCAGGCTCAAGGTCGTCTCGGTCGAGAACGAAGTCGGCTGGATTCCATTCTGGCTCGGACAATGCGACAAAGCGTTCAAGCGCCACCGCCATTCGGAGAAAGTCCCGATGACCAAGTTGCCGAGCGAGTATTTCGCCGAGCAGATTTACGCGACGTTCTTTAACGATCATGTCGGCGGCAAGATGTTTTCCTGGTGGGGCGTGGACAATTGCATGTGGTCCAACGATTACCCGCACCAGAATTCCACCTGGCCTCATTCCCGCGACGTGATCGCGCGCGATATGGCCGATCTTCCGGCGGCGGACCGGGATAAGTTACTCAACACCAACGTGCGCAAACTTTACAAACTGAATGCGCCGGCTTCCGTGCCGAAAGCGGCTTAATGCCGGCGCGTAAAATGTCGGCTACATAAAGAAGCCAAATTTATTCGAGGAGAGATTTATGGAATTGCGCGAAGCAATCAAAGTTTTGGATTCGGACGCGCACGCCCGCGATTTCGACAATGAAATCCGGCCGTATCTGCCTGAACCCTATCGCAATCAGAAAGCCTCATTCATTCCCAGCGAACACTATGATCGTAATCTCGGCGGCACCTTGGGCCGGTCGGGCGCCAGTGTTGAAGAGCGTCTGGCGGCGATGGATACCCAACAAATCGACACCGCCGTGATGTTTCCGACCAGCGGTTTGGGCATCGGCCGCGTGCGTGATGCGCAATTCCAGACCGCGCTCTGCCGGGCCTACAACGATTTCATCTCGGATTATTGCAAGGGTTCGCCGCGTTTGAAGGCGGTGGCCAATCTCCCGGTCAATAATCCCGCCGAATGCGCCAGAGAGCTCAATCGCGCGGTCACCAAGCTGGGACTTTGCGGCGGCATGCTGGCGGCCCAAGCGCACAGAAAAAATCTCGGCAGCCCGGAGTTCTATCCGCTCTATGAAGAAGCACAAAGATTGAACACGCCGGTGTCGATTCACGCCTTCGGCGGCGATGAGCCCGGCAGCGAGGTCTTCGACCAATTTATTTGCCTGCACACCACGGGCCATCCGTTTCCGGTGTTGCGCCAGCTCACCGCGATGGTGTTCGGGGGCATTCCCGAAATGTTTCCCAAGCTAAGAATCGGCTACCTGGAAGTCGGCTGCGGCTGGCTGCCTTACTGGGCCGAGCGCATGGACGAAGAATGGGAGAAGCGCGGCAAGATCGAAGCGCCGCTGTGCAAGAAAAAACCGAGCGAGTATCTACTCGGCGAAAATAGTTACTACGGCTGCGAGCCCGAAGAGAAAATGATTAGCTACGTGGTCGGCGAGATCGGCTCGAAAACGCTCATGTACGCATCGGATTATCCGCATTGGGACATGAGCTGGCCGGAGTCCGGCAGCATTCTCTGGCAGCGAGAAGATTTGGCGCTGGATGCGAAGAAGGATATTTTACTCAATAACGCCAAACGGTTTTACAATCTGTCGTAGCCGCAAGCAGTGGCGCCAATCGGCAGCGCTTGGGCAACAGCTCGTGTCATCCTGAGCGAAGCGAAGGATCTAGCCCGCACCGGATAGAACGCGGGTTAGATTCTTCGTCGCTTTCAGCTCCTCAGAATGACAACCAGAGACGCAGGACATTTCCGCATAGTGGTTTTAACTGCAAGAGAAAGAGGAGTTGAACATGATTCAAACTAAAGGATTAACTGGAGCGCAAACCATGCTGCGCGTGCTCGCGAAAATGGGCGTGGAGAAAATCTTCGCGTCGCCTGGCTCCGAATGGTCGCCGGTGTGGGAGGCGCTCGCCGAGCCCGGCGTGGAGGGCATGCCGCAATACTTGAGCACGCGCCACGAAGAAGTCGCCGTCGGTATGGCGAGCGGCTACGCCAAAGCAACCGGCAAACTGCCGGCCGTCATGATCCACACCACCGTCGGGTCTTTGCACGCCACCATGGGCATGCGCGGGGCGATCCGCGAACAAGTGCCGATGGTGGTTCTTAGCGGCGAATCGGTTGGTTACGGCGAAGATGAAGGGCCCGATCCGGGCGGCCAGTGGTTAGGCCATCTTTCCAATATCGGCGGACCGGCGAAGTTGGTTGAGCAAACCGTGAAATGGAGTTTCGGCGTCAACAACAAGGCCATTTTGCCGGCGACGGTTCAGCGTGCTTGCCAACTGGCGATGGCGGCGCCCAAAGGACCCACCTTTGTTTCACTACCGATGGAATATCTGTTCGACAAGATGATCAAAGACGTTCCGGGAGATCTCGGTTTTGCGCCCGGCGCGACCGCCGACGAGAAAGGCATCGAAGAGCTCGCTGCTCTGTTGGCCGGCGCGAAAAATCCGGTGATTATAACCGAAGACTCTGGCCGCACGGACAAGTCGGTGCATTGCCTGGTCGAGATCGCCGAGCTTTTGGGTTGCGCGGTTTGTGAAACCCGCAGCACGGGTTCGCTCAACTTCCCGCGCACCCATCCGCTGCATAGCGGTTACGATCCGAAGAAGGCTTCGGCCGGCGCCGATGTGATCTTTTTGCTGTCGGTCATCGCTCCCTGGCATCCGGCTTCCGTCACGCCGGCGCCGGGCGCGACCGTGGCCATACTCGATGAAAATCCGCTGCGCCTGGATATGCCGTACTACGGATATCAGGCTGACCTGTGTTTGGCCGGCGAGATCGAAAGCTCGCTCGAGCACTTGTTGGCTGCGTTAAAAAAGAAGATCTCGGCGAATGATCCGTCGCTCAAGCAGCGCGCTGAAGAAATCGGCAAGAAAAATAACGCCCAAAGGAAAGCGTGGCGTGACGAAGCGCTTGCGCTCGCTAGTCAGAAGCCGATGGACACGCGCTGGGTGGCGCATGAAGTCAGTCAAGTGTTGCCGCCGGATGCAATGGTTGTCGAAGAGACGATTACTCACCGGTTGGCAATCCATCGTTATTTCGACACACTCAAGCCGGGATCGTTTTTTGCCGGCTGCGTCGGCGGTCTGGGCACCGGACTTTCGACCGCGCTCGGGGTGAAATCGGCCAATCCGAAACGTCCGGTAGTGTGCGTGATCGGTGATGGATCGTTCAATTACGATCCCGCCCCGGCCGTGTATGGCGCCGCGCAAGAACACAATCTGCCGTTTTTGACGATTATGTTTAACAACCAGGGCTACCTGTCACAGAAGTCCGGCATCCCGAGATATTATCCCGGCGGTTGGGCGGTAAAGTCCAAGAATTTTTCCGGGCTCCACATCGCGCCGTGCCCCGAGTACGCACAGATCATCAAAGCTTTCGACGGCTACGGAGAGAAGGTCGAAGAGCCGGGCGAAGTGCGCAAGGCGGTCGAGCGAGGACTACGAGCGGTGGCCGGCGGCCAGTCGGCGTTGCTCGATGTGCGGCTAAAACCGGTCGAAGATATCGTCGAGCGCGGAGAAGGTTGAGTTAGTTACAGGTCGATGTTTGAAGTTATCGGCATGGCTAAGAAAAGTGCTGTAAAGAAATCTCCGAGCGTAGGGCGGCAGCCAGCATTGAACGGCTTGTGCGTGCGGGGTTCCAGCAAGCCGATAAAAGATTTGGACGTATTGATAATCAATTCGACCAAGTCGACAAACGCTTCGCGCAGGTTGATAAAAGATTTGGACAGATCGACAAACGGTTCGAGCAGGTCGATAAAAGATTCGCACGAGCTGACCAGCGGTTTTCAGGCATTGACGTTGAGTTGCGCGAATTGAAACGCGAGATGAACAATCGATTCGAACGGGTAGAGGACAGTATCAGCCAGCTCTCAACTCATGTGGATGGCTTCATGAAACTGCACGAAACGCTCGATATTGAAGCGCGCGTGATGAAAGAGCCGATGAATCGGTTTGAAGACCGGTTGGCCCGTCTGGAGGCTGCCCGGGTATCCTGAGATCGCCTTGGCAGATGTAAAAAAGCCGGGCCTCGGCCCGGCTTTTAGTTCCTGTTGTTTGAAGAAATTCTTACACGGAGTTCCTATGGCCGGCAGTTTCCACGACCAGCTGATCGCCACGCGTGACAAGAATCACAGCAAGGAGCATCCTTTTTTCGATCTCTGGGCGGCGGGGAAGCTCACCAAAGAACAGACAGCCTTTTATTGCACGCAACACTTTCACTACGTCGGTGAATATCTTAATTGGCTGGCGTACGAGGCTTCGCAGATTCCGCTGCGCGACGTGAAAGCATATTTGTTTGAAAATCTAGGCGACGAGGAAAACCCCGACGACCGTCATTTGGACATGTTGAAGGATTACCTAGCGGCCAGCGGCGTCGATCGCAACAGTGTGGAGTCGTCGATCGTTTTGCCAGGCACGGATCAATTGCAGAACTGGGGTTGGCGGATGGTGTATCACCAGCCCTGGCAAGCCGCCGTCGCGGGCATGTTCATCGGTTTGGAATCGCAGTTCCTGGATATTTGTAAAAAGCTCGTCCCGGCATTGCACCAACACTATGGGTACAGGCCGCACGCGCGCGAAATCCGTTTCTTCGAAGAACATGTCTACGCCGATGAAATTCATGGCTCCAAGGGATTCGCGATCGTCGAAAAATATTGTGACACTCCGGAGCTACAGGCACGAGCGCTGAAACAGATTGAAGAAGCCACGGTGCGGCGTTGGCGTTACATGAACAGCATTTACTGGTATGTTTTGCACGGCAAAGTGGATGACACGCCGACGCTACCGGCGTAGCGCTCGCCGTGTTCTTTCACCCTCGCCCGCTTGCGGGAGAGGGAAGGGTGAGGGCCGCACTATAAGCAGGTTTTCCCTCACCTCAGTCCTCTCCCAGTGGGAGAGGAAGCAAGAAATTCAAAGAAGGAAATCATCATGAGCATTCGTATCGACGGCGGCGTCGTAGTGGGCTGGTCCGGCGCCGGGCATGAAATTATTCCCAACGGCTCAGTGCTAATCGAAGCCGACAGCATCAAGTCTGTCGGCATGGATAAATCCCAATCCGCCGATCGGGTCATTGATGCCTCGGGCAAGATCGTATGCCCGGGTTTTGTCAATCTCCATGTGCATTCGCAGCTAAACATCGGCGATTACCTTTTGACCGATGTCACCAAGAAAGATTATCTAGCGGCGAACTGGTTTGTTTTCGGCGCGCCGCTCAAGGAAAAGGTCGAAGCCCCGCCGCCGCCTGCCGTCGCCATGGGACGGAAGTACGCGCTCTACAGCGCGCTGCGTAATGGCGCGACGACCGTGTTGGATCCTGGCGGGGGGCTGGGCGCGTTGGACGATTACGTCGCTATCGTCGGGCAAACCGGCGGACGGGTTTTTTTCAGTCCGCCGTTTCGCAGCCACGATATTTTCACCGACGCGCAAGGCCGGCACTATTACGAGGAACGGGCCGACAAGGGGCGTCCGGGTCTAAAGGTCGCGGTGGATTTCATCAAAAAATTTCACGGCGCGCACAACGGGCGCCTGCAGGGAATCTTAAATCCAGCGCAGGCCGAGACCTGCGAACCGTCGCTGCTCAAAGAGAGCGTCGCGGCCGCCAAAGAATTGGATGTGCCAATCCATATTCATGCTGGCGGAAACTTTCGCGAGTTCTTAGAGATTCTAAACAACCACCGCAAGCCCGTCGCCGAGTACCTCGCCGATAGCGGTATTCTCGGTCCGCGCACGATCCTTGGCCACATGGCGATCACCGGCGGTCACTCGCGGGTCGACTATCCGCGCGGGAACGAGCTTAAGATTCTCGCTGAAACAGGGGCGACCATCGGTCACTGCCCGCACAAGTGCGCCAAAATGGCTTTCGCTATGGAATCCTTCGATCAGTATCTGGCTGCCGGTGTGCGAATCGGTTTGGGCACAGACACTTATCCGCTCGATATCGTCGCCGAGATGCGCTACGCGTCGCTGATTTCCCGCCTGGTCGACAAGAACGCTTCGGGTGCACGGGCGGCGGATGTTTTCAACGCGGCGACCATCGGCGGCGCTACCGCGCTCGGACGTTCGGACTTAGGGCGGCTGGCCGCGGGCGCAAAGGCCGACGTGGTCATCATCAATCTGCGTACAACGCGTTACGGCCCGGTGCGTGATCCGATTAACGCGCTGGTCGAGTATGGCAGCGGCGCCGACGTCGAAACCGTGATTGTCGACGGCGAAGTCGTCGTGGAAAACGGCCGGTCCACGCGCGTCAATGACGACGAATTATTCGCGCAGGCCGAAGCTGGCGCAACCCGCGCCTGGGATAACTGGCCAGCGCGCGATTGGAACAATCGAACCGTGGAGCAAATCATTCCCCAGGCGTTCCCAACGAGAAAGAGTTAAGATCCCAATTCGATTCCACTGCTCCACGCCGGTGAAAAGCTGAGCCTCTATCACCGCGAATCCGTGATCGCTACTCTCCCCCTTTGACGGGGGAGAGTCAGAGTAGGGGTGATCGGCTTTGCTTCGAAGAATCAACCCCATCTTAATCTTCCCCCCATCGGAGACTGTGTCGCAATGAGAAAAATCCCATAGCTGTCATGCTGAGCGCAGCGAAGCATCTCGCATTTTTAGTCACTGACGAAGACCAGATCCTTCGGCTGCGCCTCAGGATGACATTGCCGCGCAGTCTCTCGAGGGGGAAGAAAAACTCGTTCGGCCATCGCGAGATATTCCGTTGGCTCGCGCGACGACTCCCGTCATCCGGCGTGTTTCATTCCTTTGTCGGTCGGATTATTTCCCCACTCCAATTGACCCCGCGCGAATTTTCCTGCTATCACAAGTCAAACTTTAATTTGAATAGTTAAGTTTTTTGATTAGAAAGGTATGGAATGCGCTACGGCTTCGTGATCGATCAGAATCGCTGCATCGGCTGTCACGCCTGCACCGTGGCCTGCAAAGAAGAGCACAACATCGCGGTCGGCGTGAACCGCACTTGGGTCAAGTACATCGAGAAGGGACACTACCCGGACACACGGCGTCATTTCGCCGTGCTGCGCTGCAATCATTGCGACGACGCGCCGTGCATAGAAATTTGTCCGACGATTGCGCTGTTTCGCCGGCGCGACGGCATCGTCGACTTCGATAACGAACGCTGCATCGGCTGTAAATCTTGCATGCAAGCCTGTCCCTACGACGCGCTTTACATCGACCCGGAACGCAATACCGCGGCGAAATGCAACTTCGACGCCTCGCGCGTCGACATGGGTTATAAGCCGGCCTGCGAAGTCGTCTGTCCGACCCAAGCGATTCTATCCGGCGACCTCGACGACCCGAATAGTCTTATCAGCAAGCGCATCGCGCTCGAAAAGGTCAGCGTGCGCAAGGCGGAGAAGGGGACCAAGCCCAAGCTTTTTTATGTCGGCGTCGACGGCGATTTGTTGAATCCGACGATGATGGAACCGCAGTCGAGCCACTTCTGGGCCGATAAGGATCCCGGCGAAGATCTCTACGCGTTAAAAAGCACCAATCCGGATCGTCCCATCCCCGGCGTGGCGCGCGAGGTTTACGATGTGCCGCACATGATTCCGTGGGGCAAGAAAATCGCCTCGTATCTTTGGACCAAATCGATCTCCGCGGGAGTGCTGCTCTTATCGGCGTTGTTTTTAAATATGGGCTTTGAGCAAGACGCCGTCCTGCTTGGCTTGATCAGCCCGCTTGTGTCGCTGGTATTTCTTGCCGCCACCATGGCGCTGCTCGTACTCGATCTCAAAAAGCCCGGCCGGGTTTTCTTTCTGCTGACCAAACCGAATCTCAACTCGTGGCTGGTGTTGGGCGGTTACGTATTAATAATCTTCGGCGTGTTGATGGCGCTTTGGTTTTATCAAATGTACCACCTGGGACGGGTTTCGCCTTGGGTTATTTGGCCGGCTGCGCTGTTCGCCATCGCCTCGGCTGGCTATTCCGCATTCCTTTTCGCTCAAGCGCGCGGGCGCGATTTTTGGCAAAGCCCGATGCTGTTCTGGCATTTGATTGTCAAAGCGATCGGCGCCGGCGCCGCCGTGCTGATTCTGATCGGCTCGCTGGAGCTGATCACGCCGTACCAATTTATGAGCCCACAGCTGTTTTTTTGGCTGATCCATATTTTGATCGTTTCCTTGCTCGGCGGGTTGGCGATGGTCTTCGGCGAGCTGTTCATGAAGCATGGCACGGAAGACGCGGTTCGCGCCGGCGATTTGCTACTCAAAGGCCCGCTGTGGAAGTCGTTTTGGATTCTTGCCGTCGGCCTGGGCGTCGCCGTGCCGGCGATATTGATTTTCTTGCCGCTTGGCTCCCTTTTGCCAAATATCGCGGCGGCGTTGCTCGCGCTCTTCGGTTTGTGGTTCTACGAGCACCTGTGGATCAAAGCCGGCCAAGCGGTGCCTCTGAGTTAAGGAAATTTCTTCATGTCCGATAATCGAACTCCTCTGAATCCGTCGGTGCAAAGACTCGAAGCTCCCGGCGGCCTGGCCAGCTATCCGCCCGTGGAAAAGTGGGATGACTGGGTCGAATACGATACCGCGCAGTGGCCGCGCAAGGTCGAAAAGCATTGCCGGATCATTCCGACCATTTGCTTCAATTGCGAGGCCGGCTGCGGCTTGCTCGCATTTGTCGAGAAAGATACAAATCGCATCCGCCGCTTCGAAGGCAATCCGGAGCACCCCGGCAGCCGTGGCCGAAACTGCGCCAAAGGGCCGGCGACGCTCAACCAAATCACCGACCCGGAGCGCATTCGCTATCCGCTCAAACGGGTAGGTAAGCGCGGCGACGGAAAATGGCAACGGGTCTCCTGGGATGAGGTGCTCGATGATCTTTCCGGGCGCATTCGCAAGGCGCTGCAGGAAGACCGGCGCAACGAGATCATGTATCACGTCGGCCGCCCAGGTCACGAACTTCTCTATCACCAGAGAATCTTGCATTCCTGGGGCATCGACGGCCACAACAGCCACACCAACGTCTGCTCGGCTGGCGCGCGCGCCGGCTACGCTTTTTGGTCCGGCATCGACCGGCCTTCGCCCGACCACGCCAACGCGCGCTTTATTCTGTTGCTCAGCTCGCATCTTGAAGCCGGCCATTACTTCAATCCGCACGCGCAAAGAATCATTGAAGGCAAAGAGCGCGGCGCAAAGGTCTGCGTCATCGACACGCGGCTTTCGAATACGGCGTCGAAAGCCGACTACTGGATTTCCTCGTGGCCGGGCAGCGAGGCGGCGATCCTGCTGGCGATGTGCAATGTTTTGCTGCAAGAAGATCTCTTCGACCGCCAATTCGTCCGCCAGTGGGTTAACTGGCAAGAGTACCTGCGCGAAGAGCATGCGGACAAGCCGCAAACATTCCAAACCTTCGTTCAGATTCTCAAGGATACCTACGCTCAATACACTCCCGAGTTCGCCGCCAAGGAAGCCGGTATCGAATCTAAAGTGATTATCGAAATTACACGGGACATTGCCAAGGCAGGCTCGGCTTTTTCCTCGCATGTCTGGCGCAATACGGCAGCGGGAAACTTGGGCGGCTGGCAAGTAGCACGAGCTTTGCAGTTTCTCGGCGTGCTCGCTGGCGCGGTTGGCACCGTCGGCGGCACGGCGCCCAATGCCGCCAACAAATATATCCCCGCGCCGCCGCTGATGCCGCCGCCGTCAAAAGTCTGGAACGAGCTGCTTATTCCGCCGGAATATCCGCTGGCGTTTTTCGAAATGAGTTATTTGCTGCCGCATTTTCTCAAGGAAGGACGCGGCAAGCTGGCGATGTATTTCACCCGGGTCTACAACCCCGTGTGGACTAATCCCGACGGCATGAGCTGGATCGAGATGCTTTGTGACGAGAGCAAAGTCGAGCGCCACGCCTGCCTCACGCCGACCTGGAGCGAGACCGCGTGGTTCGCCGATTATGTTTTGCCGATGGGTCACGCCTCCGAGCGTCACGATCTGATGAGCCAGGAAACTCAGGCCGCGCGCTGGATCGGCTTTCGCCAGCCGATTTTGCGTGTTGCGTTGGAGAGGCAAGGTAAAAAGTTCAATACGACTTACGAGGCCCATGAAGCCGCCGGCATCGGCGAAGTTTGGGAAGAGGACGAATTCTGGATCGAGCTCTCGTGGCGCGTCGACCCCGACGGAACGTTAGGCATTCGCAAATATTTCGAATCACCCTACGAGCCGGGCGAAAAGATGACCGTGGATGATTACTACCGCTGGATCTTCGAGCATAGCGTGCCAGGACTGCCGGAGGCAGCGGCTAAACAAGGCTTGAAGCCGCTTGAATACATGCGCAAGTACGGCGCGTTTTTGATCGAGGACAACGTTTACAAAGTTCACGAGACCGGTCTAACGTCGAGCGATCTTACCGGCGCGGCCACCGACCCGAATACCAACATCATTCAAAAGAACGGCGCTGCCATCGGCGTCGAGATCGACGGCAAGGCGTGCGTCGGTTTTCCGACGCCGTCGCGCAGGCTCGAGTTTTTTTCCCGCACGTTGAAAGACTGGAAATGGCCCGAGCACGCCATTCCGGGTTACATCAAGAGCCACGTTCATCCGGAACAGATCGATCTTGCGGCCGGCGAGATGCTTCTGCTGCCGACCTTTCGCCTGCCGACCTTGATCCACACTCGATCCGGCAACGCCAAGTGGTTGTACGAGATTTCTCACCGCAATCCGCTTTGGCTGAACTCGCAAGACGCGGTAAATTTCGACGTCAAAACGGGCGATTTGCTAAAGGTTAATACCGAGATCGGCTACTTCATCGACAAAGTCTGGGTGACTGAAGGCATCAAGCCCGGCGTGATTGCCTGCTCCCATCATCTCGGCCGCTGGCGCCTGGCGGAAGATCAGGGAGGGGAACGCTGGTCGACGGCGCT
>JBOHVN010000275.1:0-8252 GCA_050735675.1 Binatia bacterium | reverse complement strand
CTAGTTTCTGTCGCGAAACTCATGATTTCTTCGTTTCAAGCTTTATGGCATCGAAAAAAATGCTGAGTTATCAAGGGCGCCGCATCGTGACACCGGGTATAATAGGCAGTTTCGCGACAGAAACTAGACTAACTTTGCAAGCCGCCAAAATCCGTCTCCCAAAGATTCTTCACCTGCGCTATCTGCTCCGCCGACAACCCCGGCATCCCCGAGCAAACCACGGCCTCATCGACATGCGCGGCGTTGGAAAAGCCGACTAGCACCGTCGAAACTTTTGGATTCATCAGGCCGAAACGAATCGCTGCTTGCGTGAGATTTTTGCCATCGACTCCAAGCGCAGTTTTCATTTTTTCCGCCCGTTGCAAGTCCGCCGGATAATCTGACCCCGGCGACAGCGTTTGCCCGCTGCCGCCACCACCGGTGCTGGAATCCGCAGTGAGCGCCCCGGCCGCCAGGACGCGAATGACGAAAGCTCCCATTCCCTTCGCCGCGGCGCGATCGAGGATCAGGCCGTAGTCCAAGGCGCTGAAACTCGCCGGAACGGGCCGGCCGGCGCTCGGGTTAAGCAGATTGTAGTAGCATTGAAAGCCGTGAAACTCACCGCTGTCGACCAGATCGTGGAGCGCCTTGGAATCCCCCAGGCCGCTGAAACCGAAGAAACCGACCTTGCCGCGGTCACGCATGGATTTAAATCCATCAATGACGCCATTGGTACCGAGGACGTCTTTGGGCGTCAGGCTAAAGCGATTAGCCGTACCGCGCTCCAATGTGACGCGGGTATGAAGCTGAATAAAATCGACGCGCTCTCGGCCGAGTCTTGCGAGTCCGGCTTCGACCACGCGAATCGTCGCCGCTTTTATATCGCTTACGGCATCGGCTTCGAGACGAATCTTGGTGGAAATCACCGGACTCGCGCCCAGTTGTTTTAAGACTCGTCCGAGATTTTCTTCCGACTTGCCCAAACCGTAAGCGAAGGCCGTGTCAAAAAAATTAATCCCTGAATCGAGCGCGTGGCGCACTGTTTTGACTTGATCTTCGTAGGGCGCTTTGACCATTAACACCGCATTGTTGCCGCAGCCAAAGCCGATCTCCGACACTCGCATGCCGGTTCTTCCGATCATTCGATATTGCATAGGCGCCCCCTCGCGGCTCTTTTTTAGAGATTTGAAAGCATGGACAAGATAGCTCCCGTATCGGTCAGATCCGGCAAACACCCATCCGGCTCGCCGTACAGCAACTCTTCTATCGGATAACGGCCGGTTCCGACAAGGATGCACTTCATATGATTCTCTCGCGCTGCCGCTAGATCTCTCGGCGTATCGCCGATCACGATGCACTGCTCGGCGCCGAGTCTTCGCCCTGACGTCCGTTCCCAGCGCTGCTTGGCGATGGCCGGCAAGTCGGCGCGATGTCTTGAGTCGCCGGCGTAGGCGCCGCGGCGGAGATAGGCTGCCAAACCGGCGGTTTCGAGTTTGATTTCGGCGCTTACTTCAAAGTTCCCGGTGACGATACTGGCAGTAAAATCGTTGCTCAGCGAAAGCTCCCGCACCAATTCTACTGCGCCCGGCAGCGAGCGGATCGTCGTCGTTCCTTGCTGCACGTGATGGTGATAGTGCTCGCGCAAGTGGATCGTGAATTGCTGCCAGTCCGCTTGCCGACATTCAATCTTCACGTTGGCCTTGGCAAAAATATCGTCGACGATCAGCGGATCGGTATTGCCGTCCGGCACCACCGTCCGGATATCGCCTTCGATCCCGAAGGTTTTGAAAATCGCCTCGTTGAAAGGAAGGTGGCCGTTTTGCGTGCGCACCAAGGTGCCGTCGATGTCGAACAGGATGAGCCGTTCCATGCGCACGCGGATCATCGCACAATCGGAATCATCGAAGCAACCGTAACGTTGACTTCCCGGGTCATTCAAGATAAATGGAATACGTAAGTTTTGCGCGACTGGCGAACGTGGAATCGACCACGAGGGAGTGCAAAGCATTAAGACGGCCGAACGCCTGGGTCTCTTAAAGATGGAGGTCCAGGCATTTTTGTTTGCGCCGGGCCCATGAACGGCGCTTAGCGGCGTTCATCGCTCCCTCATCGCCGCCAGGCGTGCAACGTCGCGTACGCTTTGGCCGCATCGGCGCGCGCTTTGTCACGGTCCTTTCTTGACCCAACCGGCGCTTGCCTGTGATAATTGCGGCAAGGAAGAACCATGATCAAGCAGTATCTACTCTCTCCCGGTCCCACGCCGATTCCTAATGAAGTCGTCTTGGCCATGGCCGAGACGATGATCCATCACCGCACGCCGCAGTTTAACCGGGTGTTCGACGAAGCGCGCGAGAAACTTAAAAAACTCTTCGGCACGAAAAACGACGTGCTGATGCTGGCTTGTTCGGGCACGGGCGCGATGGAAGCATCGGTTGCCAATCTTTTTTCTCCCGGCGACAAGGTACTCGTCATCAACGGCGGTAAGTTCGGCGAGCGCTGGCTCAATATTTCCAACGCCTATGGGCTAAGTCCCGTCGAGCTGAACGTCCCGTGGGGCCAGGCGGTCAAAGTCGCCGATGTCGAGCAGCAGCTCAAATCCAATCCCGACATTCAGGGTGTACTGATCCAGGCGAGCGAGACTTCGACCACCGTGCTTCATCCGGTTAAGGAAATCGCGAAGCTCACTAAAAACGGACCGCTCTTGTTGGTCGATGGGGTCACCGCCGTGGGCGTCGTGCCCCTGCGGTTCGACGACTGGGGCATCGACGCGCTGGTCACCGGCTCGCAGAAGGCGCTCATGCTGCCACCAGGGTTAGGCTTCGTCGCGCTGAGCGACCGCGCCTGGGAAAAAACCAAGAAGGCCAAGCTGCCGCGCTTCTATTTCGACCTCAACCTCGAGCGCAAAAACCAGCAAAAGGGCTCCGGCGCGTTTACTCCAGCCGTGTCATTGGTCTTCGGGGTGCGCGCGTCGCTCGACATGATCGAGCGCGAGGGCATTGAGAACGTTTACGCGCGCCATGCGCGGTTGTGCCGGGCGACTCGCGCCGCGGCAACCGCATTGGGGCTTAAATTGCTGGCGCCCGATAGCCCGAGCCCGGCGGCGACCGGCGTTTACATGCCCGAGGGCATCGACGCCGAAAGGGTGCTCGATTATCTCCGCGACAAAATGAATATTACGCTCGCCGAAGGACAAGATCAGCTCAAGGGCAAAGCCATCCGCATCGCGCATATCGGCTATATGGGCGCATTCGACGTGATCACCGCGATCGCGGCTTTGGAAATGGCGCTGAGAAAATTCGGCGCGGAAATTCCCTTTGGCAAAGGCGTGGCGGCCGCGCAAGAAGTCTTGTTGGAGGCTTTGGTTTAGTTCGCGCCGATCGAAGATGGCGGATCGAGGATTGCGCGATTCTCAATCATCAATCTTCGAGCTTTGAGCTTTGAGCTTTGAGACTAGTAAAGAGGTTATGAAAATCTTGGTGACTGATACACTCGCGCCCGAGGGCCTGGAGGTGTTCAAGAATGCCGAAGGTTTCGAAGTCGACGTTAGGCTTGGACTCAAGCCGGACGAGCTAAAGAAAATCTGCGGCGCCTATGACGGCTGGGTCATCCGCAGCGGCACGCGAATTAACGCCGAGTTGATCGAAGCGGCCAAAAGCTTAAAGGTCATCGGCCGAGCCGGCGTGGGCCATGAAAACATCGATGCCGACGCCGCGACCAAACGTGGCATCGTCGTCATGAATACCCCCGGCGGCAACAATGTCACCACAGGAGAGCACACGATCGCTCTCATGATGGCGCTGGCGCGCCATATTCCGCAAGCCGTCGCTTCCTTAAAAGGCGGCAAGTGGGACCGCAATAAATTCGTCGGCGTCGAGCTTTGCAACAAAACCATCGGCGTCATCGGCCTCGGCAACGTCGGGCGAATCGTCGCTGAAATAGCCGCGGGCTTGAGAATGAAAGTCATGGGCTACGATCCATTCATTGCCGCGGAAAACATCGCGCGTATGGGCGTGGAACCGGCCACGCTGGAGGAGATTTTTACCAAGGCGGATTTTCTTACCGTCCATGTGCCGTTGACGCCGGAAACTCAAGGACTGCTCAACAAGGCCGCCTTCGCTAAGATGAAAACCGGCGTCCGGATTATCAATTGCGCGCGCGGCGGCATCGTCGATGAGCAGGATCTCGCTAAGGCCATCAAAGAAGGTAAAGTCGCCGGCGCAGCGCTCGATGTTTACGTCGATGAGCCGCCGCCCGCCGATCATCCTTTGCTCAAACTCGATCAAGTGATCACCACGCCCCATCTGGGCGCCTCCACGGACGAAGCCCAGCTCAACGTCGCCATTGCGGTGGCCGAACAGATGGTGGATTTTCTCGCCAAGGGAGTGGTCCGCTACGCCGTCAACGTCCCATCGGTAAGCCCCGAGCTGTTAGCCGTGTTGCGCCCGTACCTCACGCTCGGCGAGAAACTCGGCAGCCTGCACACTCAGATGGGCGGCTCGCTGCCCCATGAAGTCCACGTGGAATATCGCGGCGACGTGACTCAGTACAACGTTGCACCGCTCACCGTCGCGGTATTGAAGGGGCTCTTGTCGCCGGTCTTGGAGTCGGCCGTCAATTACGTCAACGCGCCGATGATGGCCAAAGAGCGCGGCATCAAGATCGTGGAGTCGAAAGGCGAGGAGGCCGGCGACTTTGCCAGCTCGATCACGGTCAAGGCGAAAAACGGCAAAGAAAATTTGGAGATCGAAGGGGCGATCTTCGGCGCCAAATACCCGCGCATCGTGCGCGTCAATAGCTTTTATCTCGAAGCCGTCCCCGAAGGTTATATTCTGATCTTGCAAAACAACGATGTCCCGGGCGTCGTCGGCGCGGTCGGCACCATTCTTGGCAATAACGGCATCAATATCGCCGGCATGGAGCTCGGCCGCAGCGAAAAAGGCGGCAATGCGATCTCCTTCACGCACGTCGACGAAGTCGTCGGCAAAAAAGCTCTCGATGAGCTCCGCGCCCTGCCGCAAATCGTTTCGGCGAGCTTGGTGAAACTGTGATCCGATTTTCGATTTCGGATTTTAGATTTTAGATTTCAATCCAAAATCGCAAATCCAAAATCTAGAATAAAAAGATGGCCAACGTCGCAATCATCGGCGCCCAATGGGGTGATGAAGGCAAGGGTAAAATCGTCGATCTCTTTACCCACGAGGCCGATATCGTCGTGCGCTTCCAGGGCGGCAACAACGCCGGTCATACTCTGGTCGTCAACGGTCAGAAAACCATCCTTCACCTGGTTCCCTCCGGGGCTCTGCACCCAAATAAGCTTTGCGTCATCGGCAACGGCGTGGTTGTCGACCCCGAGATTTTGATCGAGGAAATTGGCGCGCTCAAGGCCCAGGGTCATCTCGCCAGCGACGAGCAACTGCGCATCAGCGAGCAGGCCCACGTGATCATGCCGTATCACAAAGCCATCGACCTGGCGCGCGAGCGTCTGCGCGGCAAAGGTAAGATCGGCACCACCGGCCGGGGCATCGGTCCGGCCTATGAAGACAAGGTCGCCCGCGTCGGCATCCGCTTTGTCGATGTTTTGGAGGAAGACACTTTCCGGGAGAAGCTCCAACGCAACATCGAAGAGAAAAATTTTTACTTAAAAGCCATTCTCAACGAGAAAGCGCTCGACTTCGACGCAATCCACGACCGCTACACGGGCTACCGCGAAGAACTCAAGCGTTTCGTGACCAATACCGGTGTTTTGCTCGACCAAAAGATACGCGCCGGGAAACGCGTGCTTTTCGAGGGCGCCCAGGGGACGCTGCTTGACGTCGATCACGGCACCTACCCGTATGTCACCTCCTCGAGCACCGTCACCGGCGGGGCTTGTTCGGGTTCCGGCGTCGGACCGCAAAACATTCAGCAAGTGATCGGCATTTCCAAGGCCTACACGACGCGCGTCGGCAGCGGGCCGTTTCCGACCGAGCTCGATGGGCCGGAAGGCGAAAAACTCCGGCGCGAGGGCGCCGAATTCGGCGCGACCACCGGGCGGTCGCGCCGTTGCGGCTGGTTTGACGCCGTCGGCGTCCGCCACGCCGTACGCATGAACGGCATGACCGGCATCGCGCTTACCAAGCTCGACGTGTTGACCGGCTTTAAGGAAATCCCGATCTGCACCGCTTATCGTTATGAGGGAACGTCGATTGACGAATTCCCGGCAAGCTCAAAGGTGATGCACAAGGCCGAGCCGGTCTACGAAAGTATAGAGGGCTGGAGCGCTCCGCTCGGTAAGGTTCGTCGGTTCTCCGATCTGCCTCGGGCCGCGCAAAAATACGTCCGGCGCATCGGAGAAGTCATCGGCAGCGAGATTATTCTCGTCTCGGTCGGGCCCGGCCGCGAGCAGACAATCCTGCTCAAGAATCCTTTCGATAGTTAGCGGGTACGGCGCATGTAGCGGTCAGGCCATGGCCGGGCGGCAACTTCGAAAACATGGAGTGCCAATCGATTCTTCCCTGCGGGTCTTTGGCCTGGTGATACTCGAACGTCCATGGAAGCGATCCAAGGATTCCCTTTCTCAATTCCGTACCTTGAACTCTGAACGTTGAACCTAGAACTTTAGTTAGGTTTCTATGACCGCTACCGAGAATCAATCGCCGCTTGAGGCTGCGCGAAAATTGCTCCCCATGATCCGATCCTCGACCGATCAGACCGAGGCCGACCGGGAGTTGCCGCGGCCGCTCTTCGAAGCGCTGGCCGACGCCGGTTTGTTCAAGCTGCTGATTCCACGCAACTTGGGCGGTGCGGAGATCGACTTACCCGCCTACGTGCGAGTACTCGAGGAGCTCGGGAAAGCCGACGCCAGCACCGGCTGGGTGGTCAATCAGTGCGCGGTCTTCGCGACCTATGCGGCGCGGATGCCACGCGACGTCGCTCGCTCGATTTGGATCGACACGCCGCGAAGCGTCGTCGCGAACACGCCCGTCCCGACGGCCCGAGCGGTGGTAGTGCCGGGCGGGTACCGGGTTACCGGTCGTCAGGGGTTCAGCTCGGGGTGCCGGCACGCCGCCTGGCTAGCGGCCCGCGCGCTAATCCTCGATAACGGCCAGCCAAGGCTTGAAGACGGCCAACCCGAGGAGCGCTACCTGTTCGTACCGGTTGCCGAGACCGAGCTGCTCGACACCTGGCATGTGCGCGGCATGCGCGGGACGGGGACCCACGACTTCGCCGTGACGGATGTCTTCGTGCCCTCGGAGCGCACGGTTCTCCAGGCGGGCGCGCCCCTGCTGGAGAACGGACCGCTCTACCAGTTCCCCCGGAGACTGCTCTTTGCCTCAGGAGATGCCGCGGTGTCATTGGGAACGGCCCGCGCATGCCTCGATACGTTCTTTGAGCTGGCCAGCGCCAAGACACCGCGGTCGATGCAGGCGACGCTCCGTGATCAGCCGGTGGTTCAGGCGACCGTCGGGCGCAGCGAAGCCCACCTCCGATCCGTACGCGCTTTTCTCACCGAAGCGGTCCGCGAGATTTGGAGCGAGGCGGCGTCCCCCGGCGCGATCACCCTGGATCGGCGCGCCGCCCTGCGCCTGGCGACTACGCACGCGATCCGACTGGCGGTCGACGTCGTCGATTCCGTGTATAATCTCGCCGGCGTCACGGCGATTTTCGAGGGGAACCCGATACAACGCTACTTTCAGGACATTCATGTGATCAGCCAGCACACGCAGGCGCGCCTCGCCCATTACGAGTTGATCGGCAAGTACGCGCTGGGGCTGGAGGTCGACCAGTCGCGGCTCTAGACCGGATTATTCATGCCCGGAGGAGAACCCGAGACCTAGTGTGGCGCGAGGAGTAAGCCTCCGCTGAATTGGGGTTCAAAACGTTCAAGCCGTTCAAAACGTTTGGGAACGATTGGAACTCTGAGTGAAAGGCACTCTTATGGCGAAAACACAATTACGAGAACCCGCCGCGGAAAGCTCCGCGACTCGAAGGCTCGCGGAATACGTCGCCGGACTATCTTATAAAGCTATTCCACAAGAAGTTATCTCGCATATCAAATTGTCCTTTGTCGATTCCCTTGGCTGCGCTCTCTTCGGTTCTACGCTGCCGTGGGGAAAAATTATTTCTTCATTCACCAGGGAACTGGGCAGAGGCAAAGGGGCAATCATCTGGGGCGATGGCGCCGAGGTTCCATCCACCAGCGCGCCGCTGGCCAACGGCACGTTGATTCACAGCTTTGAGATGGACGATCTGCACCGCGTCGGAGTCATTCACCCCGGTTCGGAAGCTATACC
>JBOHVN010000274.1:0-5917 GCA_050735675.1 Binatia bacterium | reverse complement strand
CTAGTTTCTGTCGCGAAATTGCCTATTATACCCGGTGTCACGATGCGGCGCCCTTGATAACTCAGCATTTTTTTCGATGCCATAAAGCTTGAAACGAAGAAATCATGAGTTTCGCGACAGAAACTAGTCTAAGCTCATCCTCGCGGCGCGCGCAGCAAAATTTTGATATCACAGTGCCGCAGTCTTGGGAGGTCTTATGTTTGGTTTCGGCATGGGCGAGTTGTTGATCATCGGCGTCATCGTGCTGGTTCTGTTCAGCCGGCGCCTGCCCGACTTGGGTGAAGGACTCGGTAAAAGCATTAAAAAGTTCCGAAAAGCGATGAACGAGCCCGACGAAGTCGATATCACACCCAAAAAAGATTCCCAGGACCCGTAGCTTCGCCAGCGATTAAATTTCTCCCTCGGCCGCAATCACCTCGCAACTGAATTCCTTGGCGTTTTTCGCCGATTTCAAAAATACAATCGTGAAAGGTATCGAATCGCCCGGGGGAATCTCAAAGCTCTTGAGCGGTTTGAGATCTTGCAAATGCGGGATATCTTCAGTCGTCATGCCGCGAATGATCTTGGGCGAGATCGTGTTGCCGACCCAGATCATTTGCTTTTCCAGCTCTTTGCCTTCGTCGCTATAAGCGATCGCAGAGAGCTGAATCTCTCGCACCACCACCGGGTTTTGATTGAGCGCGACGCCGCTAATCAGAAACACCTCGCGGTTGCCTTGAATCGTCTGGTAACCGGGGCGCAGCGATTGGATGAGGATGCCTTCTTTTAAATGCTGGTTTCTCAGCACCGACGCGCCGATCAAGGGAATATTCTTGATCACGTCTTCCGACGCCTGCGGGCGGGCGTAGCTGATGACGGAGATGAGCGTAAAGCCGATCACCAGCAGGCCGAAGAGCGTGATAAACGGCAAGACGGAAGCTTTTTGCTCGCGATAGGAAGAGATCGCCAGGATATTGTTCGGATCGTCGCTTTCCTCTTTCACCGTCGGAAAAAAAGGATCGTACGCGGGAAAATCCGGCGCCGCATCCAGCGCCTTGCCCGATTGAATTACAGGATCATTTTCCGGCAGCACGAAACGATTTTCATCATCCTGCTCGGGATCGCTGATGGACCACTGATCATTGGCGTCGTCGCGGCTCGCCAAATCTTTGCCGCCGGCCGACGAGTCCGCCGGTTCATTCTTGCCGGTCTCGGCGTAAGCCTTTTTTGACTCAAAAGGCAGGCGCAATTCCTGATCGCGATTGGACCTTGCGGTTGGCGCAGTGACCGGCGGTTCGGCCCCGGCGGCGGCTTCCGGCGCGCTTTGCGGTTGGGGCGCGAATGTGTGTTTGCAGCGCGAGCAGCGGAAAGAGGGCGCGCTGCCCTTCATGAGTTCGTCGGAAACTTTATAAGTTGTGCGGCATTTCGGGCATTGAACCAGCATAGGCAATCCTTCATTGACTGAGATGGAGCGGGTAAAATATCCAGGATAATCAAGATGATCTTAGAGGAATTCGCGAAAACTTCAAGGTTTTATGTTATTAAGTGCTTTTGCGGTCTGAATAATATTTCTACCACCGCGTCTAAGAGGCAGGATCACCGTGGAGCTGAGTGACTGGGAGCTGGTGCAGAAATGCCAAGCAGGCGAGATGAGCGCTTTTCAGGAACTCGTCGCACGTTACCATCAGAAAGTCTACATGGTGATTCTGGGATTGCTGCGCAACCGTGAAGATGCGCTGGAAGTGTCGCAAGAAACATTCTTCCGAGCTTTTCGGAAGATCGGCGGCTTCCAAGGCGGCTCTTCGTTTTACACTTGGATTTACCGGATCGCAGTCAATCTCGCTATCGATGCGCAGCGGCGCCAGAAGAGAAATCCCTTGGACTTTCGCGAGAGCATGGACGGTTTATTGGACTCGCAGAATGAAGTGGCGCGGGATCCGTTTGCCGATGTGCACGACCGCGAGCTGCGCGAGAATCTGATCAAGGCGATCAACGGTTTGACACCCGAACACAAAGCCGTCATCGTGCTGAGAACGATCGAAGGGCTTTCCTACAAGGATATCGGTGAAATTCTCGGCTGCTCGGAAGGCACCGTGATGAGCCGGCTCCATTACGCACGCAAAAAATTGCACGATAAGTTGAGTGCATTTTTATGAACGAGTGTGAACGCATTCAAGACTCGATCGGTCCCTGGCTGGACGGTCAGTTAAACAGCGCCGAAAGCGAGCGGGTCGGCGCCCACGTGGGGAGCTGCGCGGAGTGTCGCGCGACGCAGCAAAAATTGGAAAAAATCGAGCTGGCTCTCGGCAGTGTCTTGGTTGCCGAAGCGGCGAAGGTCGAATTTGCGCCGTTCTGGCGCGCGGTGGAGCGCCGGATCAACGAGCGGCGACCGTGGTATCAAGAGTGGCGGGACCGACTGGTCATCGTGCCGAGATCGGCGTGGGCTGTGCCCGCGGGTATCGCCGTGTTGCTGGCCTTATGGTCCTTCGATGCGTACTTTCCTGGTTGGCGCGGGGGTGTTGTTACGCGCGGCGGCTTTGCGGCGGTTGATTCCATCGATGCGCACGGGCGCAGCGTGGCATTGTGGCGTGAAAACGAGACCAAGACTACTGTGATCTGGCTGTACGAAGACCCAGAGGGTGAACATGGAACGGCTGAAGAAGCACCTAAGCCTGGCCCTGCTTTTTAGTCTCGTCTCAGTCGCAGCGGGAGTTCGGGTCGACGCCGCGGACAAGGACCCGCAGTCCGTGCAGGTCACCATCGGGACCATCCTGGTGAGCAATCAGAACGATGAGTTCGACCCAAAACTAAAGAGCATGGAGAAACAGCTGAGAGTGTTGAAGTACCGCTCCTATCGGTTGCTCAAAGACGAAACCCAGAATGTGCCCTGGCGCGGCAACAAGAGCTTCGAAATCCCCGGCGGGCGATCGTTGACCGTGGCGCCTCAGGAGTTCCAGAATAACCGCATCGCATTAAAAGTCCGGCTGACCGAGCGCAATAAACCGCTGCTCGACACTACGGTGACAGTTCCCAACAAAGGTAATTTCCTTTATTTAGGCGGGCCGCCCCACGAAGAGGGCACCTTGGTGCTGGCGATTTCCGCCGCCGTGCAGTAGCTAAGCTATTCTGACGCAGTCCTTGCTGCGGGGTAATTTCTTTCAGATCTCGATAGAAGATGAGCGAGACTCTTGCGCTAACCGTTTGCTGTTCAGCTCTTGTTGACAGCGAATCTTAGATTGAAAATTTCAAGTTGCCCACCGCCATCCGATCGCGCCATCCCACCCACAAGTTCGTGGTCAAGTATTTGTCGCCGAAATCAGGAAAAATCGTAACGATGGTCCCGGAGCGCAGCTTGCGCGCAACTTTTATCGCGGCGAACATCGCGGCGCCGGAGGACTGTCCTACCAGCACGCCTTCTTCCTGGCTCAAACGATAGACCATCGAGTAGGCGTCTTCCGTCGACACCGGGATTTTTTCATCCAACTCTTCTTCATGGTAAATCCCGGGCACGATGGAAGTGGCCATGTGTTTTAGCCCTTCAAGCCCATGCAGCGCGTCGTCGGGCTCGACGGCAATGATTTGGATTTTCGGATCGACTTCCTTCAGGTAGCGGCCAGTGCCCATGATCGTTCCGCCGGTGCCGATGCCGGCGACGAAGTGCGTCACGCGACCATGGGTCTGGCGGTAAATTTCCGGTCCGGTGTCTTCGTAGTGGGCCTGGGGATTCATTGGATTGAAATACTGGTCGGGCTTGAAATACTTTTCTCGGTCGGCTTCGAGAATCTCGCGGCACAAGCGTATGGCGCCATCCGAGCCTTCCATCGAATCGCTGTACGTCACCCTTGCGCCGTAGGCGTTGATAATATTCTTGCGCTCGGCGCTGACGTTACCGGGCATCACCAACTCGACCGGGTAGTGAATGACGCTGCCGACCATCGCCAGCGCGATGCCGGTGTTGCCGGACGTGGAGTCGATAATAGTCTTACCGGGGCGCAGTTTTCCCGTCCGCAGTCCCTCTTTCACCATTCGCCAGGCCGGCCGGTCTTTGACCGAGCCGCCCGGATTCATACCTTCCAGCTTGGCATAGATTTTTACGCCCGCAGGGAGCCCTTCGGTGATTCTGCTGATTTCGAGCAATGGAGTATTGCCGATCAGATCGAGAATCGATTCGACCTTGCGCGCCTCGCCGAGCGCGGAGTCGATCAGACGCAGATTGGGCGAAGTTCGGGCCATAGCAGACCTTCGCGTCGGTCAGAACCCGCCGGCAATCGCCGGCACGATCGAAATGCTGTCGCCTTCCTTGAGCGACGTTTCCAGATTCTGCAAAAATCGGATGTCGTCGCCGTTCACATAGACGTTGACGAACCTGCGGACTTTGCCGGTCTCATCGCAGATCCGCTCCTTGATCCCCGGATAATTTTTTTCCAGGTCGTCAACGAGCGCCTTGACGTTAGTTCCTTGAGCATTCACCTCATCGGCGCCCTGGGTGAATTTGCGCAGCGGGGTGGGGACACGAACTCGCACGGACATACAACCCTCCTGATTTGCAACTATTGTTTAAAATAATCCGTCACTTCGGATCACGCAAGTCGGAGCCTTCTAGATGCTCTCGCGGTGCAGTCGTCTAAACGGCGAGCGCTTTGACCGGCACTTGCGGGCTGAGAGCCTGAAATAAATCGTCGAAGTTTTGCACTGTGGCAGCGATCGTATACGGCTTTTCGACGCTGGGCGCGACTGCTTCCAGAGTTTTATAGCCGTTGCCGGTGATGCTGATGACGATCGATTCATCGCGCGGAATTCGGCCGCTTTCGATCAGCTTCTTAGTCACAGCGACTTCGGTTCCGCCCGCCGGTTCGGTGAAAATGCCTTCGGTGCGGGCGAGCAATTTAATGCCGTCGAGAATCTCCCCGTCGGTGACGCTCTCACCCCAACCGCCCGATTCCTTTACTGCTTGAATTACATAATAACCATCGGCCGGGTTGCCGATGGCGATGGAGCTGGCGATCGTGTTGGGCTTGACCGGGCTCACGAGGTCGGTGCCTTTGTGCAGAGCCTGGACGATGGGCGCGCAGCCGGCTGCCTGAGCCGCGTAGATTTTGCAGCCGGTGTCTTCGACTAAATCAACTTTGATCAATTCTCTAAAACCCTTCGCCAACTTGGGCAGAATCGTGCCGCCCGCCGAAGCGACGACGATATGCTTGGGCAGCTTCCATCCCAATTGCTCGGCGACTTCAAAAGCATGCGTCTTAGCGCCTTCCGAGTAATAAGGACGCAGGTTGACGTTGACAAAGGCCCAGCCGTACTTGTCGCCGATCTCGCTGCACAGGCGATTGACGTCGTCGTAGTTGCCCTTGACGGCGACAGTCTTGGGGCCGTAAATGGCCGAGCCGATGATCTTGCCTTGCTCGAGGCCGTCGGGGATGAAGACATAACATTCAAGCCCGGCGTTAGCGGCATGGGCTGCCACCGAGTTCGCCAGGTTGCCGGTGGACGCGCACGAAACCGTATCGAAGCCGAATTCGATCGCTTTTGAGATCGCCACGGAGACGACCCGGTCTTTGTACGAAAAGCTTGGATGGTTGACCGAGTCATCCTTGACGTACAATTCTTTCACCCCCAGAGCGGCGCCGAGCCGGCGGGCGCGCACCAGAGGCGTAAATCCGGAATACAATCCGACGCGGGGATCGCCATCGATCGGCAATAGCTCGCGGTAGCGCCACAGGTTGCGCTCGCGCGAGGCGATCTTCTCGCGGCCAAGGCTTTTCTTGATGCCGTCGTAGTCGTATTGAATCTCAAGCGGGCCGAAGCAGATGTCGCAGACATGCAGCGGCTCTTGCGGATAGGCTTGGCCGCATTCTCGGCATTGCAGTCCAGTGACAAAGCTCATCATCGTTCCTTTCCCGGATCAGATGTTCGCCGCTGGAGCCGCCGCGGCCGG
>JBOHVN010000273.1:0-40676 GCA_050735675.1 Binatia bacterium | reverse complement strand
ACATCGATGACGAGGACGAAAAGAGACTCGGAGATGTGGTCCACGACTTTCTTGCCTGCAAACGCGCCGCCGATCATGAACGGCACAAGAATCAGACCCGATGTAAGGATGTTACCGCCGATCATGTTCGTTCCACCGAGCACGGCGAGTTTGGAGACTTGCATGAATAGGGTCGCCAAGGCGTCCGTGCCAATATACGCACCTCGCACCAGGCCGTAGGCGAGGAAGAAAGGGGCCATGAGCGGTCCCACGCCTTCAAGCAACCCGTTCAACAACCCGAAGAACGCACCTAGCGGAGTGAACCACTTCGGTGAACCGAAGCTCGCAGGCCTGAGACAGAGACGCCGCCAGGCGACAGTCAAGAGTAAAAATGCTCCCAAAATACGAACTAAGACAACCGGAGGTGTGATGATAAAAAGCACAGCGCCCGTTAATGCCAACGGGATAGAACCCAGCGAAAACCAGCCTACCACCGGAATCGCGATTTCTCGCCGGTTGAACCATGCTCGGCCTAGATTGGAGGAAAGGTTCGCAATCGTGAGGATGGGAATCGCGTCTTGTACGCCGACGTAAAGCACGAGCACCGGCAAAAGCAGCGCCGTGCCGCCTGAACCGGCAACTGACCCGAGCAGCGACGCGAAAAACGCAGCGACTCCTATGAATGGCAGGTCGAGGAAACCAATCAAGATGCAAGCTTTCCCTTATGTGAAATTCTTTGAATGGTTTTACAATCCTACAGGTTCTCGATGTGTACTGGCTGCACCGGCTCCGCCAAGTCAAACCCAAAGACCTTCGAATAAAAATACAGTTCCGCCTCAAGCACACGCTTGATATTTTCCGCCTTGCGGAAGCCGTGCTGCTCGCCTTCGAAAGTGAGATACGCCACCGGGAGTTTTTTCGCTCGTACAGCGTCGAACATTTTCTCGGCTTGATTGGGTGGGACGACTTTGTCTTCCAAGCCTTGGAAGATGATCATCGGACAACTCAACCGTTCAGTGAAATGAATCGGCGAACGCTCTACATAAAGATCGCGCCGTTCAGGATAGGGGCCGATCAGGTGGTCGAGATAGCGCGACTCGAACTTGTGCGTGTCTTTGGCGAGAGCTTCGAGATCGCTGATGCCGTAGTGGCTGGCACCGGCCCTAAAAGTGTTGCGGAACGTCAGCGCGCAGAGTGTCGTGTAACCGCCGGCGCTGCCGCCGCGAATCGCCAATCGGTTGCCGTCGACTTCGCCACGTTCGGCGAGAAAACGCGCGCCGTTGACGCAGTCATCGACGTCGACGATGCCCCAATTGCCGTTGAGCCGTTGGCGATAAGCGCGGCCGTAGCCCGAACTGCCGCCGTAATTTACGTCGAGGACGGCGATGCCTCGGCTGGTCCAGTATTGAATGGAATATTTGAGCGCCGCCGAGCTCGACGAGGTTGGCCCGCCGTGGCTCATCACCAACAGCGGCGGTTTTTCATCTGCTGGGCCGTCATAGTCACGGTTTTGCGGCGGATAGAAATATCCGTGAGAGGTCAAACCTCGCTCCGTGGGGAACTCAACGGGGCGAGGGGCAGCCAGGTAACCGGCATCGACCTCTGTATCTCGTGACCGGCGCAAGACTTCAAACGAATTGGTATCTAGGTCCAGAGAAACGATGGAAGTTGTATCGCTCGAAGAGGCGCCGATGAAAGCCGCACGCTTGCCCGCGGCGCGAACTTGGGAGATCGTCGTGAACGGAAGCTCAATCGTATCGAGCGCTCTCGTTTCCGTGACCAGCGTGGCGAGATGGTCACGCCCGTTTTTGCTGTAGCTGCAGACGATTTGTCGTTCGGATGCGAAGGCGTAAAGACTGATGCCGAAAACCCACTGAGGTTGACCGAACTCTGCGTCCATCGGGCACAGCGCTTCGACTTGTCTTTCTCGGCACCGGTACAGGTTCCACCAGCCGGTGCGGTCGGAGATAAAATAGAGAGTGCCGTCAGGCGACCACTCCGGCTGAAAAATAGATTCATCGATGCCGCCGGCGATTTTTTCTTTCTCAGCCACCGAGCCGTCGTCGTTGAGTTTGCCGATGCAAAGCTCCGTCCCATCCCAGGGCATGTTCGGATGGTTCCACGTAAGCCAAGCGAGTTGAGAACCGTCCGGACTCAGGCGGGGTGATGAGTGGAAGTCGTTACCGGAAATTATGACTTTGCCAGCATTGGCGCCGTTGAGATCGACACAGACGATAGCGTTAACAGCTTCGCCTTGGCCGGAATGGTCTTCACGGGCGCAGAAGAGAAGATTTCTCTGGCGGTCGATACAGCCGTCGGCGTAGCGCAGGGTGCCTTCCGGTGTCAGTGGCTTCGATTCAGAGCCGAGTTCTTGTAGATAAAGGCGTTGATCGGTGAAATTTGAAAAGACAATGGTTCCATCGGCCACCGAATAGTCGCCGCCACCGTACTCGTGTACTCGGGTTCGCGCATTGAATCCTGCGGGCGTAATGTCCACAACTCGTCCGTCCGCCGAGCGGCGCACGATGACTTTCCTTCCCCCTTCGTGCGCGCGGCGCTCGATCCAATAAATGTCGTCGCCGTCAAGTTTGACCTGTTCAAGTCCGACCTCACCGGCGGCGACGATCGCGGCGCTGATCGGAGATTTCCATGAGCCGTAAGGTGAGGCGAATTCAGTCATGACCTTGCTGATCGAAAATACATTTCCAATAATATCCTGCCGTTGCGCCTATTTGTTAGTCCCAGATTGCTGTTGTTCCGCGATCCAGGCATCCAGTTTTGCTTCGAGGCGGTCGAGCGGGAGAGCGCCGTCCTTCAGTAACTCGTCGTGGAAATCGCGCAGGTCAAATTTATCGCCCAACGCCTGCTTCGCTTTGACGCGGAGCTCGGAGATCTTGAGCTGGCCGATTTTATAAGCGAGCGCCTGGCCGGGCCAGACGATGTAGCGATCGATTTCAGTGACGATTTCGACTTCTTGTTTCATCGTGTTTTCGATCATGAAGTCGATCGCTCTCTGGCGATCCCAGCGCAAATGATGCATGCCGGTGTCGACGACCAAGCGGCTGGCGCGCCAGATCTCGTACATGAGCTGACCGAACTTTGAATAAGGTTCATCGTAGAGACCCATCTCGTCGCCAAGCGACTCGGCATAGAGACCCCAGCCCTCGACGAACGCGGTGTAGTGGCCATAACGCCGAAAATTGGGAATCGCTTGCTGCTCTCTTGCGATGGCAACTTGCAAGTGATGTCCGGGCACGCCCTCGTGCAACGACAAAACCATCATTTCATACTTCGGCCTGATCTCCGGTTTGTATGTGTTCACGAGGAATGTGCCGGCACGAGAACCGTCGTTCGCTGGCCCGCGATAGAGACCCACGGGGCTGTCGGGCGCGACGTTTGCCGGCACAGGTTCGATGCCGTAAGGCATGCGCGGCAGGGTGCGAAATACTTTTATCAGCAACGGATCGATGCGCCGGCTCAACGCCCGATAGGCGTCGAGCAATTCATCGGAGCTCTTGAAGTAAAACTGCGGATCGGTGCGAAGAAAGGAAGCGAACTCGCTAAAGGAACCTTTGAAACCGACTTTTTCGATGAGACGCTGCATCTCGGCGCGCAGGCGGCGAACTTCGCGCAGACCCAGTTCGTGTATTTCCTGAGGCGTCGACTGCGTCGTGGTGTGGTAACGGGCGGCGGCCGCGTACATCGCCGCGCCGCGAGGAAGCTGCCAGATGCCGACTTGGTCCCACGCGGCCGGCAAATATTCCTTGACGAAAAACTCTTTCAGCTCGCGGTATGCCGGCACGACCGATGCGGCGATCGCATCCTGTGCCGCTTCGGCAAGGCGGGTTTGGTCTACTGACGCTATACCAGATGGAAATTGGGTAAATGGTTTGTAGAGCCGGCTGGATTTCGGATCATCGAAGATCTGATGGTCGATCTGCGCTGGAACCCGCTGCAGGGCGATTTTTGGAAGAATGATTTTTTCCTTGACTCCTTCTCGCATCAAGGCGATGGTTTGCCGGATACGGATGGGCAAAGCTTTTAACCGTGCGAGCCAGTCCTCGAAGTCTTTCGTTGTCTCGAAGCGCAGAACGTCGGTGAAATGATCGACGGTCTGGACGCCGCGGAGCTGATTAAGCGGCAACAGAAACCAACGATACTGAAACCCCTCGACTCGTCGATTATAGTTTTGCTTGAACAGATCGAAGTTCAATTGATCGGCCGGCGACAGCGCCTTGCGATCGATCTTGCGCAGCCGGGCCAATACTTGCCCGTGATGACTGTGCCGATTGAGAATGGCATCGTTGCTCAAGTCTTCCCAGCGATCATTCCAGCGCCGATCACCCAGAGTGGATGCCCAAGTGGGATATTGTTCCATGTCGTAGTCCCACTCCGTGGCGAAAAGTTGGTGCAGCGCTTTACTGGCATCATTGGCTGGCTTGTTTTGTCCGCGAGCACTTGGATGGAGCAGCGATAACGCGAAAAGAACGCCCGCTGCGTACGCAATCGCTCGGGACATCGACTTTAGACCGACCAGGCGGCCCATAATTCCTTTGGCTCCGGCAGAAACCTGCAGTAGCTTCCGTGCGCAGCCGCAACTCTATTCGTATAACACCCTTTTGATTTTCCCTTTGAGGTCGTCCGGCAATTTGAAGAAGGCGTTTACCCGCCGGGTAAGCGGTTACACCGGCGCTAACCAGAGTCGCGAGCCGCGAATCGTAGGCGATCAGGTTTTCTTGTTATCGCCTGCGATTGACTCGTCGAGCTGCAAAAACGGACTCCAATTTTGAAATTTTTGCGAATATAACTTTAACGGGGGTACGGGCGCAACGGCAGATTGGCTTTCGAATGCGGGAACTTAGCCGGGCAATATAGCCGGATACGGGGCCGCACGGGCTGTTCTTGACATATATGATCGACTTACTTAAGATCTAGCAAAGCTGGCGATCAGCGGCTATGTTATGAAGGTAAGCTCAAAAGGCCACTATGGACTGCTTGCGTTAGCGGAACTGGCGGACAACTATCGGCAGCGGCGCGCCGTGCAAGTAAAAGAGATTGCCGGCAATCAGCAGATACCTTTGCAGTATCTGGGGCAGATCATGGTGTTGCTCAAGCGCGGTCATTTGGTTAACGCCGCGCGCGGGCCTTCCGGTGGCTACGTGTTGGCACGGCCGCCGGAGACGATTTCGGTCAAGGAGATTCTTTCAGTGCTGGAAGGTCCGGATGTCGGGTTCGAGCTGAAGGCGCAAATGCATGGCCGTTCGATGTCGAAGGTGACGCAAAGGTTGATCGAAACCTGGGCGAGAGGAGTCCGCGCTATGGAAACCGTATTGGAAGAAACCACTCTGGCAGATCTTTGTAAGCCCGAGGTGGGCGCGCTCATGTATTACATCTAAGGCGGAAAAATTTTTTAGCATGATTTCTGACTAAGATCATCAACTAACTTAGATTTGGCGCTCCGAGGAGGTTTTATGGGGCAGAGCAAAAGCTGGAGAGAAGAACTCGCAGGCAAAATT
This sequence comes from Binatia bacterium, assembly GCA_050735675.1. Taxonomy (GTDB): domain Bacteria; phylum Desulfobacterota; class Binatia; order UBA9968; family UBA9968; genus DP-20. Next base: position 35,181 of record JBOHVN010000273.1, on the reverse strand, counting down.
CCTGCCGACCTCGGCCGCGAGATCGACATCTTCGAGCAGCAGATGGAACTGCGCAAGCAGCGCAAGATCGATGAAAAAGTCTTCGCTGAGACGAGATTGCGCCGCGGCATTTACGGCCAGCGCTACGATAACGGGCAACGACACGACGGTAAGCGAATTCAAAAGCTAAAATTACCCGCCGATGTGATCAAAGGGCCGGAAACGTTATGGGATGCGCCGGGCATGATGCGCATCAAGATTCCCTTCGGCGGCGTGACACCGGAGCAATTGGAAATGCTCGCCGATCTTTCCGAGGAATACTCCGATGGGGTCATCCATGTGACGACGCGCCAGGATTTTCAACTTCACTACGTGCATATCGACGACACGCCGGCGCTGATGCGGCGGCTTGCCGCGGTCGGGGTCACGACTCGCGAAGCCTGCGGCAACTCGGTGCGCAACGTTACCGCCTGCCCGCTCGCGGGAATCTGCCACGAGGAAACCTTCGACACGACTCCCTATGCCAAAGCTTGCTCAAGATTTTTGATGGGCCATCCCGATACTCAGGACTTCGGGCGCAAAGTGAAGATCGCTTTCTCCGGCTGCGAGCAGAATCCCTGCGGTCTGGTGACCATGCATGACATGGGCGCGATCGCCAAGACCAAGGTTGTCGACGGCCATTTGCGGCGCGGGTTCGCTTTCTACGTTGGCGGCGGTTTGGGCTCGGTGCCTTACAAGGCGAAATTATTCGATGAATTCCTGCTGGAAGAAGAGTTGCTGCCGACTATGCAGGCGATCTCGCGTGTCTTCGCCCGTCTCGGCGAGAAGCGCAATCGCGCGCGGGCGCGGATGAAATTTTTAATTGCCAACCTCGGCATCGATGAATTTCGCAAGCTGGTTTTAGAAGAGCGGCGAAACCTTCCCACCGATCCGCGCTGGACGGATTATGTGGCGCGCGTCGATGAGCAGAGCGAGCAACCGCTCAAGTCAGGCATGAACCTCAACGGCCATCAGCGCCCCGACGGTTTCGATGCCTGGTATGCGACCAATGTTTACAGGCAAAGACAACCGGGGTACGTGGCGGCCACGGTCTCACTGCCGCTCGGTGATGCCAGCGCCGACCAGTGGCGCGACCTCGCCGACATCGCGCGGCGCTTTGTCAAGGATACGCTGCGCACCACGGTGGAACAAAACATTCTGTTTCGCTGGGTCAGCGAAGCGGATCTGCCGGAATTTTACCAGGCGATCATAGCCATCGGCTTGGGCGCGGCGGATGCGGCGACCATTGTCGATGTGACCGCTTGCCCCGGCACGGACACCTGCAAGTTGGGCATCGCTTCATCGCGCGGTCTAGCTCGCGAGTTACGATATCGGTTGGGCGAAAAAAGCTTAGAGCTGGACCAAGCGGTCAAAAACCTCCGCATCAAAGTCAGTGGCTGCTTCAACTCCTGTGGCCAGCATCACATCGCCGATATCGGCTTTTACGGTATTAACCGCAACGTCAAGGGATTTCAGGTGCCGCATTTTCAAGTCATTCTCGGCGGCAAGTTTCACGACAACGCCGGCGAGTACGGCGTGCCGATCGGCGCCGTGCCGTCCAAGCGGGTTCCTGAGGCGGTTTCGACCATCGCTGAATTCTACGTGCAAAAAAGGCTCAAGGACGAGCGTTTTCAGGATTTCGTCGCTCGCATCGGCAAAAAGCAGATCAAGGACTTGCTCGAAGATTTAACCAAGATTCCAGCGCATGACGTTGACCGCTCCTATTACAGTGATTGGGGTGATCCGCGCGAGTTTACCCTGGCGGACATGGGAGTCGGTGAATGCGCCGGCGAGGTGGTGAGCCAAGCCGAATTTACTCTGGCTGCGAGCGAACGGGAATTGTTCGAAGCGCAATTACTGCTGGACTCGGGCTATGCGCAGCAAGCGGCCAAGCTGGCCTACGCTTCGATGGTGCGCGCCGCCCAGGGATTGGTCAAAGACCAGAACCCGAGCATCTCGGAAGATGAAAATCAGATCATCGCCGAATTTACGCGGCGTTTTTACGACACTCAGCTTTTCTGGGACAAGTACGCCGGCGGCAAGTTCGCGGAGTATTTGTTCAAAGCGAAGGAATTTATCGGCGCTGGAAAAACGGCGGACGCCGACCGTGCCTTGCAGTTGTTGCAGGAAGCCCAATTGTTTATCGACGCGGCGCATGATTGCCACAACAAGTCTCGCGGAACGGTGCAGAGCGCGATCAGGGTTCCGTCGGGCGCGCAGCCGAGTGTTTAAAAGGAGAGCGAAAATGGATTTGCAAAAGCTTAACGTGAAATTATTCGTCGAACCACCCAACACCGTGCCGCTGACTGATTTTATCGATATTTTTCATGGCTGGATTCAAGCCAGCGACGGTGTCTATCACGACGTGGCCGACTACAGCCACATGCAGGCAGGTCCGGGAATCGTCTTGGTGGCCAACGATGCCAACGTCAGCATCGACGAATCAAATAACCGGCGGGGGCTCCTCTACAGCCGGAAGACTCCTCTCAGCGGTTCAAATCAGGAGCGGCTGCGTACGGTGCTGCGTTCAACCGTGGAGAACTTCCGCAAACTGGAGCGGGAGCCACGGCTGGGTGAAAAATTCAAAATGCTTGGAAACGAGGCCATGATAGGGATTAATGACCGGTTGGCCTGGCCCAATAGTGAGGAATCCTTTGCCGTGGTTGCGCCGGAGATCGACCGAGTGGCTCGGACACTCTTTGCTGGCGCGGACATCAGTTTAGAACGCGAGCCGGCAGCACGCAGGAAATTCGCTGTTCGAATCAAAGCGTCTCGTTCGTTTGTCGTCGACGAGTTGCTCGGGCGGCTGAACAACAATTGATTGGGGATTGGAGGAGGATGGACGTGTCGTCACTTAACACTGAAGAGCTTCTTCGCACGCAGATGACGGCAGGGTTGGAGAAATCCTCTGCCGAGGAGATTCTGGAGTGGGCGCTGGAGAAGTTCTCGCCGCGCATCGCACTTGCGTGTTCTTTTCAAGCCGAAGGATCCGTGCTGATCGACATGATGCACAGCGTGCGTGGCTCGGACTTCCGCATTTTCACGCTGGACACGGGAAGGCTCAACCAGGAAACGTACGATTGCATGGATGCCATACGCGCGCGTTACGGCTTGAGCGTGGAAGTCTATTTTCCGGACGCCATCGAAGTTCAGGAGATGGTCAGGGGCCAGGGCTTAAACCTTTTTTACAAGTCCGTAGAGCTGCGCCAACTCTGCTGCGGTATCCGCAAAGTCGAGCCGCTCAACCGCGCATTGAAAGAGCTCCGCGCCTGGATGACAGGTTTGCGGCGCGATCAGGCGGTCACGCGCGCCGAGGTTCGCAAAGTCGAACTGGACAGAGATCATGGCGATATTCTCAAGATCAATCCGTTGGCGGACTGGAGTTACGATCAGGTGTGGGAATACATCCGGAGAAACGACGTTCCCTACAACCGGCTTTATGATCAAGGTTATTCCAGTATCGGCTGCGCGCCCTGTACTCGTGCAGTCAAGCGGGTCGAGGATATCCGCGCAGGCCGCTGGTGGTGGGAAAATCCAGAGACCAAAGAATGCGGGCTGCATGTCAATTTGAACGGGAAGGTGGAAGGGGTCGAGGAGGAGTAGGAGAGAGCTCTGCGGACGGGTAAACACTTAGACATGTGGCGTGGTGTTAGAGAGGTCATTTAAGAAAAGGTCAAACATGGCACCGGCTCAAGTCGCACTCAACCCCCCCTGTCCCCTTTTTGCAAAAGGGGGGCAATCGGATCGATCCACTGGGGTCTAACGAAATTACCCCTCTTTGGAAACTTTGGAAAGAGGGGTAGGGGAGACTTGTGGCCGCAATGACGCATGAATTGTTGCAACGAACTTCAGGATCAGAACACTAGTCGAGTAAAAAGGAATTCATGGGCTATTATCCGATTTTTATCGACGTGAGCCGGCGGCGCTGCCTCGTTATCGGCGGCGGTGCTGTGGCGCAGCGCAGGATAGAAGGGCTCCTGGCGGCGCGTGCGATTGTTACGGTTATTAGTCCAACAATTACGGAAGCGCTCCGGAACTTGATCGCCCAGGGCATGCTGCGAAACGTGGCGCGGGTATACAAAGCCGGAGATCTTGCAGGGTACGACCTTGCCTTTGTAGCGACGGACGATCGCGCGGTCAATCAGGCGATTTTTTCAGACGCACGTCTGCGCGGTATATGGATCAACTCGGCGGATGATCCGGAAAATTGCGACTTTATTTTACCGGCGGTGATTCGCCGCGGCGAGCTGTCGATTGCGATTTCCACGGGGGGAGCCAGTCCGGCTGCCACGCGAGCCGTTCGTGAGGAGCTGGAGAACTATTTGACGGCGGATTATGCGCGCCTCGTTCAAATCGTCAGTGAAGTGCGCGAGGAGCTTAAAGCAAAATCTCTCGTTGTAAGCGCGGACGCATGGAATAAAGCCTTAAAAGGAGAATTTCGCCGTTCGTTAACTGACGCTCGAGCGGAGCAGGCAAAAGCGTTGCTTCTCAAAGCCTTGGGAGCTGATTCATGAAGACAGGCAAAGTTTATCTCGTCGGCGCCGGACCCGGCGATCCGGGATTGCTCACAGTGCGCGGGCTCGAACTGCTGCGCAAAGCCCAAGTGGTCGTTTACGACCAGCTCGTGAATCCGGCGATTCTCGAAGAGTGTTCGCCGGTGGCCGAAAGGATTTACGCGGGCAAACAAGCAGGGCGGCATTGCGTCTCCCAAGACGCGATCAACAGCGTGTTGATCGACAACGCGCGGCTCGGTCATGAAGTCGTCCGGCTCAAAGGCGGAGATCCATTTGTTTTCGGCCGCGGGGGAGAAGAAGCGGAAGCGCTGGCAAATGCGGACATTTCATTCGAGATCGTTCCTGGCGTCAGTTCTGTCGCAGCCGTGCCCGCCTATGCCGGTATCCCACTGACGCACCGGAACTTTGCTTCGTCCTTCGCCGTCGTAACCGGACACGAAGCGCGGAAATCACACGATTCGGTGAACTGGTCGAAGCTTGCGACTGCGGTGGATACAATCGTCATCCTAATGGGGCTCGGCAATCTGCCCGTCATTGTATCCAAGCTCCTGGCTCACGGACGGGCGCCGGAAACGCCGGTGGCTGTAGTTCGTTGGGGAACCACGCCGGATCAGGAAATTGTTACCGCAACTTTGGCTGATATCGTCGAAAGAAGCGCGTACATGAGGGCGCCGGCCCTGATCGTCGTCGGCGACGTCGTTTCTCTGACGGACAAACTGGATTGGTTCTCCCCATCACTTCATAATCGCGATCTCCATGGATTCGAACGTCCGAGCGAGCCTGCGCGGGCTTAAGGTCGTCTCCTTCGAGAGCCGTCGCGCCGTCGAGATGGCCGAGTTGATCCGGCGCTACGGAGGCGAGCCGATCGCCGCGCCATCGATGCGCGAAATTCCTTTAACGGAAAACCGCGCGGCGCTGGAGCTTTTGCCGCAGATCGAGGCCGGCCGCGTCGATATTCTCATCCTCATGACCGGCGTCGGCACAAGGATTCTGAATCAAATTCTGCTCACTCAGTACGCCCAGGACAGGATTGTGGCCGCGCTGAAAAGCATCCGGCTCGTGGCGCGTGGACCAAAGCCGGTGGGCGTGCTCAAGGAATTGAGGCTGCAAGCGGCAGCGACAATTCCGGAGCCCAACACGTGGCGTGAGATTCTTTCGGTCTTAGATTCTGTTTTTGCCGTTGCGGGCAAAAGGATAGCAATTCAAGAATATGGCATGCCCAATCCCGATCTCAATGCCGCGCTAGCGCACCGGGGTGCTGCGGTAACGCCCGTTCCGATTTACCGCTGGGCTTTGCCGGAGGACATCACGCCACTGCGCGACACGATTCGAAAAATCATTAACGGCGAGGTCGATGTGGCCCTCTTCACCAACGGCGCGCAGGTGGATCATATGTTCAGCGTGGCGGCGCAAGACGGACTGGACGCCGTGCTCCGCACCGCATTTCCGCGCCTCGTGATCGGTTCCGTTGGCCCGGTTTGCACGCAGGTGCTTCAGCAATTTGCGTTAAAGCCGGATCTCGAACCCCGTCATCCGAGAATGGGGTCGCTCATCGCCGAGGTTGCTGCGACGGCATCTCGTATCTTGGTCGCAAAGCGTGGCATCTAACTAATAACAGGCTGCTGAAAAAGACTCAGATACCGACTGCCATGAGTAGCGTCCCAGCGTGCGCTCACTCGCCTGGCTACCCTACGGGTCGATTTTTTGCCGCCCTTGCCTCTGAGATCTTTTAAGCTCCCATCATTGCGACCAGAATTGTGCTTGAGTGAAGCGTGTCGGCGTGAGAAGATTGCTGATTGACTGTCCGTCTTATGGCTATGATTGGGCGAAGCAATCGATAGGAGGTTAAAGCCTAACGGTATGGGCGACGCTATTTTTTCAGAACTGGAATCTGAATCCATCGAAATCATCCGTGAAGTAGCTGCAACCGCCGCGAAGCCGGTGATGTTGTACTCAATCGGCAAAGACTCCTCTGTCATGTTGCGCCTGGCGCAAAAAGCCTTTTACCCCGGGCCGATTCCATTTCCGCTGATGCACATCAATACTGGATGGAAGTTCCGGGAGATGATCGCGTTCCGCGACCGCACGGCGAAGCAAGTCGGTTTCGAGCTGATCAGCTACACCAACCCGCGCGGCGCATCGGAGGGTATCGGGCCGATCACCCACGGCTCGGCGTACCACACCGATGTGATGAAAACAGAAGCGCTGAAGCAAGCCCTTGATCTGCACGGGTTTGACGTCGCTTTTGGCGGTGCCCGGCGCGATGAGGAAAAATCACGCGCTAAGGAGCGCATTTTTTCATTTCGCGCGCCGGGTCATCGCTGGGATCCCAAAGCGCAGCGCCCCGAGCTCTGGACTCTTTACAACACCCGGATCAACGCCGGTGAAACGATCCGGGTATTTCCGCTTTCCAATTGGACCGAAGCCGATATCTGGGCGTACATCCGCCAGGAGAACATTCCGATCGTTCCGCTGTATTTCGCGTCCAAACGGCCCGTGGTTAAGCGATATGGCCAGTGGATCATGCTCGATGATGACCGGCTGCCGCTGGAACCCGGCGAAACGGTGGAAATGCGCATGGTGCGCTTCCGCACTCTCGGCTGCTACCCGCTGACCGCCGCCATCGAAAGCACCGCAACAACGCTCGACGCGATTGTAGCGGAAACTTTAGGGGCAACGACTTCCGAACGACAAGGACGTGTTATCGACCACGATGGCGCCGGCTCGATGGAGCGCAAGAAGCAGGAGGGGTATTTTTGATGGATACCCTGCGTTTTATTACCTGCGGCAGCGTCGACGATGGCAAGTCAACCTTGATCGGCCGCTTGCTCTACGAGACCAAGCTGATCTTTGAGGATCAACTGGAGACGCTCAAGGCGGACTCGAAGAAGTTCGGCACCCAAGGCGAGCGCCTAGACTTTGCGCTGCTGGTGGATGGATTGCAGGCCGAACGAGAGCAGGGCATCACGATCGATGTTGCGTACCGTTTTTTCGCGACTCCGCAGCGACGCTTCATGGTCGCCGATACTCCGGGCCATGAGCAGTACACCCGCAATATGGCCACAGGGGCTTCCACTGCTCAGGCGGCGGTCCTGCTGGTCGACGCTCGTAAAGGAGTGCTCACCCAGACCAAACGCCACAGCCGCATCGTCTCTATGCTTGGCATCCGCCAAGTGGCGTTGACGGTTAACAAGATGGATCTCGTAGGCTGGTCGCAAGCAGTATTTGACGAGATCGAGTTGGCTTATCGTCGCTTTGCCGAGGATCTGAACTTCGACATGATCACGGCGATCCCGCTATCCGCCCTTGAAGGTCACAATGTTGTCGACTCTGGCAGTGCGATGATGCCTTGGTATGAAGGACCAAGCCTTCTGAAATGGCTCGAGACCGTCCCGGCCGAGTACCGGGAAGTTGCTCAAGCTTTTGCCATGCCAGTGCAGTGGGTCAATAGACCCAACCTCGACTTCCGCGGATTCTCCGGACGGATTGGCAGCGGCTCGGTCAAATCCGGTGATAGCGTGCGCGTCAGTCCCTCGGGAGTGGCCAGCCGCGTCAAGGAGATCGTCGTCGGCCAAAGCCCGGCGGCACAGGCGGCCGCCGGGCAATCGGTGACTTTGGTGCTCGAAGACGAAGTCGACGCGAGCCGCGGCGATGTGATCGTGATCGCATCCCATCCGATTGAGTCAGCCGACCAGTTCGAGGCGGATCTTTTCTGGATGAGCGAGCATGCCTTGTTGCCTGGGCGCCCCTATGCCGCGCTCATTCACAGCAAGTCCGCCAATGTGAGCATCACCGATATCAAGTATCGTCTAGACGTCAATACCGGCGCGCATCTTGCGGCCAAGACGCTGGGCCTGAATGAAATCGCAACCGTCAATGTGAGTTTCGACAGGACCGTGCCATTTGCGCCTTATCGCGAGAACAAGAGATTAGGCGCGTTTATTGTCATCGACAAACTGAACAACGAGACCGTTGGCGCCGGTATTATTCACTTTGCGCTCCGTCGAGCCGTGAATGTTCACTGGCAAGCGCTCGAGGTAACCAAAGTCGCCCGCGCCGGGATAAAGCATCAGCAGGCGCGTTGCCTGTGGTTCACCGGTCTCTCGGGTTCGGGCAAATCGACCCTCGCCAACTTATTGGAAAAACGTTTGCATGCAGACGGCAACCACACCTACATTCTCGACGGCGATAACGTGCGCCATGGACTCAATCGTGATTTGGGATTTACTGAGGCCGACAGAGTAGAAAACATTCGCCGGGTCGGCGAGGTCGCCAAACTTCTAGTGGATGCGGGGCTGATTGTGATCGTAGCTTTCATTTCACCCTTTCGAGCCGAACGCCAGTTGGCGCGTGGCCTGTTTGAGGCAGGGGAGTTCATCGAAGTCTTCGTTGATACCCCGCTGGAGGAGTGCGAGCGCCGGGATGTGAAAGGGCTGTATGCCAAGGCGCGGCGCGGAGAACTGAAGAATTTCACCGGCATCGACAGCGATTATGAGCCGCCGCGAGCGCCGGAAATTCACCTGCGAACCGTGGGCATCAAACCGGAGAACTGCGTCGATCAAATCGTTCACTTGCTAAAATCGTAGTGCTTGCCTTAACGACGACGACGGCCGGCATCACGATAGCGGGGATAAAGAGATCCGCCGCCACGCAAAAACCTCGCAGTCGGTTGGCTTGACAATTCTCCCTTATTTCTACGCGCTCGCGTAATTGGTATCACTGATTCGATACATGAAACGTGGTATCAAACTTTGTTCCGCCGCTCTGCTAGGCGTCCTACTTAGCATCAACATTGTTGCCTTCATGCAGGCGCGCGCGATGACACGTTTCACCGCCGCCGGTACACGCACGGCCGGGCCGAAGCGGCTGAGTTTGCTCGACGCAACTAGGGTTTTTATTTCCGGCGTGAACGTGCCGCGCCCGCACAATTCTAGAACTCCGGCGGCGCTCGGACTGACATTCGAAACGCACCACTTCCGAAGTGAAGGCGGTTCGACACTTGAAGCTTGGTTCGTGCCGGGCAAAGACGAGCGACTGATCATCGCGCTGTTTCACGGTTACGCGGCGAGCAAGTCGACTTTGCTCTCCGCCGCGCGAGCGTTTCAACAACACGGATATGGAACACTGCTGGTGGATTTCTATGGTTCAGGCGCTTCATCGGGTTCCGGCACGACGATCGGTGTGAAAGAGGCGGGTGATGTTGCGGCGACAGTTGAATTCGTCCGGCGGAGTTGGCCGGAGCGCAAAGTTGTCCTCTACGGGATTTCCATGGGCGGTGCGGCGGTGCTACGCTCGATCGCAGCGAATGGCGTCACACCTGATGCAATTATCATCGAAGCGACTTTCGATAGCCTGCTCAACACCGCTAAAAATCGTTTTCGCGCGATGGGCCTTCCCGGTTCGCCGTTCGCTGAAATGCTGCTCTTTTGGGGGAGCGTGCAAAACGGTTTCAACATGTTCTCGCACAATCCGGTCGATTACGCTCGCACGGTAAAACATCCCGCGTTGATCTTGCATGGTGAACAGGACGATCGGGCAACTCTGGATCAAGCGCGCCGCATCGCGCTGGCAATGGGCACCAACGCTCGATTCGTCAGTTATGCCGGCGTTCCGCACATGTCCATCGTCGATGCGCGCCCCGCTGAGTGGGCGCGGGATGTGGCGTCGTTTGTGGAACGAATCCGCTAGCTGAAAACTTGTTTCTCCAGGCTCCCGACCCAATCCGTTTCGTATCCCGCCAATAACGGTGCTAAAACTCATTCGAATATGAGAAGCCGCAAGCGAAAGTCGGCATACTTCGCGCGAAGACGCAAAGGCCGCCAAGGACTCGATGGGTAAACTCGAAAAACTAAATCCGAAGCTCGAAGCAATGCTAAATAGCAAAAAAAACCAATGTTTAATTAAAAATGAGCTTGCTTCGGGTTTTCGGTTTGGGAATCTACGGTTTAAAAGTTTTGGGTTGTTTCGGATTTCGATATTCGGATTGCGAAACTAAAAATACCTGGCGTTCCTCGACTTTGCTCGGGACGTGCATTCGCGTTGAATCCCTCTTGTATCCATTTGCCGCGCGACGCATTCGGCGCTATTAATCGAGAAAATTTCCTACGACGATTCGCATCCACGTGGCTTCCCGCGTCAACTATTTACTTCTCGCGACCGCGCTTCTCGGAACCTTTTTTTCCGGCACGGCGACGCGCATCGTCAGCATATCGCTGCCAACGGTGGCGCAGAGTCTGGGCACTGACCTACTCGGCGTTTCGTGGGCACTGCTGTCATATCAGCTTTCGAACATCGGCCTGTCGGTGATCTTCGGCCGCATCTCGGACCTGTGGGGCAGGGAGAAGATGTTCGCATTGGGGTTTCTCGTGTTTGCCGCGAGCTCTCTACTCTGTGGTTTTTCGCAAACCGTGCTGCAACTGATCCTGGCGCGCCTCGTTCAAGGCGTCGGCGCTGCGATGCTGCAATCGTCGAGCCGGGCGCTCGCGTCGGAGTCGGTGACGGAAGATCTCGCCGGAAGGGCGCAAGGTTACATGACCACGGCGCACCACGTGGGTTTCATCTTGGGACCCGGCATCGGCGGTTTGATGATCGACTACCTGAGCTGGCGCTGGAGTTTCTTCTTGCTCGCGCCGGTCGGCTTCGGCGGCGCGATCTTGGCGCTGGCGAACCTCAAGAGGCGGCGCTCGGCGCCCCAAAGTCACATCGATTCGATCGATTATCTCGGCGCCGCGCTGCTCTTCGCGATCACAACGACGCTGGTGTTTATCTTCGACCGGCGCACGCAGCAGGTGATCAGCGACTTGACTCAGGTGCTTCTTGCACTGGTCCTGATCGTCAGCCTGGCGGCATTTCTCGTGCACGAGTCGCGTGCCAAGAGCCCGTTTGTTAACCTCGAATTGTTCAGGATCCGTCGCTTCAGCTTCAGCGTCATCAGTCTACTGGTGATCGCCATGTGCTACTCGCTTACCGGATTCCTCTTGCCGTTTTATCTGCAAGATGTGCTGCATCTCTCGCCGACGCAGGTCGGCGTGCTTTTCATGGCGCCGTCGGTTCTCACGGTCGCGTTGGCGCCGCTGAGCGGTTATATGACCGACCGGTTGGGGCCGAGAGTCCCGGCGACTTTCGGCGTGGCCTTCATGATCGTCTCGTTGGCGATCGGCGGTTTGTTGCGCGCCGACTCGCACTGGCTGTTGCCGGCGGCGTTGATCGTCGTCGGCGCGATTACCAACGGCATCTTCAATCCCGCCAACTCGACGGCGATGATCAGCATGATGCCGAGAGAGCATCGCGGCTTTGCCTCGGCGGTCAATCACGTAACCTTCGGTTTCGGCAACGTTTTGGGCGTGGCGCTCGGCGGATTGAGCATGTCCCTCGCCTTCGAGCGCTACACGGGAATGCAGACGACGAATCTTACGACGGAGAACCCGCTTGGATTCGTCGCGGCTCTGAATACGACCTTTCTCGCGGCGATCTTCTTGAGTATCATCGCCCTTTTTACCTCCGCGCTCGGCGGATCAAAGAAGACCGTCGGATTGACAGGGTCAACGGTGGCTCGGTAAAAGTCAAGTGGGGCAGACTCTCGTACCGGGAGGACGAATCATGGCTGAAAAGATCGTCTATTTAAATGGCTCGTTTGTGCCCGAGAGCGAGGCCAAGGTTTCGGTGCTGGACTCCGGTTTTAACGCCGGCGACGGCGTTTACGATGTGACGCGAACCTTTGCTCACAAGCCATTCCGCTTGCGCGATCACACCGCGCGGCTGTTCCGGTCGCTGTGTTACACGCGTATCGATTGCGGCCTTTCGCCGGATGAGATGGAAAAGCTCACGCTCGAACTGCTCGAGCGCAACCAACCCATGCTCGATCAAAACGAGGAAGTGGCGATCTGGCAGGTGGTGAGCCGGGGCGTGCGCTCGTCGCGTGGAAATCGCACGAGCGGCAAGGCGACGGTGGCGATTTACTGCATCAACATCGCGTTCGAGGAATTCGCCCGCCACTATATCGACGGCGTCAAACTCGTCATTCCGTCGACGCGGCGTATTCCGCCGCAATGTCTCGAACCCAAGGCGAAGATCAACAACGAACCACAACATGGCGATCTTTGAGGCCAAACTAGTCGATCCGCAGGCGATCCCGCTGATGCTCGATCTCGACGGCAACATCAGCGAATCGAACGCGCACAATTTTTTCCTGGTCGTAAGCGGCAAACTCTGCACGCCTTCCAACAAAAATGTTTTGGACGGAATCACCAAAGATGCCTTGTTCGAGCTTGCGGCGAAGCTCAAGATCGAAGTGATGGACGGCAACTTCACTCCGTACGACGCCTACAATGCCGAGGAAGCCTTTCTCGCCAGCACGAGCCCGACGATACTACCGGTGCAGAGTATCAACGGTGTGCGCCCGGCCAATGAAGTGCCTGGACCCGTGACCAGGCGGTTGATCCATGCCTGGAGCGACATGGTGGGTCTCGATATCGTCGCTCAGGCGTTGAACCACTTGGAGACCGGAGAACGAGATCGACTGCTTAACGCGTGGCGGGCGAAAATCGCCGCGTAATTTGGAAGAGCCGGCATGCTTGTGGCACTAACACCGGCCACAGTTAAACCGCTAATTAGTTAATTCTGCCCGCCAAGAAGCCGATAAATACTCTGTCATGCCGCCTGAGGTCTGGCGAAATTTTATGTTCAATCAGGCCGAGGTCGCGAAGAAGATGGGCGCGATGCCGAATATCGTGCAGGAGAGCGCGCGCCGGACGCTCTTCGGTTTGGTCAACAAGGCGCGGCAGACTCAATCAGCCAAATAATATTGGTTTGCGCGATCAACCGCGAGCCTCACGCCGGCGCAACAACCTCGATCAGTACCGCCTCGGGATCCGCGCCCCAGCGAAACGGCAGAGCGACGCTGCCGAGGCCGCGTGACACCACCAGCAAGGATGATCGATAGGCATACACGCCCTCGTCGAGACAGTAGCGGCTCTGGCGGACGATCGGCGGGCCGTTTGGCAGGCGAATTTGGCCGCCGTGCGTGTGGCCCGCGAGCGTAAGCGCCACGCCGTGAGCGACGGCGTCATAGAAGTGATCGGGATTGTGCGCCAGCAATAAATGAGGCGCGCCGTAGGTCGATGTTACGCTTTGCCAATCAGGTTTGCCGAACAATAAATCGTCGATGCCGCCGAGGACGAACGATGCGCCGTGATGACTCATTACGACGCTTTCGTTCTTCAGGGTTTTGATACCGACGGCCGCTAGATTCTCGCGCAGCTCTTCCGGGTCGCCGCCGAAGTAATCATGATTGCCGAAACAAAACCACGCGCCGAGCGGCGCTTCGGTGAGCGCCGCCAAGGCGTCGAGATAGCGGGTCGCCTCGCTAACGTGTCCCGTCACCAGGTCGCCGCCGATCATGACCAGATCAGGTTTGGTTTGCATCAAGTCACGGATGATTTGCCAAAGCGTCTGAGGTTTCAAGAAAATACCGGCGTGAATGTCGGTGATCAAAAGCAGTCGCAACGGCGCTATCCCGCGCGGCCATCGCGCCGGCGAAAGCGTGGCCTCGGCAAGGCGAAAGCGCCGGTGCAGCAACCAACAATAGGGGCTCCAAATATGGCCGAGCAGCGGATAGACGAAGCGCGAGATGAAAAAATCCGCATAGCGCTCGCCGAGCTTGATCCATCCGCGGTTTGGATTAATCCGGCGCCGTTCGCTGCCGCTTATCATGCGCGGCGGCGGTAGCCGGCGTCTCTTAAGATTCGTGGGCGGATCTTTAGCAGTGAGAATGGAGGCGCGCATGGAAAGAAACATTGTAGCGCGCCAGCGTGAGAGATTCATTAAAACGAGTATGAAATCCCCAGAAAATCGCCGGCTGAACCCACTCGAGTTGGAAGTGTTGCGCTAACAGCGTAAGATTTGAGTCATTCGTTACGGAGTAAGGCGACCGGTCAGCGCAGTACCTGCTCTATCCACGCATCCATCTTGGCTTCGAGAATATCGAGCGGCAGCGCGCCGTCTTTGAGTAATTCGTCGTGAAAGGCGCGGATATCGAACTTGGCTCCGAGTTTTTTCTCGGCTCGCGATCGGAGCGCGGCGATCTTCAGCTGGCCGATTTTGTAGGCGAGAGCTTGCGCCGGATTGGCGATATAGCGGTCGATCTCGAGCGCCGCGCCGGCTGCGCCGGCCCTGGTTGTTTCCATCATGAATTGCATCGCCCGCTCCCGGCTCCAGCCCTTGCGGTGCAGGCCGACGTCAATGACCAGACGCGCGGCGCGAAATAATTCGGAGTTCAAGCGACTGAACTTTTGCTCAACGGTGGTGTAAACGCCGAGCTCGGCGCCGAGGCTTTCGGCGTAAAGCGCCCAGCCCTCGATGAACGCCGTGTAGCGGCCGAAGCGCTGGAAGCTCGGCAGATTCTTCTGTTCTTGCTGCAGGGAAATTTGGAAATGGTGCCCGGGGAGGGCTTCGTGCAGAAACAAAGGCTCGGAAGCGCGCCTCGGATTTGTTTCAATACCGGCGGCGTTGACGTAAAAAATCCCCGGCCTCGAGCCGTCGGGCGCGGCCGACCAATACTGCGACGGAGCCGATCTTTCGCGAAAATCCTCGATCGTGCGAATCTCGAACGGCGCCGCCGGAATGCGGCCGAAGAGCTTTGAAAGATTCGGCGTAACTGTTTGCAGTATGGATTCGTAGCCTTTGATGAGAGCGCCGCGGCTTGAGTAGAGTCGGGGCGCAGTCTTAGAAAGGTGCCGGGCGAATTCGTTCAGCGTGCCGGCAAAGCCGCTTTCGGCGCGCAGCCGTTCCATCTCTCCTTTGATGCGCGCGATGTCGTCCATGCCGAGTTGGAAAATTTCCTCCGGTTTGAGATCCGTGCTGGTTCGATTACTGACCAGATAATCGTACCACGCGGATCCGTCGGGAAGATCGGACCAGGCGGTCGTGGCGCGCGTCTTGGCAAGGTATTCATCGCGGATGAACGCGATCAACCTGCGGTAAGCCGGCAGGATTTTTCCCTCGATCGCGTCGCTGTAAGCGCGGCTTAGGCGAGTCCGGTCGGCATCGTTGAAACCACCCGGCAAGCGCAGGATCGGCTGGTAGAATAGACTCGCTTTGACATCGCTGACCGCGATCGCTTCGAGCTGCGGCAGCGTCCGCTCCATGACGGCTCTGGGCTGAACCACGCCGCTTTTTACGCCTTCGCGCATGTTCGAGATCGCCGTCTCGATCCAGCGCTCGAAGCCGTCGATGCGTTTCAAGAAATTGTCGTAGTCGGCGACGGTCTTAAAAGGGTGAGAGCCACCGCCGGAGCCGAGGAGCGGAAACTCCACGGCCAGGCTGCCGAGCTGGCGCACCGGCAAAAGATAGCCGCGGAATCTGGCGGCTTCCTGGCGCCGTTGGAGCGCGCGCACCAGAACCTGATGATGCAGGCGCTCGTTCGCGGTCAATTCGTCCGTCTTTATTTCCAGCAACCGATCGAGGGTGTTCTGATAGAGCTTGCGCCGTTCGGCGCGATGGTCTGCGCCGATGGTGACGGTGAAGCGGTCATCGTAACGATGGTCGCCAATCCAGGTTGCCAACAATGGAAAGAGCTCGAGATAACGCTCAAAATAAGTTTCGAAAATGTCTGTGAGCTTGCGCGACTCAGCGGAAATTTGCGGCGCGGGCGACGGCTTTACGGCCGTTCCGGAAACCGCGCAGCCTGATAAAGCCGCGCCGAAGATCAATGTCAAAAGGTAGGTTGTTGTTGCGGTTGCGGTTAATCTTGCTGTCGTCATCGGCGCAGAGCTTAATTAGAATTCGTCAAATTTGGCGCCCGCATTTTAGGGCAGATGCGAAGCGCGCGTCAAGTCGTCGTCCATCGGCGTGGGTGCCGTACAATGCAACGGCGGTAGTGGTTAAGTTAATTAACTACTACCAGCTTGCTTTAAGTGGACGAATCCAATATTTTCGCCCTATTATAGAGCACTTGCTCCAAAATAACTGCGAGGGGGTAACCCATGTTTATCTTGGTCAAAAAGGTCATTAAGAAGTGTCATTTTACCAAGGTGCTATTCGCAGTCGGGACTCTGTTGATTTGTCCCGTTACAGTCAACGCGGCGGAAACGCCCCGGTCGGGCGGTGAGTTGGTTTTCGCCGTCGGCGGTACGCCACCCTCATACGACGGGCACCGCGAAACGACCTTCGCCATGATCCATCCGGTTGCTCCGCACTACAGCACGCTGCTTCGCTTCGATCCGCAGAACTATCCCAAAATTGTTGGCGACGTGGCGGAAAGCTGGCAGGCTTCCAAGGATGGGCTTACTTATACCTTCAAGATTCGTCAGGGAATTCAGTTTCACGATGGCAGCGCACTGACCGCCAAAGACGTCAAGGCAACCTACGACAAGATTATTTTTCCGCCGAAAGGAGTAGTGAGCGCGCGCCAGGCCACTTACGCCGTCGTGGACAAAGTAGAGACGCCGGATGTGCAGACAGTCGTCTTTCGTTTGAAGCATTCGTCGGCATCTTTTCTTGCCAACCTGGCCTCGCCGTGGAATTTCATCTATAGCGCCGACATTCTGGCCAAAGATCCGCGCTGGTATGAAAAGAACATCATGGGCTCCGGCCCGTTCACCTTTGGCGAGTATGTAGCCGGCTCCCACTGGGTGGGAAAGAAGAATCCGAATTATTTCATGAAGGGGCGACCCTATCTCGACGGCTATAGAGCAGTCATCATCCGGGACACGGCGCCGCGCGTCGCCGCGGTGCGCAGCGGGCAGGCGCTCGTCGAATTCCGCGGCTTCAACCCGGCGGCCCGCGATGACATCGTAAGGACCGCTGGAAACCAAGTCGTCGTTCAGGAGAGTCCCTGGGTCTGCAATCTTACGGTGACGATCAATAACGAAAAGAAACCGTTCGACGACGTGCGAGTTCGACGTGCTCTCACTCTTGCAATCGATCGGTGGGGAGCATCGAAGGCGTTGTCGCAGATCTCGGTGATGAAATACGTCGGCGGGCTTTTACGGCCCGGCTCCGAGTTCGCCATACCCGAGTCGGAACTTGTGAAGCTCGCCGGATTCGGAAAGGACATCGAGGCGTCGCGCAAGGAAGCGAGACGATTGCTCAAAGAAGCCGGGGTGCCTGAAGGGTTTTCTTTTACACTCAAGAATCGTAATGTCAGAGAGCCTTACGAGGTCACCGGGGTCTACGTCATCGATCAATGGCGCCAGATTGGGCTCAACGTCAATCACGTCCAGCAGGAAGCGGGAGCTTACTTCAACGATTTCCGCCAGGGTAACTACGACGCCGGGATCGACTTCTCCTGTGATTTTATGGACGACCCGGATCTGCAGCTCTTCAAGTTCGTGAGCAGCAACAAGAGTCCCGTCAATTACGCGAGGTATAACGACAGCGTGTTGGATGACCTCTACGAAAAGCAGAGCCGAGCCACAGACCCTAAAGAACGCCTGAAGCTCTTAAGGCAATTCGAGAAGCGTGTTATCGATGAGAAGGCATATCAGTTCCCCCCCACGCTCTGGTGGCAGCGCATCGTCCCGCACTCAGCCAAATTGAAAGGCTGGAAGATCACGCCGAGTCACTACGTTAACCAAGATCTAAAGGATGTCTGGATCGCGCAGTAATCAAACCGAGGATGGAGGACCGAGAACCGCACGGTCGTCGATTTTTCATCTTCAATCCTCGACCGGCTGACGCGTGCGCCAGTATATCGTCAAACGTCTGTTGTTAATGATCCCGACTCTGTTCGGGGTCGCGGTTTTGATTTTTTTTCTCCTCCGCGTCGTGCCGGGAGACATCGTCGAACTTAAATACGCCGGTGCCGGAACCTATGCGCCGAAGGAGGCGCTCGCCCGCGAACGCGCGCAACTGGGTCTAGACCAGCCTATCTGGAAACAGTTCATCACCTGGATCGTCGGTATCCCCCGCCTGGACTTTGGCACATCCATGTGGACGGGACAGCCCATCACCCACGAGATTGCTATTCGACTTGAGTTGAGTATCGAGCTTGCCTTGATGGCGACTTTCGTCGCGGTCCTGATCTCGATTCCCTTCGGGGCGCTTGCGGCGGTGAAGCAAGACACGTGGATCGATTACTGCGTGCGGATTTTCTCGATCGCCGGGCTGGCCATTCCGTCTTTCTGGCTCGGCATTGTCATCATTCTTGCCTTTGTCATTTATTTTCGCTGGCTGCCGCCCCTGACCTTTACGTCATTCTGGGTTGATCCGAAGGCCAATCTGACGCAGCTTATCTGGCCCGCCTTAGCCGTCGGTTACCGGTACTCCGCCGTCGCGACGCGCATGACGCGTTCGGCGGTCTTGGAGGTTTTGCGGGAAGACTACATTCGCACAGCCCGCGCCAAAGGGCTCCGGGAGCGGGCGGTGCTGATCCGCCATGCGCTGAAAAACGCACTGCTGCCGGTGACTACCGTAATCGGACTTGAGTTTGCGTTTCTCGTTGGCGGTCTGGTGGTGACCGAGCAGGTTTTCAACTTGAACGGTATCGGCAAGCTCTTCGTCGAAGCCATTAGCCAGCGCGACTACACGATGGTCCAAAGTCTGGTCTTGCTCACTTCATTTGTTTTTATCTTCGTAAATTTTCTCGTTGATTTAATAAACGCCTGTCTGGATCCACGCATTCGCTATCGATGAGCCAACACAAAGATGGAAGGTGTTCAAATAGTCAAAACGTTCAAATGATTCAAGACGTCAGCCCCTGTTGAACCCTATCTAGGAACTTTTTGAACGAGCTACGGTATGGTAAGAACTAGCGTTCAAACCAACACGCTTCCGGTTGTCTCTCGCCTCGATCGGTGGCTCGAGACGTCCTTCCGCTTCACCCGTCGACGGCCGGTAGGAGCCGTCGGGGCGGCCATTATAGGCATAATGATCGCGGCTGCGGTCCTCGCGGGATTCGTTTCGCCCTACGATCCGTTGGCGACGGATTACGGAAAAATGCTCCAGGCACCGAGTTCATCTCACTGGTTCGGAACCGACTCTTTCGGTCGAGACGTATTCACCCGTATCATCTACGGCTCACGGACTGCTTTATGGATCGGGTTCTCGTCTTCCTTCCTTGGGGCAACCCTTGGAGCGCTCATCGGCGTAACCAGCGCGTATTTCGGCGGCAAGATCGATCTCGTGCTCCAACGTTTCATGGATCTGCTTTTGTCGTTTCCGTTGATCATTTTGGCGCTGGTGGTTGTTTCGTTGCTGGGCTCCGGAATGACGAATGTCATCCTCGCCATCACCGTTCCCATGGTACCGCGTTGCGCTCTCGTCGTGCGCAGCAGCGCCCTCGCTTTGCGTGAGATGCCATTTGTCGAAGCCGCGCGCGCTCTCGGCTTTGGTCCGTTGCGCATCATTATTCGCCACATGATTCCCAATGTCATGGCGCCCTATCTGATTATGCTGACCGCGTTTCTCGGCCAGGCGATTCTTTTGGAGGCCTCGCTTTCCTTCCTTGGCCTCGGCGTAGCGGAACCGCAAGCAGCCTGGGGTCTTATGCTGCGCGGCGCCGCCGTCGAGTTCGCCGAACGCGCGCCGTGGATGGCGATCTACCCTGGGCTCGCCATCAGTCTTTCGGTTTTGGCTTTCAATCTTTTCGGCGATTCGCTCCGCGACGCTCTCGATCCCAAGCTGCGCCTGCCCTAGAAGCAGGCTGCTGAAAAAGCCTCATATGCTGCGTTACGCTCAATCGCCTCGCTACAACGTACTGGCTACGTACGCCTCCGCTCGTCGATTTTTTGCGCGCCTCGCCTCTAAGATCTTTTTGAGCAGCCTGCAATCAGACTTTTTCAGCAATCTGCTAGTCTTAGTCTAGTTTCTGTCGCGAAACTCATGATTTCTTCGTTCCAAGCTTTATGGCATCGAAAAAAATGCTGAGTTATCAAGGGCGCCGCATCGTGACACCGGGTATAATAGGCAATTTCGCGACAGAAACTAGTCTAGTTCGTTATCGAGTGCGATTGAGTTAAAACGGCGTGCGATCGTGAGGGTCGGTGAGACGCTAAATCTTCGGTGCCGTTTCGGTATCCGTTGAATGATAAGTTAGAAAAGAATCTGCGGACTTACTTTTTTCCCTTCCACAGATCGAGGCTTTGAGAGGCACTGCGCTTCTGATAATAGGTCTGTTGGACTTTGTATAGTTCCGTAAGCGTCATTTCCGCTTTGCGCGTCTCGCCGCCCCTCACGATGTAGTCAAATGTGACACGCCTTTGGTCTTTGAAGATTTTAATCAGCCGGCCTTCATCCGCGTCGATGATTCTGCCAATGGTGCGAAGCACTTCGCTAACGTTATGGATGTCCGGGATCTTGCCGATCTGCATGCGGCGCTGCAGGCCCGATTCATCGATGCGGCTGATGTCGATGGGATTGTAGGAACGATTCACGGTTACGATTTCGGGCTTTTCAGGGGGTTTGTCCAGGCGAATTGTGTTGAGTTTGTGAATGAAACCTCGCAACCCCGTTCGTGGCGCCTCGGCAGACTGAGGTGGAGCCTTACTTTCCGATCTTCTGCGATCACAACGCACGTGCACGACGAAGGTACGATCTTGTTGTTCAATCTCGAGTTGATGGGGGAAAAGATCGGCAAGATCTTGGCCGATAGCTCTCAAAACTCGCGCATAATAATTCGCTGGATAGTTCTCTCCCATCTAATAAATACTCCGGATACCCGCGTAGTTTAGCATTTGTTGATAAACTTTACATCTGGAAAATCGGCAGTTTGCCGTGGCGTTTAAACACGAGGGCTGAAAGGGATAAGACTACGTAAGAAGCACTACCATAAAAAACCCGAGCAGAACCGGCGTAACAGACACTCTTCTGTGATCGAGATTTTCGCCGCTCCCGCGGTTTGATCAGCCCAACTTTTTAAAGCGACGCCGAGCTTCCGGCCGCGATACTCATCCGTTTCGCCGCTAGTCCCTTGGCCGCTCACCCGAGCTGTCTATGCACGAAGTCGATGATCTTCTCCGTGGCCCGTGCGGCGTTGGGTGAGTTCGAGTTTCTCCCGATGAAGCCCTCGGCTTCACCTTCGAAAAGTTCCAGCTCCAGATGGCCGCCGGCCTTGCGGTAAGTTTCAATGAAGCGCTCGCGGTCAGGCTTGGGATGCGCCACGTCGGCGCTGCCTTGAATATAGAGGGCAGGCGGTAATTCCACTTTTTCGCCGCGTTCGAGTGCGCGCGTGGGGCTGCCTTCGGCCATCGCTTCTTCACTGCCCCAGAATTGATCGTGACTGGGCAACACCCGGTCGGCAAACTCGGCATGCGACCCGCCGCGTGTTTTGAGATCTTTGGCGTATTCATAGCGGCCCAGCGGATCGATAACGGGCCAGCACATCACGACGCAACGCACACTGGCGTCGACCTGCGCGGCGGCGGCGGGAAGGGGCAGCGCCGAATAGCGGGGATCGCGCGGCCGCATGGCCGCCAGCATTGCCTGGTGCCCGCCGCTCGAGCTTCCCATAATTCCGACTAGCTCAGGGCGGCTGCGCAACCCGCCGGCACGGGCCTTGAGCCAGCGCACGGCGTAATTGATGTCCGTGAGCGAAGCGGGATACGGCGCCACGGGCGGCATGCGCCAATCCAGAGCGGCCACTACGACGCCGCTTTTTGCCAGCGCTTCATTGAGCGCCGTATCATTGGCGCGGTCGCCGCGGCACCAGGCGCCGCCGTGAAGCTCGACGATGAGCGGGAACGGCCCGGCGCCGGCGGGTTTGAAAAGGCGCAGCAGGAGCGGCGTGTCGCCGTGGCGAAGATATTCGACGTCCTCGATCTCAAGGTCATGATTTGTTAACCCGACTGCTTCCATGATTACCTCCTCAAGGTTCATTAGCGCGGGGTACCCGCAAGCAATAAATAAAGTACAATTTTGGTTTCGATTGTGGTAGAGCGTCAAAAAGATTTGGGGAAAGTAAAGTTACTTCATCCAGTGAAAGGCGGCTACCCTTCTGGAGCGACGAAACCGCATGTGGAAGCCGAGCTCGTGTTAGTATTTCAAAGCTAAAAGTTTTCGTTTCATTTTGCCCGTCAGATGTTTGGTAGTAAAAGTCCCTGAATAGGGATGATCCCACGAGATTGTAAACGCACCCGTTTCCGCTCTGTCGAGGTGCTCGCCGGGAACTACAAAAATCGCCGGTAAGGAACATACGGAATCTTATCCTCATCCGCCGGTCCTGCGGTATTCGGTTGTCATTGCCAGCCTAAGCGCCTTCCTGGGGTCTCTCGATAGCGCCCTCAACATTTCGTTTCCAGCGATCACCGCGGCGTTTTCATTGGAGGTGAGCTCGATCCAATGGGTGATTGTCGGCTATGTGTTGCCGCATGCGAGCCTATTGCTCGGTTGCGGCCGGCTCGCCGATGTTTGGGGGCATGGACGGGTATTGACGTGCGGACTGCTCGTGAGTTCGGTTGGATTTCTGGGCTGTGGATTGGCACCGACCTTTGGCTGGCTCATCGTGGCGCGCGTGGGACAGGGTGTGGGAGCGGCGCTTATGTCGGGGTCCGCTCCGGCGCTGGTCACTTTGGCCGTGCCTCCGGAAGCGCGCGGCCGTGCTCTCGGGATCTTTCAGATGAGCATGGCGGCGGGTTATGCCTTGGGCCCGTTGATTGGCGGCGTACTGGTCGATCTCTTCGGCTGGCGCGCGGTCTTCTTGTTCCGTTTGATACCAGCGTTGTTGCTCGTATGGCTCGCGGCGGCAAAGCTGCCGGCGCTTCGAGAACATCGGAGTGCGCAAGGTTTCGATCTTCTGGGAGCTCTAACTCTCGCCGCAAGTTTAGCGAGTTTACTATTGGCGATCAGTCAAAGCCGAAGAGTGGGTTGGTCATCGTCGAATGTGATCACGCTAGGATTGTTTTTCCTAATGTGTTTTTCCGGATTCATCATTACGGAGAAGCGGGTTAAGGCGCCGGTAGTCAACTTGAGCCTCTTTCGGCACCCGCCGTTCGTCATCGCCAACCTCCTCGCCGTTCTCGCCAACTGCGCCAGATTCGCTATCGGTTTACTCGTGCCCTATTACGTGATCGATGTGCTGCGCTATCCGGCGACGACCGGCGGCACTCTTATGCTTGCGGCTGCGATGATGACGCCGCTTGCCGCGCCGGTCGCCGGCAGACTATCCGACCGATTTGGTACAGCCGTCTTGAGCGCTCTCGGTTTGGCTTTGGAAGGGCTCGGCCTGTGGATGATCAGCCGGTTGGACGCGCAAGCGGAGTATCTCTTGGTCGCTGTCGCGCTCAGCGTTGTGGGTCTGGGATTGGGCGTGTTCGAGGCGCCGAACATGAGCTTTGTGATGGGCGCGATTCCACGCAACCAACAGGGCGTGGCAGGCAGTATCGCCAATATGATGCGCACCCTAGGGATTGTCTTCGGCGCAACGCTTTGGAGCATGCTCTTCGACGAGCGGCGACAGATTTATTCAGACCAACCCGCGTTTTACGGACCGACAAATTTCCACGGGTTCGTCCCAGCGTTTCAAGATGTTTTTCTGTTTGCAGCGGGACTGTGTGTAGTGGCCTTTGTTCTGTCGCTATTCAGGAAACCAATGTAGCCAAACCTGCTACCCGGAGGGATTGATAGTCGCGGGAAAACCAGGGAGACCGCAAAAATTTTCTGAGGTTAAAGTATCCGGCTGCGATTTCATTTCTCTAGAAATTCACGAACCAGCATCGCCATCTCTTCCGGTTTCTCCACGTGCACGCTGTGGCCGGAGCCGGGAACGATGGTGAGTTTTGCGCCCGGGATCTTTTCGGCGTAGGTTTCACCGTGGGCGCGCGGTACGAAGTTATCTTTTTCGCCCCAGACGACTAATGTCGGCGCTGTCATGCGGTGGAGGCGGTTCCGCAGCGAATGGTTGTAGAAGTAGGGCGGTTTGAAGCCGATGCGCGAGCTCAATCGCAGCATCTGGTAGCGGCGGACTTCGTCTTCCAACTCGCCTTTGCCGTCAGGAAACATGTCGAGGGCGTTGGGTTGATTCGCGCTCGCAAAAAGCAATTCCCGCAAAGATGCGTAGCTCGAACCGTACTCGGGCTGGGCATTCATGAAGACGTCGCCGATGAGCGCGCCTTGAACGAACAGACCGGCGGCGCCGATCAAAATCAGCTTGCGAAGTTTTTCCGGATGGCGCACGGCCAGCTCGGCGGCGATCCAGCCGCCGACGCAACTGCCGACGAGATCGAACTGCGTCAGCTTCAAGGCGTCGAGCACTTCGAGATAGTGAAAGACCACGTCTTCGACCGTGTCGATTTCCTTGTTCTCGTCCGTCTGCGCGCAGCCGGGGTGGGCGGGGGCGATCACGCGGGCGTGCTCGGCTAATCGTTCGTGCAAAGGCAGCCAGCCTTCTTTGACCGAGTGGACGTCGGCGAAGCCGTGGAGATAGAGCAGCGGATGGCCGCTGCCGTTTTCCAAAACGTGCACGTTACGCTTATTGACCTCGATGATTCGTTCGCTCAATGGACTGCCTCCGCCGGTTGTTCGACATTCGCGTCGGGAAATTCTTTGGTGAACTGGGCTAGAGACGCGTCGCGCAAAGCCGGCGCGACTTTTTCGGCGAACAGCTTCATGCTCTTGCGCGCCAGATGGTCGGGCATGTTGCCGAGCTGAAATTGAATCAGCAGGTTGCCAACTTTGGCTCTTTCAATGAGGCCTGTAATGCGCCGAGTGACGGTCTCCGGGCTGCCGACGATGATCGACTGCGAGGCGTCGAGCTCTTGCCAATTTTCCACGTCGCCCAATAGTTTGCGGCCGGGTTGGTAGCCTTTTAGATATTCGCGCCATGCCGCGGCGGGAATGTAGGGAACGCCCGGGCCGTAGGTAAGCTGGCGGCCTTCCCGGCGCAAGTGGCCCTTGAGGCAGTTCTTCAAAAAGTACCAGACGCCTTCTTCGCATTCTTCGCGCGCTTGCTGATCGGTCTCGGCGACGTAAGTCGACATCAAAATACCAAAACGGAACGGATGGTACTTATCGCCGTGTTTTTCCAGCACGGCGGCGAATTCCTGCTGCGCCCGATGGGTCTCGCCGCCATGGCTGCGCGATGATAAAAAATAACCATAACCGCGTTTAGCCACCTCGGTCATGGTCGACGGGCTGCGCGAGCCGGGAATCCACACCGGCGGAAAGGGTTTTTGCAGCGGTTTCGGCCAGAGATTCACGTAGCGCAGCGGAAAGTAGCGGCCTTCGTGCGCGAACGGTCCATCGTCGGTCCACGAGCGCACGATCAAGTCGGCGGCTTCCCAAAATTTCTCCCTGGTATTGGCCGACGGAACATCGTAGTTAAATGTTTCCGGGCCGCCGCCGGGAGCGAAGCCGGCGATCAAGCGGCCGTCGCTCATTTGATCGAGCATCGCGTACTCTTCGGCCACGCGCATCGGATTCAGATGCAGCGGTAGCAGATTGCCGAGGATGACGATTTTGCCGCGCGCGGTACATTGCGTGAGCGCCGCGGCGATCAGGTTGGGCGAAGGCATCAACCCGTAAATATTCTGGTGATGCTCGTTCAGCACCATGCCGTCAAAGCCAAGCTCATCGGCGTACGCTAGCTGGTCGATATATTCCTGGTACAAACCGCGCGTTTTGCCGTTATCCCACAAGCGATTCGGTACCGTCACCCAACCTGTGTATTCCTTCTCGTCAAAATCTTTGCCGAGATACGGGTAGGCCATGAAATGCCAGCAAAAAAGTTGCACCGGTTTCATTGTTCACCTCGGAAAATGCTGTGCTCCTGAGTCGCGTCCGCTGTAGTGGCCGGCGTTGCGACCGACGGCGGTTCCCAGAACGTTTTACCGATCATGATCAATTCTCCTTTTCACAGGGCATGGATGTGGCGCGCTGATTGTCCTCGCAACGTGGTTCGGCGGTCGCCTCGAATAGCACCCGGCCGGTGGCGTCCTTGAGCTTCGGTAAATTGAGCAGCCACGCCAGCGTCGGGGCAAAGTCGATGATGCGGACGTTCGTGAGTTTTTGCCCGGCACGGATGCCCGGTCCGTTGAAAACCATCAGCGTGTGCATGGCGGTTTGCTCCGGACTTGCCCCATGATTTCCGTAGGGCGGCGTCTCGCTGACCAAGGCCCCGGCGGCGATCCGTGGATCGAAATCGTAGCCCGACGCGAGCTCGATATAGATGTCGCCGCCGACTTCTCCGCCGATACCCATCGCCGCGCCGTCAGTTTCGCTGTCGTAAACGGCCTTGACGATTTGCTGCTCACCGTCGCGCAGCGCCAAGAGTATCGCGCGCGTTTTCCGGATCACTTCGGCACGCTCGTCGCTCCCGACGATGCCGTTTTTGCGGTCCTTCGAGTTAATCAACAAGTATCCGTTGTTGACCGCCGGATAAAGCACCTTGGTTTTTGTCAGATCCACCCTTCCCTGAGCATCTAGGACCAGCAAACCTTCTTGCCGCAAAACTTGGTTGAGGGTGACTCGTTTGTTGATGCCTTGCAGGCCGTGGTCGGAGATCAAGGCAACCAAAGAATTCGCCGGGCGTTTGCTGAGGAGCAGGCCGAGCAGGTCGTCCGAGCTTCGATACGCGCGTTCGAGCAAAGGCCTTACTCGCTCGGCGAGATCTTGCCGGTAGCTGGAAAGGGTTGTATCGAGATGGCCGCGCCACAGATGTTCCGCTTCGTCGGGGAACGGCGTGTAAGCAAGAAACAAATCCCAGGGCAGATTTTCGATCGCCCAGCGATGGGTCTCCGTCAACTGATGCTGCGCGAAGGCCAAGGTTTCGAGATAGCGCGCTTCGGCGCCGCCATTGCCGCCGTTGGGGATGGTGCGGCCTAAAGCGCCCTGCTGAAAAAGGATCGTCGCGCCGTTGCCGACGAAGGTGCGCACCGTCGGGCTCGCGACCACGTCGCTGTGGAAGTTGATGGGCAGGTCACGGACTGGTCGGGTGTAGTAGAGAAAAAAATCGCTGCCGTCCGGCTTGAGATCGAACAGCCGAAAATAGGATTTTGCATCTCGATTGCCGGCGGTTTTGATCGCGATCGGCTGGCTCCAGAAGAGCTCGCCGCCAACGCCGGGGGGCGCTGCCTTGAGCCTGACCTTGATCGTGTCCCCGTCGCGGGCGGTGGCCAGGATCAGCGTATCGTAACCGGCCTGATCGTCGGCCGGGTCGTCGATGAGCAGGCCAGAAAACTTCGATTCGCCGATATTGAAACTGATTTCAATCGGCAGCGCCACGCTCGGCGGCGAATTACGCCACGGTCCGGCCGCCGTGCTCTGCGCCTTGTTCTTGGTGACGATGCCGTCGCGGCCGGCGATCAACGTGTAACCGGAGAAACGCACCGTATCTTCGGCCAGCTCGCCGGCAAATGTGGGAATATGCGAGACCACGGATTTTTTTCCGGCCCGGCGCGCGGCGGCCCAGATCGATTCGGCGCGCAACGGTGTTGCGGAGAAACCCGGCAGACTTTCCAATATCGTGAACTGATCGCGCGGCGCTCGCGGCACGCGGTTGCCGCTGATGCCGGTAACATTCGGCGGCGCGCCCGTGATCAACGCGGCAAAGCCGGGCGCCGTCTTGGACGGAAACACGGCTACGACGTCATCGGCAAAGGCGCCGCCTTCGATCAGTTTTGCCAGATGGGGAAGCTTCCCCGCGCGCAACATCTCGTGCGCGAAAGCGGGCACGGTGCCGTCCCAGGCGAGCACGATCGCTCGGGGCGCAGCCTGACCACCGACCGGCGTTGGCACGAACCATAAAACGAGCGCGACCGCGGCTATCCGCCACGAAACCGCTGGGTGGCGGCTGGTGATCATCGGAAACTTCAAGCTGCAATGTAGCGGGCTGTTTGAAAATATCACCCGTGGAATCGACAGTAGCCGATGTCGATTTATCATGTCAACGCCGCCGCCAAAAGTGCTATTATGAGTGGCCGAATTCAACGGAGAAGAGGAGTCTCAATGGTTCGATCTACAGTCAATGGCGTCGTCGCAATCTGCTTGATTCTAGCTGCGACTTCGCGACTCTGCGCGCAACAAGATAGGAATCCCCGGACGGTCGAAGGGCTGCTAAAATCGATCGGTTTGGCAAAACCAGCGATGGCTCGCGCGCCAGAGTTCAGTCTACGTGAGATGAACGGCAATGTTGCCGCTCTGAGCGGCTATCGTGGCAAGATGGTGTTACTCAATTTCTGGGCAACCTGGTGTGAACCCTGCCGGGATGAAATGCCGTCAATGGAACAGCTTAGCCGAAACTTTGGCGGACAGGGGCTTGCCGTAGTGGCAATAAATCAAAGGGAAAATGTCGCGCTGGTGGCCAGATTCATGAAAACCCATAATCTAAATTTTTCGACCCCATTGGACACCGATGGCCGGGTAGCGGCGTCCTACCGAGTCTACGGCATTCCCGTGACTTATTTGATCGACGGCGACGGCCAGGCGATTGGCATGAAGTCTGGACCGATGGATTGGGCGTCACCCAAGGTCGTTGATGTTTTTCGTAAGCTGATCGGCGACGGCAATAGCGGCGGCGTAACGGGCGGATCGATGGATCTCGAACCTGCAACGCCGCTGCCCACGGCGCTGCGCGTGAAAGGCGACGGGGTTTTGATACGCGGGCAACAGGACACTCAATCGGAAGTCGTCGGCAAACTGGCGCGCGGCGACGAACTCGTTCCGCTGGGCAAAGCCTCCGGCGCCGGCGAATTTTGGTACATGGTGAAGTCCAAGAACGGAACTGTGGGTTGGGTGCGGGGAGCCGATGTGCAGGATGCGAACCAGCGGAGGTAGGCCGGCGCCCACTCAGGCAGTAAAGGCTCGGTGCTAAACCGCAAAAGGCTGTCTAGAGTTCGTTCCTTGAAATTATCTAGACTTTGCCCGCCGAGCCGACTGGCCGGATTTGAGGACCTAAATGCCCAAGAAAATACCGACGACGCTCGAGAAGCACGGCCATGTGCGCGTGGATGACTATTATTGGCTGCGCGAGCGGGACAATCCCGAGGTTATCCAGTACCTGAACGATGAGAACGAACGCGCCGCCCGCGAGATGGCGCATACGCGCGATTTCGAAGAAAAGCTGTTCGAGGAGATCAAAGGGCGAATCAAGCAGACCGACATGTCGGTGCCCTACAAGCGCGACGATTATTATTACTACACCCGCTACGATGCGGGGAAAGAGTATGCGATCTATGCGCGCAAGCGCGGCTCGTTGGAGCAATCTGAAGAAATCATGCTCGATGCGAACCTATTGGCCACGGGCCATGAGTTTTTCTCGATTGGCGGCTCGGCGGTGAGCTCGGGCCAGGACATGCTCGCTTACGCCATCGATACGCAGGGGCGGCGAATCCACACGGCTTATCTGAAAAACTTGACAACCGGCGAAATGCTGCCTGACGTGCTGCCTAACGTGACCGAGAATCTTGCCTGGGCGAACGACAACAAGACGCTCTTTTACGGAAAGCCGGACGAGACCACATTGCGCCAGTTTCAAATCTACCGCCACGTTGTGGGCACCGACCCCGCGGAGGACCAGCTGGTTTATCAGGAAGACGATGAGACGTTCGTCGCGTACATTTTCAAAACCAAGTCGCGAAAATTCCTGATGATCGTCTCATCGCATACCAACAGCCAGGAATACCGTTATCTCGAAGCGGACCGGCCGTCTGGCGAATTCGGGATCTTTCTGCCGCGCGAGCGCGAGCATGAGTATCATATCGAGCATTTTCATGACCGCTTCATCATACGCACCAACGATCAGGCGAAAAACTTTCGCTTGATGTCGACGCCGCTGGATAAGACGGCGCGCGAGCACTGGCAGGAAATCATCCCGCACCGGAACGACGTTTACCTCGGCGACTTCGATCTCTTTCGCGAGCATCTGGTTTTGGAAGAACGCGCGGGCGGCCTGACGCGGATTCGTATCCTTCCCTGGTCGGGAGGCGCGGGCCATGATCTGGAATTCGACGAGCCGGCGTACCGGGCCAATCTCAACGTGAATCTGCAATTCGACACGACCACGCTGCGCTTCGAGTACACGTCGATGAAGACGCCGCTTTCGATTTATGATTACGATATGCCGACGCGGCAAAAGACGCTGCTCAAGCGCGAAGAGGTGCTCGGCGGTTTCGACCCCGATAATTATATCACCGAGCGGCTCTATGCGGCCGCGGCGGACGGCACGACGATTCCGATCTCCGTGCTTTACCGAAGGGGGATGCCCAAGAACGGCGACAATCCGATGCTGCTCTACGGCTACGGTTCTTACGGTTTGAGCATCGACGCGAGTTTCTCGTCGCCGCGCCTGAGCCTGGTCGATCGAGGTTTCGTCTACGCCATCGCGCATGTTCGCGGCGGCCAGGAGATGGGACGGCGCTGGTACGATGACGGCAAGCTGCTCAAGAAGAAAAACACCTTTAGCGATTTTATCGTTGTCGCGGAGTTTCTTATTCGCGAAAAGTTTACCAATCCCGAAAAATTGTTTGCCATGGGGCGGAGCGCGGGCGGCTTGCTGATGGGTGCGATCAGCAACATGCGCCCCGACTTGTTCAAGGGCGTTGTCGCCGAGGTGCCGTTCGTCGACGTGGTGAGCACCATGCTCGACTCGTCGATTCCGCTGACCACCGGCGAGTACGACGAGTGGGGCGATCCCCATCAGAAAGAATTTTACGACTACATGCTGTCCTATTCGCCTTACGATCAGATCGAGGGAAAGGCTTACCCGGCGATGCTGATCACCGGCGGCTTGCACGATTCGCAGGTGCAGTATTGGGAGCCGGCCAAATGGGCGGCGAAATTGCGCGAGCTCAAGACCGACCGGAATCGATTATTACTTAAAACCAACATGGACGCCGGACATGGCGGCGCTTCGGGCCGCTTCCGCCGCCATCGGGAAACCGCGTTCTCATATGTCTTCTTGCTCGACTTGGCGGGGATTCGCGAGTAGCAGCCCGATTCGCGGGCGATTTTAAATTCTTGATTTCACTTCAGCATCAAATCTTGCCAAGAGAGAAGAGTGCTTTTAACGCTTTGTCGACGGTCCAGTCCGTCGGCGTGACGCGGCTGGCTGGAATTCGCAGCAGACGGCCCTGCGAAGGATTGGGCGAGCAGGGGACAAAGACGATCAGTTGCTTCGACCCGCCGTCGCCCTCGGTAGCGGTCACCAAGCCGATTTCCATGCTGCTGCTGCTTTGGTCGGGGACCAGCACAACCTGCTGAAACAGGGCTCCTTCGCCGGCGTCGAAGCCGAGGATCTGTTTCAAAGTGCGATAAAGCATGCCCAAGCCGGGAAGGCGGGATAAGGCGCAGTCGAGTGAATCCCATATCCAGCGGCCGACGACCGATGTCAGCATGAGACCGAGCAGATAGAGCAGCGCGATGACCAGCAGCAGACCCTCGCCGGGAAAATAGAACCGGTCAGGAACGAGCGGGCTGAGTGATCTTTCGGCGATGATGATCAGCAGGATTGTACCGCCGATCGGTAAGACGGGATAAGGCCGGTGATCAGGCACACGACGAAATGGCGTTGGATGCGCTCCATCGATGGTTCTCGCTGGGCTTTTCGCCGTGCTGACGCTCGGCATCAAAGATTAAATTTTCAGGTGTTCGGCTTTCATCGGCAGCATTGCAATCCGGCACTAACCCTTGCGTTCGTTCCTTTTGTCCTCCCAGACTTTCAGGCGCTCTTGGATCTGCCTTTCGTAACCGGAGTCCAACGGAGCATAGTAGCGTTTGCCGAGCAGTTCCGTGGGCAAGTGCTGCTGATCGACGATGTGGTCTTGGTCGTTATGGGCATATTTGTAGTCTTTGCCGTAGCCGAGCTCTTGCATCAGCGCCGTCGGCGCATTGCGCAAATGGTGCGGCACCGGCAAAGCACCACGCCCCTTCACATCCTGTGCGGCCGCGAGCATAGCTTTGTACGAAGCGTTGGATTTCGGCGCGCTGGCAAGATAAGTCGCCGCTTGCGCCAGCGGAATGCGCCCTTCAGGCAGGCCGACGAAATGGACGGCGTCCTTGGCCGCTAAGGCAACCTGGAGCGCTTGAGGGTCGGCGTTGCCGACATCCTCGGCGGCGAAAATCACCATGCGCCGGGCGATGAAGAGCGGGTCCTCACCCGCCTCGATCATGCGCATCATCCAGTAAAGCGCAGCGTCGGGATCGCTGCCGCGCATGCTTTTGATGAAGGCTGAAATGACGTTGTAATGCTCCTCGCCGGATTTGTCGTACTGCAGCGCCCGGCTCTGCAATGCTTCCTGAAGTTGCGTCAGACTGATCTCCTTGCCGCCGTGTGCCTCAGTGAGCGTGGCAGCATTCTCAAGAGCATTCAGGGCGGCGCGGCAATCGCCCTGCGCTTGCTGGATCAAGAACTCGCGCCCTTTGGCTGAAATATTCAGCTTGAGCTTTCCCAACCCGCGCTCGCTGTCGTGGAGCGCGCGATCGACGATTTTGCCCAGATCCGTTGGCGAGAGCATTTTGAGCACGAGCACTTGGCAGCGCGAGAGCAGCGGAGAGATCACCTCGAAGGAGGGATTCTCCGTGGTTGCGCCGATCATGATCAGCGTGCCGCGCTCGACGTGAGGCAAAAAGTTGTCCTGCTGGGCTTTGTTGAAGTGGTGAATCTCGTCAATGAAGAGAACCGTCGGTTTTCCGGCACGCTGGAGTTGTTCCGCCTCGTGAATGATCTTCTTGAGATCCTTGACGCCGGAAGTCGCCGCGGAAAAATTCACGCAGACCGCGTTGGCCGATCTGGCTATGATTTGCGCCAGAGTGGTTTTGCCGCTCCCCGGCGGCCCCCAGAAAATCACCGAGCGGAGTTTTCCTGAGGTTAACATGCCGCTCAAAAGCTTTCCCAGGCCGAGCAAATGTTCCTGGCCGACGAATTCTTCCAGGCTTACCGGGCGCATTCTTTCGGCGAGGGGTTGCGAGGATGTCTGTTGTTTTGCTATTGGAGCCGATCCGAAAAGATCCATGGGGGCATGCTAACATACCTTGATGCCGCCGATACAGGGCGCAGCATGCGGCTTTTGTTCGCGGCGCTTCGATGTTATCCTACGGCGAATTTATAGCGGCGATTCCCAAAGGGCACCATGAACGATAAAGAAAATCCGTCATTTATCCAAGGAGCGGCGCCGCGGACGGTGTTGTTCGCCAATTCGTCGATTTCCGGTAAGCTCAGTTACAATCTACCGGTCAAGATCGACGGACATTTCACCGGGGAAATAAAATCCACCGAGCTGCTGGTGATCGGCTCCAACGCCCAAGTCGACGCCCATATCTCCGCGCGCCAGGTTCATCTGGAGGGCCGGCTCGTGGGCTCCGTGCAGGCGATGGGCTGTTTTGAGCTTATGCCCGGGGGGTATTTCAAAGGGGAAGCGCGCGTGGGCGAACTCCGCATTCACCCCGGAGCGACTTTCGACGGCAATGGCAACGTGTTAGGCGGGAGCTGAAGCGATCTTATCGATCTTCTCCGGTTAGCCGAGCCGCCTTGCCCGATCTCTCGCGCAGGAAGTAAAGTTTTGCCCGCCGCACCTTGCCGCGCGAAACGATTTCAACTTTGTCGATGCGCGGGGAGTGAATCGGGAAAATTCGCTCGACGCCGACGCCGTAGGAGATCTTGCGCACGGTAAACACAGCGCGGTTGCCGCTGCCCGACATAGCGATCACGATTCCCTCGAAAACCTGGGTGCGTTCCTTTTCGCCTTCGACGACTTTAACGTGGACGCGCACGGTCTCGCCCGGGCGGAGCGCCGGCGATTCCCTCTTGAGTTGCTGTGCTTCGAGCTGACCGACAATATTCATGACTCACTCCTATTTGTCACGGCCGTCCCAGCAGCCGATCTAAGATGATCGCGGCAGCCGAGCGCACCGAGAGATGATTGTAATCACCGTGCCCCTCGACCGCCTCTAGAACGTAGTCTGATTGTAAAAGTATAGCCTCGGTTAAGCCCCATCCGGTGCCGAGTAATATGAGGAAGGGCCGAGTCTCTGTATGTAACACGTCTCGCAGCGCAGCGAAAGAGGCGCGCTCTTTGGAGCGCCGCGCCGAGGTGGCGACAAGGATCGGCTTTTCACCGGTTTCACGCTCGATGGCGATGATCGCATCGTCAAGACTGTCGCAAATCCGCGCCAGCGCCAAGGCTTCCTTGCGCGTGGCGTTGTATTGGCTGCCGTAACCGGTTACCCAGTGGTCGATGATCTTGAGCGCAAGCCGTTGGAGCGCCTTGACCGGCGTGATGACAAAAAAGCCGCGCAGGCCGTAGGTGCAGCCGGAGCGGGCGATGTCATGGATATCCATGTTGGTAACCGCCGTGGTGACGACTTGGCCGTTCTTGTCGTAAACCGGATGATGCAGCAGCGCGACATAGAGCGTGGCGGAGATCATTCCAGCGCCTACTTGTTTATTTCGCCCCTCGGTCGCCTTCGCATAAAGATCCGGCCGGCGCTCGAGCGTGAGAACAAGGCTTTGCTCACGACGCCAGCGGCGGATGCGCTCATGATCGCCGGTGAGCAAAACCTCCGGTACCTTCATGCCGCGAAACTCCTCGGGCCGCGTATACTGCGGGTATTCCAGTAAACCATTGGCAAAGGATTCGTCCAACGCGGAATTTTCGTTGCCCAAAACGCCGGGAACCAAACGAGCGACGGCGTCGACCGCGACGATTGCCGCCGGCTCGCCGCCGCTCAGCGTGTAGTCCCCGATGGAGATTTCCTCGTCGACGAACGCCTTGACGCGTTCGTCGAC
>JBOHVN010000272.1:0-9815 GCA_050735675.1 Binatia bacterium | reverse complement strand
TTCGACATTGCTCAGTACAGGTTTTGGATCCTTCGACAGTGCTCAGGACACGTTTTCGATTGTTCGGTCATCGGATTACCTTGTCGGCTCTAGCAAGAACATTAGGAGGAATGGTTAATCCGATCTGTTTGGCGGTCTTTTAAATTGATAACCCATTCGAACTTCGTCGGCTGCTCGACCGGCAGATCGGCAGGCTTGGCTCCTTTTGGAATCTTGTCTTGATGCCGGGCGGCCACCTTGAATACTTGTAAGTTGCGCTTTCCACTTTTCCACTGGTATGCTTTTAGTGTGGACAAAGGGCAAAGGAAGAGAACTGCAGATGTCGCAGAAAAACTAGGCGTGGGCCTCTTGCTAACGACAATGGTACAGGGGATCTTCGCTGAAAAGCTATCGGCCATGACGTATGGCATCGGCGTCGTGGTTTTGGCTATTGCGATTTTCTTCATTGTATTAGCGATCTATCTCTCTAAGGAGGACTAATTATGGAACTCATCTTAATGGCTGCTATCGCTGCTCTTATTGCGGTCGTTCTCCCTTTGTGGCTCTTTTCGCGGAAACCCAAAACCAAGCAGCGCTAAACAGCGTCTTTCTGCATCAGCACGATAACTTACCCGCCGACAACTAGCTTGCGCTGCGACTGCCCCAGCAATCCGAAATCGAAAATCCAAAATTTCATTTGATAACTTTATCCGCCCGCACCAGCACATTCGGCGGAATCTTTACGATTTTGGATCCTTCGACAGTGCTCAGGACAGGTTTTCGATTGTTCGGTCATCGGATTACCTTGTCGGCTCTAGCAAGAACATTAGGAGGAATGGTTAATCCGATCTGTTTGGCGGCTTTCAGATTGATGATGAACTCAAACTTCGTCGGCTGCTCTACGGGAATGTCTGAGGGCTTTGTCCCCTTTAAAATCTTGTCGACATAGGTCGCCGAACGGCGGGTTAAGTCAATAAAGCTTGTAGCGTAACTGACGAGCCCGCCCGCTTCGACAAATTCTTCTCTGTTATACATCGCTGGGAGTTTGTTCTTCGCGGCGAACTCGATGAGCCGTTTTCGATGTTCGTTCATGAGTGGACCCCCGGCAATCATCAATCCACCGGGGCGCCATTTCATAATGGCTTGGAATTGACTATCGAAGTCTTCGGCCTTTGCCAGTTCGAACCTTTGGGTTTGCATCTTTAACACGCGGGCGGTTGGCTCTATCTCGTCCACGCCGACCCCCTCAGTGACATTCGTCAAATCCCTGAGAACCGCTACACGCGAGACCTTGGGTATGATTTCCTTAAGCAACTCCAACCGCTTGTCACCAAGATCCCTACTGATGTTCGTGAGCCCTGTAATGTTTCCGCCAGGACGGGCGAGACTGTTGACAAATCCCGAGCCCACCGGATCGTTGTCCGACATCATTACAATCGGAATCACAGCGGTTGCTTCTTTGGCAGGGCGGGTCGCTGAACTTCCCGTCGTGACGATCACATCGACGTTGAGATGGACCAGCTCGCCGGCGAGCCTGGGCATCCGTTCGGATCTGTTGTCCCCATAGCGGTATTCGACGGTGATGTTTTGTCCCTCGACGTATCCTAGCTTTCGTAGTGCCTCACGAAATGCTTCGACACGATCTTTCTGAACGGATGCCGGACTGAGAGAGAGGAATCCGACGCGCGGAATCTTCTTGGTCGCTTGTTGCGCCTCGGCCAGAACGCTAAGAGCCAAGAGCATAGCGCCGAGAGCAAAGCCAAAAATGTTTTTTTTCATCTCTTTCTTCTCACGCCATTTGCCTTACGTCTATCGAATGACTTTGTCCGCCCGCGCTAACAGGTTAGGCGGAATCGTCAGGCCGATCTGCTTGGCGGTTTTCAGATTGATAACGAGCTCAAACTTCGTCGGCTGCTGCACCGGCAAATCGGCGGGCTTCGCTCCCTTCAGGATCTTGTCCACATACCAGGCTACAAGCCGGTAGCTATCCGCGAGGTCCCCCCCGTAGCACATGAGCCCGCCGGCCTCTACATCTTGTCTCGTGGTATACACTGACGGTAAGCGGCTCTTTAACGCCATACCCACAATCTGTTTCTGGTTAGCATTCATTAGTGTGCCAGAGGTCACGTAGAGTCCATCCGAGCGCTGCTTGACCATCGAGACGAATACCCTCTCAAAATCGTCCGCAGCTCGTACCTCCCAAGCTTGAATAGTCAACCCCAGCGCACGCGCCGCGGCTGGCAGAACCTCTCTCACCTCAAGTACAGCTTGCTGAATGGCCGGCTCGTAGAGAACCGCGACACGGGCAAGTTTGGGAACGGCTTCTTTGAGCAGCTCCAGCCGTTTACCGCCTAGCTCTCTGGAAAGGAGTGTAAGGCCGGTGACGTTGCCGCCGGGACGGGCAAGGCTGTCCACTATGCCCGTCTCGACAGGATCGGCCGGAAGGCCCGCCATAACGATGGGAATCGTCTTGGTCGCATTCTTGACTGCCAGGATGGGTCCTCTCCCGCCTGATACCACGATGATATCAACCTTGAGACGCGCCAGCTCGACCGCAAGCTCTGGTTGCCGATCACGCTTCGCCTCCGCATATCGATACTCGATCGCGATATTCTGTCCTTCTATGTAGCCAAGCTCGCGCAGAGCCTGCTGGATTGCCTCGGCACGCGCTGACTCACTAGCTGCGTTGCCCGACGATAGATATCCTATCCGCGGGACTTTCTTCGGCTGCTGCGCCCACGCAGAAAAGCTAAGCGCAAAGAGCATAGCGCAAAGGGTAAGAACCGTCATTTTTATCTTCATGTTTTTCCCTCTGTCTCCATCACTCGACACCCGACACTCGTCTCTTCTCACTTGATGACCTTATCTGCTCTGGCCAAGACATTAGGAGGAATGGTTAATCCGATCTGTTTCGCCGCTTTCAGATTGACAATGAATTCGAATTTCTTCGGCTGCTCGACTGGAATGTCGGCGGGCTTTGTCCCCTTTAAAATCTTGTCGACATAGGTCGCCGCGCGCCGATCCAAGTCGATAAAGTTCACGCCGTAAGACATCAGGCCACCGGCTAAGACAAATGTTGCCTGCTCGTATATCGTTGGGAGACGGCTCCTAATCGCGAGTTCTGCAATTGTTTTTCGGTGAGGGCTCGCGATGTTGCCCGACACCACCCAGAGGACCGCGTTAGCGCGCTCCTTGCTTGCCTCTCGGAATGCAGTCTCAAAATCCTTGGGACCTTGCACATCCAGATATTGAAGCTTCACTGCTAACGCCCCTGCGGCGAGTTTGGTCTCTTTTAACACTTGCGAGTAGCTCGGACTGGTTAGATTCGCGAAGACGGCCACCCGGGAGAGCTTGGGGGCCACCTCTT
This sequence comes from Binatia bacterium, assembly GCA_050735675.1. Lineage (GTDB taxonomy): Bacteria > Desulfobacterota > Binatia > UBA9968 > UBA9968 > DP-20. Next base: position 6,469 of record JBOHVN010000272.1, on the reverse strand, counting down.
TCAGAAGCTCCATTTGTTTTCCGGTTAGCTGCGGGGCAAGCCTGGACAACCCCGTAATGTTACCGCCCGGACGGGCCAGGCTGGCGACGAATGCATTTCCGATCGGATCGGTATCCTGCGCAAACACAATGGGAATCGCAGCGGTTGCTTCTTTGGCAGCACGGGTCGGTCCCCCACCCGATGTGACAATGACGTCCACCTTAAGACGCACTAGCTCAGCTACGAGCGCGGGCTGGTGATCCGGATTTCCGTCTGCACCCCGCCATTCGATAACAATATTTTTCCCTTCGACGTACCCGAGCTCGCGCAGGCCCTGCCGGAATGCCTCGGTGCGGTGAGCGTTAGAGGAAAGGGTTGTGCCAGTTAGCCATGCTATCCGCGGGACTTTCATTGGCTGCTGCGCCTCGGCCCTCGCCCCGCACACCGCGAATGTGACAGCGAGGGCGATCATTCCGCCCCATTTTGGATTTTGGACCTGTGGTGAGCGTAGCCGAACCATTGCCGATCCTTCGGCAAAGCTCAGGACAGGTTTCCGATTGTCGGATTGAAACCGAAGGAATGCAGTTCGGGATCTCTTAGTCATGTCTTCGGCCCCCAATCTAAAATCCAAAATCGAAAATCCAAAACTTGTCCTGAGCGGATGCGAAGGATCTAAGTCCGTCACCGAATTACCCGGTCCGCTCTCGCCAGCACGCTCGCCGGGATCGTCAGCCCGATCTGCTTGGCCGTCTTTAGATTGATCACCAGCTACAGACCACTGATTACAGATGGCCATCGCTGAATCCCCCTTTTACCTCACCGCTCTCGCCTACGAGCGAGGACGGAAGCATTCACCTATGTGCACCGGTATATCAGTCTGTCAAGCGCAACCGCGGTTTCGGGTCTCGGGTAACCGCGAAGCCTCAGACTCTGAACTCGAAACCTTATGGTCCTGCAACATATGGCACGTCTTGTGCCAACCGAACGGCAGCGGTAGGCATGGCAAAACATGCGGTAATGTCAGTGAAAATTTCTCGAGCGGAACTGCGTAAAGGACGGCAGGACAAGGAGAGGTGTGGCTATTTTGCTCTCGTGCGTATCAAATTTGATGCACGCCTATGCGGTGACGCTCAAAACGTTCAAGCCGTCCAACCGCTACGCTCCGTTCGACGATTTGAACGACTTGAACTATTTGAACGGTTTGAACATCTCCGTTGTAATGGCCCTCACACTTCCTGCTGCAACGTTTGCAGTGCGCGTAGAATCAACTCTCGCCTGAACTCTTTCTCTTTGTCGGGCGGCAGGTTGGGGTTGCCGGTGGGGCTGACGATGCCGCCGGAGGCGATGGCGCGGAGCGAGCCGACTTCTTTGGCCACCGGGATCATCGTGCAAATTTGCGTGACGGGGATTTGCAGCTTTTCTATTTCCTTGCTGATCGCCGCGCCGCAGCGAGTGCTCGAACCTCAGGTGGAAGTGAGAATCACGCCGGTGACGCCGGCAGCTTTCAATCGTTCGGCGATTTGCCGTCCGATGAAGGTGGCGTTTTCCACGGCGGCGTGGGCGCCGCCGGTGGAATGGACGAAGTCGTGGAGCTTGCCGATCACGCCCTCGCTTTCAAGTTCGCGCATGGTGTCGAGCGGCACCAGGCGGTTCGGATCGCGGTTGGCGAAGGCCGTGTCGTAGCCGGAGTGGACGGCGTCATATTTTTCGGCGTCGAGAGAGTCCACGCCGGCGATAGGAATCGCGGTAAAGCGTGTCGGCCGGCCAGGCTCGATCTTGTCCGGGTTGCCTTCGGGCACCAGGCCGCCGTCGGTCACGAGCGCGATCACCGCCGACTTCAGATCCCGCAGCGGCGCGGCCGGTTTACCGCCGGCAAATTTCGGCGGAGCGATTTCGGAGTGGAATCCTTCGCCGCGCAATTTGGCGAGCAGCATGTCGACGGCGCGTTCGGCCGGCGGCTTGGCGGCAAACTCGTTGCGCTTGATGCCACGCGGCAGGTAACCTTCGTCAGCGGGTTTGCCGATCGCTTCGCGGCGAACCAGTTTGAGTCCGAGCGCGGCCATGCGCTGCAAGGTTGGCGCCATGCGCGCGATGGTGGTGCCGGAATTGACGATGTAGATGTGCTTTCGATACAGATTCGCGCCGACGTTGTTTTCGTCCATGCCAGTCACCGCCGCGCTGCCGAGGCGCTGTTGGACCGCCTGGCAGATGGCGCCGCAGGCGATGCCGTAACGCCCGCTCTCGAACGCCGGGCCGGCGACCAGTAAATCAGGCTTATAGCCGGTAAGTCGTCCGCACACGTCATCGATCGCTTGCTCTTGATACTCGGCAAAATAATTGTCGCCGCAGTAAATCGTCGCGATCACTTCGCCGTTGCCTCCAAGCGCTTGTTGTAGCGCGCGCCCCGGCCCTGTGGGACCCTCTTTGCATCCTGGCCCGACGTCGGCTTTGTCCTCGCCGCCGATCTGGGCGAAGAACTGATTGAGATAGTGAACGACGCGAATTTTTTGACTCATCTTGAATTCTCACCGCAGAGACGCGGAGTTCGCAGAGTAATCAATTGTTCTTTCTCTGTGCCCTCAGCGCCTCCGCGGTGAATTGTCCGATGGCCTTCATTATAACGGTGTTGCCCTTCAACTCATGTACGTCGTCAGTCTCGATGCGCCGACCTGGCTGATGGCGCCGACGATATCGCCGATCCAGAGATTTAACTCCTGATGCGCGGGCAAGGGCGTAATGCCCGGATTGGTGTTGTCGGGATTCGAGTTGTCTAAATGCAGCGTCTCGCCGCCGATGACTCGGTCGACCGGCGGCAGCTTGATCGCGTCGCGCGTGAGTCCCGGCGTCACCAGCGCGTTGACATTTTCCGGCACGAAAGTAATGCCGGTGTCGGGATAACGTTCCATGATAATCAGCGTCGCTTTCATGCCCAGCTCTTCGGCGCTCGTGTAGATCATCATTAGATCCGTGTCGACCGCGCCGCCGCCGATTTTGGTCGCGATGATGCCGTCGGCGCCCAGTGTTTCTTTAGCTAGACGGGCGGTGAGCGCGGCGTTGCGTTCCTTCTCGGACACCGTCACCGGCGCCACGGTCAATACGGCGCCGGCAAACCAGAGATCGCGCCCGTGGCGGCGGTAAAGCTCGTAAATCACCGGATGGTTTTGCGCGAACCAGGTGAACGCCGAGTAAGAAAACATTAGCGCGCCGTCGAGAATCTCGTTGGGATGAACGATGGTCGGCATGAACCCCTGGATATTGCTGCCGTAAAAGACGGGTTCTTTTTGCTGGGTCGGATGCTGGTGCGAATGCATCGGGAAGATATACGCGATGCGCGGCAATTCCTTCGGCCCCTGATTGAACGCCACCGGCGGCAGCTCGTAGACTTGAGTTTCATCAGGCGCGATCTGCTTCGCCGCCGCAGCCAGATAAACCGACGCTTTCAATCCCGCCTTCTTCACGGCTAGGCGATAGTCGTTCTTGTCGGCTCCCGATTTCGGGTAGGGCAAGAAGACGACGTTGTGCGTTTTGGCAATCGGCGAGTACTCCGTTGCCGGACCGCTCATGTCGATGATGTTTCGTGAGCGGATTGCTGTCTGATCAGTCTCAACCACCGCGGCGTTCTTGAGCGCTTGGGTTCGGCCGTCGCCGACCAGTCCGTTGTCATCCAGTGCGCCGGGGAAATTCGGGCCATCCAAACGATAGCGCGGCTCGAGCACGTCGAGCACGCGGATAATGCGGCACGACTCGCCGGGATGCGCCAGGTCGACTTCGACCCGTTCGAAGAGCGGTTCCTCTTCAAGCAGCGAAGTTAGCTCTTTACGGTCGATCGACAGGACGTGATTTTCGATCGCCGTCTTGGCGCCGAAGCGGACATCTTCTACATGAACGCAACCGAGATCCAAACGCATGGGCCGATTCGTATCATCTCTCGGAGAATCGGGGTAGGGCACGGCATGTCTTGCCCTACGGATATTGACAGAGCGCTGTTTTTTTTGGGGCAACCACTGTGGTTACCCAGCCGATCAGGGCAGGCACGGGGGCTGCCCCTACATTGCAGACGCCAGGTTAGTTCGATTCCATTGCCGCGCTCCGTTGAACGAATTGAACGCCTTGAACCTGTAGATTAGCGCGGCGGCAGCGGGCCGGCGGCGTTGAGCTTTTTGAAAAGCTCGACGGTTTCCGGGTCGCGCGGCAGCTCCTTTAAAGCCCTTTCCATGTCGTCCGGCATGAGAGGCGTCGGGTCGTCGCCGGTAAATTTTCTGTATTCCGCGGGAAACTCCGGGTCCTTGAACGTTTTGACCATGGCGGCTTTCAGAATTTCAACCTGCTCCTTTGGAGTCCCTGGCGGCAAGATGGACGGGGTACCAAATTGCCGGAAAACACGCACCATGTGCAAAAGCTTCCGCTCTCTCTCTGACTTTGCGAAACTCTCGATTTCAGGCAATTTTGAAAAATGATCATGTTTCAGGCCCTTTGGAACTTCCATGATGATATGCGGGACGACCGCGCCGGATTTCAACAGCTCCGCGTTTCGCTTCAGCGCGGTGTCCGCATTATTGATCCGGGCGTCGATTTCGCCGCGGGCCAACGCGGCGTCAAGCTCGGTTCCCGAATAACCGACCACGAAACTGGGATCTTTTATGCCGATCAGATACGCAAACATCCGGCCGACGAAGTAAATGGAGTGGCCCACGGCCTGAGCACCGACTCTCAACTTGGAAGCCGAGCGTAGGTCATCGATGGTTTTCACGCCCGTTTCCCGTCGGGTCAGGAACACCCAGTGATAGGTGCTGTGAGGCGAGCCCAGGTAGATAAATCTATCGAGGTCATACACGACGCCCTTTTCACCGAGAACCGCGTTGGCGACCAGGGCTCCGCCGATGCGTCCGATAGTAAGTCCGTCGGGTCTGGTATTTTTGAAGATATGGTTGGCGGCTTTGATGCCTCCTCCACCGGGCATGTATTCGGAAACAATCGTCGGATTTCCCGGAATATGCTTCTGCAAGAACGGTATCATCGCGCGGGTCAGCATGTCCGAAGATCCTCCTGCCGACGTGCCCTGAAGGATCGTTATGGTTTTCCCTTGGTAAAAGGGTGTCTGGGGATAGGCGGAAGTAGAAAAAAGAAAAGCCAACACGAACAGCGCCGCTACAGCGGTACGCTGCATTCGCAGTCTATTTATCTTCATATCAAACCTCCTTTTCGCTTCGCGATGAAGGTTCAAATCGTTCAAGCCGCGTTCAACCGCTTCGCTCGATTAAACGACTGGAACCACTGGAACCATTGGAACGACTAGAACCCGTGCGGGTTACCTCGTTGGCAGCGGGCCGTGCTCGGCCATTTTCTTATAGAGACTGACGAGTTCCGGGTCGCGCGGCAGCTCGCGGATCGCGACTTCCATTTCTTCGCCCGTCAGGGGCGTCGGATCGGTGGTCATCAGTTTTCTAAATTCTTTGTGAAAGTCTGGATCCTTGAACGCCTTGGCCATCGCGCCGCGCAGTATGCTGGTCAATTCCTTGGGTGTTCCGGGCGCTACGATGTAGGGCCAGCGGGGATAAAGAAAAGTACGAAACAGGTTTACGAGTTGCTTCTCCTTGTCGTTTTTGGCGAAGGTTTCCAACTCCGGCATGTTGGGCAAACCCTGAGCGAACTTTCCCTTCGGAATCGTGATCGTGGCGTGAAAGTGGAGCCCCGCTTTATCCAGACCCTCACGATGGCGCTGGAAGATGGTATCCGCACCGTTCGCTCGCACGTCCACTTCCCCCTTGGCAAGAGCGATGTCGATTTCCGGGCCGCCGTAGCCGACGACCAGCCTGGGTTCTTTCAAGCCCAGCAAATAAGCGAACATTCGTCCGCTGACGTAAACCGGGTGACCGACCGCTTGCGCGCCGATTCTGAGCCCGCTGGCGGCGCGCAGCTTTTCCAGGCTGTCGAATCCGGCTTCTTTGCGGCTGACGAACACGTAGGGATCACCGCTCTCGGTGGAGCCGAGATAGATTAGCTTGTCGAGATCGTACTGCGATCCGGGAAGTCCCAGGATTGGGCCGGCGACCAGGCCCGCCCCGACCGCGCCGATGGAGAGACCGTCGGGCTTGGCCGTTGAATAAATGTGATTCGCCGCTTTCCTACCGGCGGCGCCGGGCATGTTCTCGATAATGATGGTCGGGTCGCCGGGAATGTGCCTTTTCAGAAAAGGAATCAGGGCCCTCGCTTGCAAGTCGCCGGTGCCGCCGGGTGTGCCGCCGCGAATAATCTTTATCGTCTTATTTTGAAAGTAGGGAGCCTGCGCCAGAGCATGGCTCGTCATAAAGCAGAAAACCAAGGTCAGAATGAAAACTACGGAAAAAATTCTTCCCGATTGCATGATACCTTCCTCGCGGGATTTCTTTTGACAACTCAGCGGCCGAAAAGAATCCCCGGCGGCCAGCGTGTCTCTAGCATGTATTCGAATAGACCCCAGACCAGAGCATAAGTACAAGCCGTGGCGAGC
>JBOHVN010000271.1:0-28153 GCA_050735675.1 Binatia bacterium | reverse complement strand
CACCAGGTCCGGATAGTTCTTCGGCGCTTTATCTTTGGGAATCAAGTTGACGTTATAAACGATGCCGTTGGGCGAGGTGTAAACCAAGACGGCTTCGTTGGGATAGATCTCCATCTCTTTGCTCACCCAGGGAAACAGCCCCGCGTAATTGACTTTTTCCAGGCTCTTTTCTTTGTGCATCAATGCCTGGTGCGACTGCGAGCCGAGAAAAATATCCGAGGATGCTTTGCGGCCGGACTTGATCTCCGTGATATGACGTGCCGCCCGCGCGTTCATGTCCGGGCCGGCCGCGAAGCTGATGCGCGTTTTCAAGCCGAATCTCTTGTTGAACGCCGCTTCGAGGTCCGCGAGTCCTTTCCTCCCGCCGAAGGTTTGCGCGCCCGCGACGAAAGTTATTTCATCCTCCTTCTTCGCCCCAGCGATCAGCGACTCGACGGATTCCGCGGCAAAACTTTGCGCCGCCGCGGACAGGAAGAGGATGGATGTAAAAGCAATTGCGAGAAAACCCCAATTATGAAACCGATTACAAATTCGAATTCCGAAATCCGAAACTCGAAACAATCTCAAATGATCAAAAGTCAGAAAATCCCAAACGAGCCCGTTTCGAGTTTTGTAATTTAGGCTCTTCAGGTTTGTTTCGGATTTCGAGATTCGAATTTCGGATTTTCTTTGTTGTTTACTCACGGGCGGCCTCGCTTTCCGCATCGAGTTTATATTCCGCCGGAACCCAACGGAGGATTTGGTTCTTGGCGGGGTCGCGAATAATTCCAACCGGGTCTTCGCCGCGTTGCACGGCTTCGATGGACTGCTTGAACATCTTGCGCAGTAAAATGACGCCTTCATCGGAGACGCCGAGATGCTCCTGAGTGCGGTCGAAGATCGCCCCCTGGCTTTCCTGGGCGCAACGGTCCTGGTCGCCGCGTGCGATCCAGCCGGTCTCTTCATCCCAGCGGTATTTGCCGTGCACGCTGTCGAGCAACCCCTTCTCCGACTGATCGGGCGGTATCTTCGCCGCTTTGCCGTTGATGATTGGCGAGAAATAAAGGGTGAAATGCATCGTGTTGGTATCGTCGATGGGCACGCGCCAGCGCAGCGCCTCATAACCCTCGTGAGTCGCGGCAAACGCGGCCGGATGGTCCTCCGGCAGGTGATAGCCCACCTTGTTCATGTTGGGCATCAAGAACAGACTGATAGTGCGAAAGGACTCATCGCCCACGCGGCGCGTGAAGGTATCGCGAATACCGAACTCGGTGGCGTCCGAAGTCAGCTTCTCATCTTTCCAGAAGCGCGTCTTGGGCGTGCGGTGCAGCCACTTGAAATGGTGCTGATCGACGCTGTTTTCAACCATCTGCAAGAAATTGCAGTGCACAACGCGCGCGCTCAGCGAGCGCGCGCCGTCCTCACGCACCAGGACATCGTAACGCGGCAAGAGCGGCGCCGGATCCGGACCGAGATATGCGAAGATGATCCCCGCTAACTCTTGTACCTTATAGGCCGGGTGACGAACCCGTTGGCGAAACGTGCTGTCCGCCGGCTCGCCGGGCGTGTCGAGAATCTTACCCTCAACGTCATAGAGCCAGCCATGGTAACAACAGCGCAGCCCGCCGTCTTCGACATGGCCGAACTCCAACGACGTGCCGCGGTGCATGCAGTACAATGCGAGCAAGCCCGCGCGGCCCTGATCGTCGCGAAACAGCACCAGATCTTCACCCAGGAGCCGCCTTTTGACCGGGCGATTCTTAAGTTCATTGGTAAAACCGATGGGATGCCAGTAGCGGCGCAACATCTCGCCGCCGGGCGTGCCCTTGCCCACCCGCGTCAGCATTTCGTTTTCTTCACGACTCAACGCCATGATTCACTCCTTATTTTCTGCGGCAACCATCTCGACAGAAGGCGGCAATTTCGAGCAAAAATCAAAATCCGCGCTCGTCAGCAAGTTTTCGCGTCGCTGCAATCACGCGAGGCGAAAATATCCGACAGTGGAGTTTACTGTCAACATGAAGAACAAACGCGCTGACGGCTCGATGTGCGGCGTTGAACTCGGAAGTCGGCAATACCGCCCATTCCTGCCGGTCGAAATGTCCGCTCACTTTTGAGCGGGTCGCCTTCCCTTCCCTAACCCACTGCCCTCTTCCGCACATCATCCAAGATCGAAACAAGTTCATCCACGTCTTTGGACTCGAAAACCCCATCCACACCGCGCGGGCTAAAGTCGGTGTACGGCGAATCGTAAAGCAGCCGCGCGTCCATCGAACCGTGCTCGGTCAAATGGTCGATGATCAAATTCAAAAACTCGATTTGATTGGCACGTAAAGTTTTACCTCCGAGAAAGCCGCCGAGGGCCTTCTTTGCGGCTTCGCGGTCCAGTCCGATCAGAGATCGCACAAAGAGGCCCAATCCTTGATTCGTTTCCTTGGCTTTTTGAACATCCGTGGCGTCACCGATGCCGCTTTCCGAGAGCATTCGCTCCAACTCCGCCAAATCGGTTGGCGTGAGGGGCTCATTCATGCGGAGCTTGTACACAGCGATATGATTTTCGTTTGCTTTGAGAAACTGGCGCGCTTTGGCGCGGAACCGTTCGAAATCGCTTGGAGTCGAGAACCACGGCAAAGCAAATTCTCTTTCACTTCCCATCAAGTCTTCGAAGTCGGTATAAATGGGCTGGCGCTGTTTCTTGTCGATCAATTTTACAAGCGAACGCAATCGTCTCCGCGCGTTTTCCAATATCGGTACAGTAACGTCCTGCCACCACTCATCCGTCTGCAGGTCCAAAATCAGCGGCAATTCGGCCTGGATCATCGGTATGCCGGCTTTATCCTGGAGTAGGCCCGCGATGCCCTTTACCTGATCGCGCAGGCGCGCAAAGTAAGATTCGTGGCGCAAGACCGCGAGTTGCAAGTTTAATATGAGTAGATCGAAACGCTTCGCTTCTTCATCTTCCGGATCTAGTTCAGTCGGCAGGCCGGCGATCTCACGCGTGAGCTCGGTAAATGTAGTCTCATCTATCTTTGTCCAGGCAGTGGTGGAAGCGTACTTCTCGACGCACCGGCGCTTTGGCCGGACTACGAAGTTGTTTACATTCATGGCCGCCACTTCGGTACGAAGCAGTTCGGCTGTCGCTCGCCTCACCTCGTAGTCGCTGGATCCTGCTCCAAAGGCAGCCGCTGCCTCGCCGCTATGCCCACCGCCATCCTGTCCCTGCTCAATTGAGACCTTCTTGTCTAGTTCTCCAATCAGCTCGACCCGAGCGGTAAATAGCCGAGTCGCGAGAGATGCACTCACGGTGCCTTCCGTGGCCGGCAGTTCCTGGCTGAAGAATTCGAGGTTCTGGCAGTAATCAAAAACGTAGAACAATTCTTTGTCCTTGTCCGGTCCGAACAGGTCGGGACAAAGCCGCGTTCCGCGTCCGAGCATTTGCCAAAACTTGGTCTTTGAGCGCACCAGCTTGAAGAAGACCAGATTGACTACCTCCGGGATATCGATGCCGGTGTCGAGCATATCCACGGAGATCGCGATGTGCGGCTCTTTAGTCGGAATGGAGAAATTATCGATCAGACTCTGAACATACTCCGTCTCAAAGTCGATGACCCGCGCAAACTCGCCTTTGTAGTGCGGGTAATTGATATTGAATCTTTCCGCGATGAACTGCGCGTGGTCGTGGTTTTTGGCGAAGACGATGGTCTTTCCCAAGCGATCGCCGCCGGCCACTTTGAGACCGCGCGTCATGAGGTGCTCCAGCACCTTGTCCACGGTATCTTTGTTGAATAGCCAGCGATTCACCGCCTCGGCTTCCACCCGATTGGGGATCGTACCGTCGTCGCTCCACTCCAGCGCGTCCCACTTTTCTTTTTCTTCGTCGGACAGTTGATCGTAGGAGATCCCTTCGCGTTGGAATCGTAAAGGCACGGAAACAGCTTTCGGCGGCACGAGGAAACCGTCTCGGACCGCTTCGTCGAGCGTGTAGTTGTCGGTCGGCACGCCGTTTTCAAGTTCGAATAACCGATAAGTATTCCGATCGACTTCGTCCTTGGGCGTTGCGGTGAGCCCGACCAGTAGTGAATCGAAGTACTCGAAGATCGCGCCATATTTCTGGTAAACCGACCGGTGCGCTTCGTCGATGATCACGAGATCGAAGTGGCCGACGCCGAACCGGCGCTGGCCATCGCGCGTATCTTCGATAAGTCCCATCATCGTCGGGTAAGTCGACACAAAAATCCGGCCCTCGGCATCCTTTTCCGTGACCAGATTCACAGGCGAGGTATCAGGAAGGAACTTCTTAAAAGCGTTCACAGCCTGGCGCACCAGCGCCACACGGTCGGCGAGAAACAGCACTCGCTTCACCCAATTACACCGCATCAACAGTTCGCAGAGCGCGATCACCGTGCGCGTCTTTCCCGCGCCGGTTGCCATGGTCAACAGCGCCTTCCGTTCCACGTCTCGTTCGAACGCCTCGCCCACCCGCCGGATCGCACGCGACTGGTAGTACCGTTCGACGATCCCCTCGTCGATTCTGGCGTTGGCTAAACTCTTCCGCGCCCCGCGTCTTTGAATGAGCAGCTCCAGCTCCGCCTTTTTGTAAAACCCCTGCACGGCGCGCGGCGGATAGCTCGCATCGTCCCACATCCAGTGGTCGTAGCCGTTGGAGTAGAAGATTACCGGCCGTTGTCCGAACTGTTTCTCCAGGCAGTCGGCGTATAGCTTCGCTTGCTGTTGACCGACCCGTGAGTCTCGTTTCGTCCGCTTCGCTTCGACCAGCCCGAGTGGTTTGCCGTCGTCGCCCCACAGCACGTAATCGACAAAGCCTTCGCCGGTGTTATTGGGCATGCCGGTGATGGGAAATTCCCGGTCCTGAGGATCGGCAAGCGCCCACCCGGCTTCCTTCAGCAACAAATCGATGAAGTAGTCGCGCGTCTCGGCTTCAGAATAGTTATGATCGTCCGGCCGCGCCGCGTTATGTCTCTTAGTCTCGGCAACTTCGATCCGCAGCCGCTCCAGCTCCTCGTCCAAAGCCTTCTTGCCGGATAATAATTCTGATAGTTTTTCATCGCGCTCTTGAAGCTGGGTCTCTAACTTCTGCAGTTGCTCCAGGGTCTGCGGCGAGGCGACGCTGCTCTTGGGAAGCAAATCCGGATTGAATGAAAGACCGTCCGCCGGCTTCGCGCTACGCGCATAGGTGCGCGCCAGCCAGAACGTGACGTGAAAGAGTTCTTTGGTCGCAGTCAGCGCATCGAACTGACGCACCGGCTTGTGGCTATGCACGGCAAGATTGCCGAGGTCTTTGATGACTTTAATCTTTGCAAAGACGGCCGTGCCGACGGCGCGCCGAAAAGTCGGCTCGTGAACGAGCGCGCTCAAATGATCTTGATAGGGAAGTCTCAGCGTCGAGTCGTGTTTGTAGAGCCATGCCACAGCCAGTTCCAGAGATCGCCGGGCGTAGAAACATGCTGCGCGAGCATCGGGGTACGCGAGCGACTCGGCCTTGCTCGTTGCGTCGTGTAAGTCGGGCCATTCGGCTTTGAGGAAGGCGAAGTTGCTCATGCGATTTGATTGACGCGCTTCTCCAGACCGCGAAGCGACTCCAATAGGCTTTCAAACGGCGGCGGCTCGACCAGAAACATGTCCCGCATCGCACGGTAATCTCTCTCCAGTTCAGCGAAGCGAGATTCCGGAGGCAAAAGCCGGAATGTTCCCGGTTTGGCTAAGTCATAACGTGACCACGTTGCCGCGAAGAAGCGGCTCTTCCAATTTGTCACACGTTGTCGCAACTCATGGTCCGCCAGAGCCTTGTCAGCGTTGGCGTGACGAGCCAGCGCAGCGACGTCGGAATAATGCCTCGATAAACGATCGCGCATCGCTTGCGCCGGATCACGATGATGCTCGGCGTGAAGAATGGTCGCCTTCTCCCAGAAGGTTCGCTCCAGTTCCAGCACCACCGCGTCACAGCGAAAATCTTCCAACTGCTTGGGAAATTCGTCCGCCACCCATGGCCGGATCTTGTGAGTTTCCACCGGCTTTTGGTCCGTCAACGAGCCGAATTCCATTTTCACAAGACGCCCCAGATATTCGAATCCGGTCGGTTCGTTGGATGGATAATGAAACAGCACCACCGGGGAATCAGTGTGGGCATCTATTTGGAACTCCAGCCATGCCGCGCCGCCTGGACGTTCGCCGAGCGCTTCACCAGCGATTCTCTCCAATTCCGGCACAAACCGATCGCGCACGCGCTCGACGCACGCTGCTTCCAGTTCTTTCATCCTCGCCGTGCGCTTGTTCCTGCTGTCGGCCTGTTCTACCCATTCCTCGCTGATCCCCACAAACTCTGGGCTGACCGACAAGTCGATATCCTCGGAAAAGCGTTCGATTGCGCCGAACACTTTCGACAACGACGTGCCGCCTTTGAAGACCAATTGTTCACCGAACTCCGTATGCGCAAACAGCACCGCCAACACCCACGAAACCCAAAAATCTTTCTCCACCATCACGGGCTGCAATCCGCGACGCGCCGCCGTCTCCCGGATGGTCAAGGCCTGCTCCGGCGCGGAGCGTTTGAAGAACTCTAGTTTCACGAATCAACTCTCGGCCAGTTCGCGAAACAGCGGGTGCATCCACGCGGGCGCAAGTGGCAGATCCTTCAACAATTGCTGCCGCTCCTTCGGCGGCAGCGTGCGTTTTAGGTGGTTCATTCGCTCGCGCGTGATATGCTCCTTGCCCAAATGGCGGAACGCCTGCATCAGCGACCCGCTCAATCGCCCCGCCGCCGCCATGTTGCGTGGCGTCGTACGGCGCAACTGAATTTCCTGCCGGCCGATTTTCACGGTGCGCGATGGGCCATCCGTCAGAAACACCACCTTGGCCGGCACTTGCTCGGATAGTCCCAGCAGATTTGTCGCGTATGCCCCCGCCGGCTGCAGCCGAAGCCGATGTTTTCCCGCCAGCGCCCGCGCCACTTTTTCGATGTCCGGCGACAGAGTACCCAGTTCCGGATGCTCCCGCGGATATTCGTAAAGCCCCCGTGCCAGACGGCGCAGAATTTTGCGTTTCACCAGCCGGTGTAATGCAAGGTCCACAGCTCGACGACTGCCAAGGTCTAGGAAGTCGCTCGGACTGAAGGCCGCACCCCCCCTCGACCCATAAATCCGACTAAGTATTGTATTATCAATGCTTTGTGGGTTTTTTGTCATGGCAATTTTGTAAGAAAAACTAGCCTGTTTTTCTTACATGACAACGACCACTATGGCAAGTGAAAGTTCCGCAGGCATTCCAAAGGCCCGCACTCTTCCGCATCACCCCGGCGAAGGCCGGAGTCCAAGCTTATTCCACTATCATTGCGACACTAAGAACTTGGATTCCGGCATGCGCCGGAATGACGGAAGGGCGACGCTAAAGTTCCCCTCGAAAAGCGCGATGCTGGAGCGAAGCGAACAACGCGGCCAGTTTCGCCAGCGACGCACGGTGCGCCGTCTTCAGCCTCTCCACCGCTTGAACTCGACTGGCGAATTTTTGTTGGAGAGTAAAGGGCGGAACGTTAATTTGAAAATTCTTAACGTCCTGCTGATTGTAGTCCAGTTCATTTCCAAGAGGAATGCCTTAATCCACTCCGAGAAAATCGCTATATATCTATTAGTTACACCTTCTCTCTTGCACTGCGGCACTGCTTTCGTTTCCGGGTTCATTTCCATGTTATTTCCGATTTTTTCGTTGAATGAGATGTCAAGTCGACAAACGCATGGCTGTTCCGTCGTCACAAGGATCGTCACCCCGGCGAAGGCCGGGGTCCAGGCTACAAAGTTCCACGATACAATCTCTGGATTCCGGCGTTCGCCGGAATGACCAGATAAAGAAGTGCGCGACATGGGTCTCACCTAGCGCGATCCGAGCCCTGCCCATCGAGGGCCCAGTCATAGCAACGTTTCGTACAAATCCGCCCGCTCCGGATTGCTCTTTTCGATCAGTTTCAACTTCCATGCACGTTTCCATTCTTTGACCGCTTTCTCCCGTTGAATAGCCGACTCCATCGAAGGATGCGGTTCGTACCATACGAGTTTGTCCACACCATACTTCTTGGTGAATCCGTCCACGACATGATTCCGATGCTCCCAAACTCGTTTAATGAGATCGGAGGTCACGCCGACGTAGAGTGTCCCATTGCGACGGCTGGCAAGCACATAAACGCAAGGCTGTTTCATCGCCGTATCGTCACCCCGGCGAAGGCCGGAGTCCAGCGTGCTCCACCGTCATCGCAGCACAGAAAGAACCTGGATTCCGGCATGCGCCGGAATGACGGAAGGGCGACGCTAAAGTTCCCCGCGAAACGCACGGTGCTGGAGCGAAGCGAACAGCGCGTCCAGCTCCGCCAGCGACGCGCGCTGCGCCGTCTTCAGCTTCTCTACCGCACTTACTCGATGGGCGAATTCTCGCTGCAAGTTGATTGGCGGAACTAGCAATCGTATTTGTTCGAATCTTCCTTTGCTTACCATGCCCTTCATACCTGCAGTCGATGCCTCTTGAATCAGTCGTTTTCCAACAAGGATTTGATTGTAGTAAAAATGCGGATCTCCAAATTCAGGAATAAAAGCGTTGATCTGCTGATTGAACGCGACTTCCCGATCTGCCATTGCTGCGTTTCCGATGCAGTCTGGACTACCGGCTATGCACGTAACCAGAATAGATCCGGCAGGCGCAATCCGAGCCATTGCTTTTCCTGACTCGGATAGACCCTCCTCTGCTTTAGTAACGTAGTAGTGCGGTGTATTTATGTTATCCGATTTTATCCACTCGATAGCATGACCGTAGTTGCCGGGATTCGCGCGTGGCGGAGTATTCCCAGTAATCACCCTGCCAATTTCCCGGACAGGCTTCCGAGCCCAACGTTTCGGATTAATGACGGGATCGCCGAAGAGGTCGAGGAAGACGGATTGAGTAAGGGAATCGAGTTGGGCGAGGGCGGCGCGACGCTTGGCCCGCAACGCCTCCGCCCGGTCCAGCACCTCCGCGATCCGCCGCTGATCCGCCAGCGGCGGCAGCAATACCACAGCACGTTTAAGGTATTTGAAATGACGGTCGTATCCGCCGTCATGTAGCCGGAGTTGCCGAAGATAGTGGTAAAGATATTTCACGTCGGCCTCGACTTTGGGCCGAAGGACTTTTATTCCGTCTGCGCCCATGCAGAACGGAAAGTCCACAAACTTTAAACAGCGAGTGTGATCGCCAAAGACAACGACAGGAAGAGTCGCACTGCAAAGACGCGATTCGTCATCCACATAGCCAGAGATAAGCTCCTTACCTTGATCAACGACGGCGAAATTGCCTTTTTCCAAGAATTCACTTTGCGGAGTCTTAAGATTGCCAGCAGATTCGTCTGCAACAGCTTCGTCGAAAGGCAACGTTTGCCACCCGGCTTTCATTTCAGCATCCCCAGCAATTCCTTCATGCCCTGCTGAATCTCCGCCTCCAGCTTGCCGAGACTCGCGAGGATTTCTTTTGGCGGGCGGTGCGCGACTTCCTCGTGCATAACTTCCTTGTAACGGTTGAGCGAGAGATCGTAGCCCTGCGCGGCGATATCGGCTTTGGGGACGAGGAAGGATTCGTCGGTGCGTTTGCGGACATATTCGCCGCCGTAGTTGGCGGCGTCTTCGGCCGCGAGCGGCGTTGAGCGCTCGCCATTGCCCTCACCCTTACCCTCTCCCGCAAGCGGGCGAGGGAGCGAATGCGAAAGAGTGCGCCAGCGCGCGAGGATGTCAGGTAAGTTGTTCTTCGCGTGTTCGTCGGCGGTGAGCGCAACCGTGGGAATGGGGCCGAGTTTTTCCTGTGGCAAGAGTTCCGTGCGTTTGTCGTCGAGCGACATACCGTCGGCGTCCACGTCGTAGAACCAGACGCAGTCGGTGCCGCCGGAGTTGGTCTTGGTGAAAATGAGAATCGCGGTGGAGACGCCGGCGTAGGGTTTGAACACGCCGCCGGGGAGCGAGATCACGGCGTCGAGCTTCTGGTCCTCGACGAGAATCTTGCGCAGTGTTTTGTGCGCGTTGGAGGAACCAAAGAGCACGCCGTCGGGCACGATGACCGCGGCGCGTCCACCGGGCTTGAGCAGGCGCAGGAAAAGCGCGAGGAAGAGCAGCTCGGTCTTCTTGGTCTTGACGATCTGCTGGAGATCCTTGGCGGTGTTCTCGTAATCGAGCGACCCGGCAAACGGGGGATTGGCGAGCACGAGCGTGTATTTTTCCTCCTCGCCCGCGTGATCCTGCGCCAGAGAGTCGCGATAGCGGATGTCGGGGTTCTCCACGCCATGCAGCAACATGTTCATGCTGCCGATGCGCAGCATGGTGTTGTCGAAGTCGAAGCCGTGGAAAAACTCATGATGAAAGTGGCGCGAAAGTTTCGCGTTGCGAAAGATCTCCGGATGTTGCTCGCGCAGGTATTCGCCGGCGGCGACGAGAAACCCGGCCGTGCCGCAGGCCGGATCGCACAGCACATCGTCCGGCTTCGGCGCGACCATCTCGACCATCAGCCGTATGATATGCCGCGGCGTGCGGAACTGGCCGTTCTGACCGGCCGTCGCGATCTTGGCGAGCATGTACTCGTACAAGTCGCCCTTGGTATCGCGCTCCTCCATCGGCACCTGGTCGATCATATCGACGACCTTGGCCAGCAGTCCCGGCGTAGGAATGGTGAAACGCGCGTCCTTCATGTGGTGCGCGTATGTAGACTCATCGCCGCCCAAGGTTCGAAGGAACGGAAACACATGCTCGCCAACAAGCTCGTACATGTCAGCGGGCGCGAAATGCTTAAACCGCGACCAGCGGTAGTCCGCGTAAGGACGCGGCGAAACGCGATGGTTATCATCGCCTTCAGGAAACAACCGCCGCTCGATGGGCTTCTTCAGCCTAGTTGCTTTCAATTCTTCCAGCGTCTGAAGCTCATCCAGTCGTTTGATGAAAAGCAGATAAGTAATCTGTTCGATCACTTCCAGCGGATTAGAAATCCCGCCGGACCAGAATGCATTCCAGATTTGATCGATTTGATTTCGAATCTCGTTGGTGAGCATGGAAACTAAGCTCGCACCCTTTCGCAGGCGGGATGGGGTCGCCTAATAAATGCAAAATTCAAACTGTTTTTGTAGTTCTAGCTAACGCGCGCTGGCGCGGAATCTACAAAATCGCCCGAAATTAGCGCAGCTTACCGGATTTTGCTGGGATGGAGCAAGCAAACTCTCAAGGGGGGGAACGTTTGATCAAAACGGCGCTTTGGACGGCGTGAATGTGCGCATCACGCCGCTTTGAAATTCGACGTCACCTGCTGGCGCCCGCCGTTCTCTGCGTATTCTTCCTCGTAGTAGAGCCCCAACGCCTGGAGCACCGGCAAGTCTTGAATCGAGAACAGCACGGCGTCCGCGCTCGCCGATGAGTTCGCGTGCTCGTGCAACGCCCAGGGCGGGATGGCGAGGATATCGCCCTTCTGCCAATTGAATCGTTGCCCGTCGATGACCGTGCAACCTGCGCCCTGCACGACGTGGTAAACCGCGCTGCCGGTGTGGCGATGCGCTTTGGTGTGCTCGCTCGGGCGCAGCAGTTGGATCATGCAGGCCATCGTCGGCAGCACCGGTCCGCCGGTTTGCGGATGGCGGTATTCAAGCAGAACCCCGTCGTGCGCGCTGCCTTCGTGCGTCCGCAACGAGTTCAGCGCCTGCCACGCTTGCTCCCATGAATAGAGCAGCAGCGGCGACGATTGGCCTTTCTCTTTGACCCACGTCGGCGTGATATGCGCGTGGCCGTACATTTGTCTGGAGGCGTTGGCCGGTCGGCTGGCCGGCACCTGGGGGGACGAATAGAATTGAAAAAACATCGCTTCGAGCGAGGCGATCAGTGGAATATCCAAACCGTCCATCCAAACAACCCGCTCCTTGGTCTCGTTGCCGTGATCATGCCACGCCCAGCTCGGCGTCAAAATCAAATCTCCCGGCGCCATGTAAACGCGCTCGCCGTCGACGGCCGTGTAGGCGCCGGTGCCTTCGATAATAAAGCGGATCGCCGTCGGCGTGTGGCGGTGCGCGCGCGCGACTTCGCCGGGCAGGAGAATCTGCACGGCGGCGATCAGATTGTTCGTCGTCGCCCAGCGGCCGCCGAGCCCGGGATTAAAAAGCTGCAGCGCGCGACGCTCATCGCCCACCGGGACCGCCCGCGCCGATTCCTCGACGATCGATTCGGTCGCCAACCACGGCCACATATGCGGTATCATTTTCGGCTGCGGATGCGGCGTCATCTGACTCGCCAGCTCCCACAAGCCGTACATGTTGTTGGCGTGCATGCGCTCGTGGAACGCGGCGCGAAACGCGTCGCCTTCCGATCTCATTTCAGGTTTAGCAGCCATCGTGCCCTCCAGAAGAATAGGCCGAATCAATCTCGCAAGGTATTCATTTCAGCAACCCGGCCGGAATATTTCTAGCGTATCCGACGGTCTAATCCGATGTCAAACCACCACGGTTTTTCCTAGCAGTGATTCATTCAAATACGCCACGGATCCTTCACATTGAGAAAGATTTCTCGCTTCCACTCGGAATGACAACTAAACACGCGTTTTGTCATCTCGAACGAAGTGAGAGATCTTGACCTGACTGAACCACTACCCCCTGCTGCAGAGACCCATATGCTTCGTTGCGCTCGATCGCCTCGCTACCATGTATTTTCAAGCAGGTTGAGTTTAGGTTAAGATTTAGCTGAACCTTAGCCTTAGCCTCAGCCTGCCCATCACGCGACTGTAAAGATGAAAATTCCGGGCCCGCACCAAGCCGTTGCCAAATCTTTTTATCCTCTCTATTGACCGGCGCCGGTGAGGTCGTTACGCTGTGGGAAGGAATTTGGTCATTAACACTGACGCGAAGCGAACATGTTTCCGTACCGCGACGAGAATCAGACACAGCACACGTCCATAGTCACAATCGCAATCATCGCGTTAAACGTGCTCGCTTGGATATTTCTCCAAGGCGCCGGATCGACCTTCGCGCTGGCAAAATCGGTCTGCGAGCTCGGCCTGATTCCCGGCGAGCTGCTGCTCTCAGTCCAGCCCGGCACGCGCTTCCCCATGGGCGAGAATCTGGTTTGCATTATCGATCCCGGCCGGCAGATCTCAAACCTAATCACTTCCATGTTTCTGCACGGATCTTGGCTACACTTACTGGGAAATATGTGGTTTCTGTGGATTTTCGGCAACAATATCGAAGATTCCATGGGGCATCTGCGGTTTGTCGTGTTTTACCTGGTGTGCGGACTCGCCGCGGCGTTTGGGCAAATTGCCGCCAACCCCAGTTCGATGATTCCAATGGTCGGCGCGTCGGGCGCCATCAGCGGCGTGATGGGCGCCTACTTGATCCTGTTTCCCAGGATAAGGGTCTACGCGCTCATATTTCTTGGATTTTTCTTTACTTCCGTGGGCATGCCGGCGTGGGTGATGTTGGGCTACTGGTTTTTTATCCAACTCGTAAGCGGACTGGTGAGTTTCGGCGTCGAGGGCGGCGTCGCATTCTGGGCCCATGCCGGGGGGTTTATCGCCGGCGTTGTACTGATAAAGCTGTTCATTCGTCCCGATTACCTGGAGGCGCACCGGCAACACCACTGGCGGCCGCGGCGTCTCATGTATGAGTGACGCACAGCCAGACGGTCTCAGCGTCTTCAATAATCGAACAGCAACGCGTTAACCGTAACAGTCCAAAATAGGGAGGTGAATTATGCCTATCGTAAGACTGATTTACGTGACGGTCAAAGACGATCAGGTAAAGCAAGCGAACGATCTTTGGAAGAACCACTGTGCACCCCTGATGATCCAGCAACCCGGCTGTTTGTCGGAAAAATTACTGGAATGCGTCGACGCTCCGGGCGAATTCATTTCCTATTCGGAATGGGACAGCCAGGCAAGCATCGATAAATACCGCAACAGCCAAGCTCACGCGGAGATCCAACGACACGCGCGTGGCTTGCAAGGCGGACGAGTGACAGTAAAACGCTACGAGGTGAAGTAAATTGGCGTAAATTAGACGACCGGCGACGCATGCGAATCGCGAGCAGCGCGCCCAAGTCGGCGGGCGGTTTGCGTGGGACGCGGCGGCTTACTGGCCGCAGCAGTTTTTATACTTCTTCCCGCTGCCGCATGGGCACGGCTCGTTGCGCCCAACTTTTTTTTCGGCGATCGCCGGTTTGAGGGGGTTCAATAGTCGGGTCAGATCGGCGATATCCTCTGCTTTCTCCGGCTCCAAGTCAATTTTATATTTCCATCCCTTTTCTTCGAATAACGCTGTCACTTCCTTGAGCCGCTTTCTTGTCGGCACCGTAACAACCGCCGGATTCTTCTCAGTCCCCAATTTCGCGGTCTTCTTGCCATCGAAAATCACCGTCCGATTTTCAGAATTGACCTGGTTTCTCATCTTCCCGATATCGGTAATTCGATTGCCCATATATCGACTATTTCAGATATCCGCAGACTTATCTATATCAAGTTGAGAGCAAGGTCACCGGCCTCTTGCACGCGCTGGAAGATCGCAGCGAAATCGTCATTGCTGACATGAAACGCATAGTGATGCGACTCGAAGGCCTCGGAGGTATCGCAATCCATTGTCAGCTCCTCGTTATTCCTAGTTCCGTCGGCTTTGTTCTCGCTCTTTGTCCACCCGCGCCATGAATTTCGGCGACAGCTCGCGCAATCGTTCGTCGGTCATGCGCCCGCTCCGGGTCATGTAGTCATAGGCGAGCTCCCACGGACGTAACTTCATTTTCTCCGGCAAGCGCTCATACCAGTAGGAACTGGCATTCGCCGCGGCGATGATTTTTTCAACTACCGGCCGGCGCTCGCGCTCGAACGCTGCCAGCGCGCTTGGCACGTCCGCGCCCGCTTCCACGAAGGCGCGGTCAAGCGCGATGGCGTCTTCGAACGCGAGTCGCGTGCCCGAACCGATGGAAAAATGTACCGTGCGCAGCGCGTCGCCAATCAGCAAGACGTTGCCGACAAACCATCGGCGCGTCGTCAGCAACGGGAACTGGCGCCAGATCGATTTGTTCGACACTAGCCGATGACCGGCTAAATCGCGTGCGAATACGCGCTCGCAATATGCGCGGCTTTCCTCGTCGGGCATTTGATCCAGACCGGCTCGCTGCCATGTAGCCGCGCCGCACTCAACGACGAACGTGCTCATCGTCGAACTGTGGCGGTAGTGGTGCGCGACGAACGAACCGGCCGCGTTGGCGCGAAAGGTCAAGCTCAGGCAGTCGAACAATTGCCGCGTGCCGTACCAAGCAAAGCGATTGCTCAGCCACTCCAGTTGCGGCTCGAATTCCCGGTCGAGAGCGCGGCGCACGAACGAATTGGCGCCGTCGGCGCCGGCGAGCAGATCGCAGTCGTCGAGCTCATTGAGGGAAGCGATAACGCGCCGGTACTCGATCTCCACACCGGCATCGGCGCAGAGATCCTGAAGGAATTGGTTGAGCTCGAGGCGGCCGATGGCGGAGAACCCGTTGCCGTCGATATCGATACGCTCATTACGGTGGACGATGCGCTGCATCGGCCATGACTCCAAGCGGGAAATGAGCTGCTTGTGTAAGTCCGGCACATCGCGTTCGAGGAACGCCAGCGCGTTCAGCGAGAAAACCACGCCAAAACCAAAGGTAGCGTCCGGCGGATTCTGCTCGAAAACGCGAACACGCCATGCCTGAAACCGCCGCTTGATCAGCAGCGCAAATAATAAACCGGCCGGACCGGCGCCGACGATGTTAATGCGCACGGAAAGGACTCACCACGAATGACCTAGCGCGGCGAAGCCGCAACCAAAGAGAAAAAAGATTTTACCACGAGCCACTAAGACCACGAAGTTAGGATTATGATGCGGCAATGTTTCGAGGCGTCCCCCTCCTTCATCCCCCGCGACGCGCCGCGTTGCGGGCGGGGAGAAGAAGCCGCTCATCCCCAACTTCATCGACGAGATCTCGAACCACGTCGATCACCCCAACGAGAACGGCGTACCAATCTTTTGCTCGGCTGCCCAACGGTAGGCCCACGCAGCCGTGGTGCTATCCCAAAGAGACATGCCCACGGATTCGAAAACGATAGTCTCGCTTTCGTTTCGCCGCGCCGGTATCCTTCCTAAGAATACTTCGCCCAGTTCGCCGGCGATATCGTCGCCGGACCACGATCCGTCGGCAATCATCGCCGCGTAGGGCTGGCGTGGCGCTTCGCCGCCGAGCACTTCTTCCTTCCATGACACGATGACACGCGAATTCTTCACCGTCTCGCGGGGCAACTGCCCGCTCGTGATCGATACGACCAACGCTCCAGGCTTGATCCATCCATGTTCGATGATCGTCGAACGGAAACTGGTCGCCAGACTTACGATCGGCGCGTGCTCCACCGCCGCGCGCGGATTGTCGACAGCCTCGACGTCAACGCCGAGCCACGCGCTCATCTCTTTAGCAAAGGCTACGCGATGGTCGAGGGTCGGACTGAACACCCGGACCTTCCGCAACGACGGCAACGCGCGGTGAATCGCAATCAATTGGCCCCGGGCCTGCCGGCCGCTACCGATGAGCGCGAGCGTATCCGCCCCCGCCGGCGCGAGATATTGGCTCGCCACTCCGGCGGGCGCGCCGGTGCGCCACACGTTGAGCGCGGTGCCGGCGAGTAGCGCGAGCAAACCGCCGCGGTCTTCATCGAAGAGTACGATAAAGTAGGAGTCCTTTGCGCCGTGAAAAAGCGCGCTGATGCGCATCCCCTGCCCGGCTCCGGGAACGGCCGAGGTGGTGATGCGATATTTCTTGTTGCGGTCGGTCAAGCTGGTTTCCAAGCGCACCTGGCCGGCCACCGCGCCGCTGTTAAAGGCGCGCAAAGATTCTTCGATGCAGATCAACAAACCATCCATCGCCTTTGGATCGCTCAGTAACGGCGCCAAATCCTTTTCACTCAAAATGATCGGCATTGCACGCTCCTAACATGATCCGCGAGGTTTTGACTTTCTTGTCAGCCGCATTCGGCTATCTCCTATTAATACAAGCGCCCGGGCGCGTAAAGAAATTTGCGCTGTTTTCCTGTCTT
The DNA here is from genome assembly GCA_050735675.1 of Binatia bacterium. Lineage (GTDB taxonomy): Bacteria > Desulfobacterota > Binatia > UBA9968 > UBA9968 > DP-20. Next base: position 11,089 of record JBOHVN010000271.1, on the reverse strand, counting down.
CTGCGCCGGTTTTTTCGCCTCCCGATTGCTTTTTTGGTTGACAGGATCGATGATCGCCGCTACTTTTTTAATCTACATAGTATCTCCATGGCCAGCATTGACGAAACCAAGGCCCAGCTGCTGCGCGGCATCGTCCAAGACAACATGAATGTCCGCCGGGACGCGCGAGTCACGCGCGTCACGCGGGACAAAAGCCGGAAATGGTTCTGGCTATGGACCGGTCTAATCGCTGTCGCAACGACTTCGTTGATGGTCACTTTATCGGTGATTCCCAAAGCCGTCGATACGCCGGCGCTGAGCGCCGCACCCGCCCAACAAGCCGCCGCCTTGAACCAGGTCGACCCGGCGGCAGCGGACCCCTTTTCTCACCCCCAGCCGCTCGCCCGCGGGACGATTCCGCTTTCGATCAAAACCGTGGTGATCGATGCCGGCCACGGCGGCGAACCGGGCACCACCTCCGAATCGGGGCTCACGGAAAAAGAGGTTACTCTCGATATTGCGCTGCGCCTGCGGCGTGTTTTGGAAAAAGCGCCGTTTAGAGTGCTGCTGACCCGTGAAACCGACCGGTGGATGTCGCTCGACAAACGCATAAATTTCGCCAACGAGAATCAGGCGGATTTGTTCTTGTCGATTCATGTGAACTGGATGGAACCGTACTCGATTCGCGCGCTAGAGACTTTCTATGTCGGCCCGACAGACGATCCCGCCACGCTCAGGCTGGCCAGCCGGGAAAATCGGGAGTCCGGCTATTCGCTCTCGGATTACAAAAAAATCCTCGAGAAAATTTACGTTGACGTCCGCCGCAACGAGTCGCGCGGGTTGGCTCACACCGTCCAGAACCATTTGTTTCGTTCGCTTAAAGTGAGCAACCCCGAGCTGGAGAATCGCGGCGTCAAAACGGCGCCGTTCGTAGTTTTGATCGGCACACAGATGCCGGCGATATTGGTCGAAATCGCCTCTCTTTCGAATGAGGAGGAAGCCGAGTTGTTGGCAACGGAACACTATCGCGAAAATGTCGCCCAGGCTCTGGCCAAGGGCATTCGGACTTATGCCAAAAGTCTCCGGCTCGCCGACCGGAAAGGGGTTGATTGATAGAAGATAGCCGCGACATAATTTACGTCGGGATAGATCTCGGTACGTCGCGCAGCTCCATTTCTGCTTCCAACGGCGAGCGCCATGTCGTCGATAGCTACGTTGGCTGGCCGGTCGATGTGGACGCGCGCGAACTGATCAAGAAACCCGTGCTTGTCGGCCGCGATGCGCTCGACAACCGCCCCCTATTGGATCTGCGCCGTCCACTCGAACACGGCATCATGAAAGAAGAATCCGAGAAAGATCAAGACGCGGTTCAAGAGCTGGTGCGCCATTTGATATCCCTGGTCAAAACCGAGCAGAAGGGCAAGAAAACGAAGGTGCGCGCCGTGGTGGGCGTCCCGGCAGAAGCGTTCCGCGCAAACCGCCACAACTTGCGCAGCACCATGGCCCGCATCGCCGACAGCGTCATGATGGTCTCGCAACCGTTTGCCGTGGCCTACGGCTTGGAAGCGCTGCTGCACGCCTTGGTCATCGACATCGGCGCGGAAACGGCCGATTTTTGTGTCATGCAGGGACGCTACCCCACCGAAGAGGATCAAAAAACGCTTCCCAACGCGGGTGATTCGATCGACGAGCAACTGATGAAGCTGATTCGGGAACGGCACCCGGATGCTCAATTTTCCATTCACATGATCCGCGAATGGAAGGAACAGCATAGCTTCGTCGGCGAACCCAAAAATCGGGTGATCGTCACCGTCCCAATCATGGGGAAAGCGGCTGAAATCGATATTACCCAGGAAATGCGCTCCGCTTGCGAAAGTATTCTGGCACCCATTTGCGAGACCCTGACGGGTTTGCTTATGAAAGTCGAGCCGGAATATCGAGGTAAAATGCGCAACAATGTCATTGTGGCGGGTGGGACCTCGCTCGTTTCCGGATTGCCGGAGGCGATCACCAGGACGCTTAAAGACACGGGCGGCGGGCGCGCAACAGCGGTGATCGATCCGGTTTTCACCGGTTCGGACGGCAGCCTCGCCATTGCCCGCGACGCGTCGGCTTCGGATTGGGACAAACTGTCGCTCTGAAACACCCAACAGATCGGAGGCATGTCGTCGCCGCTTTAATTGCATACCGACTCATCTTCTCGAGCTTGAGCTCTTCATCGAACTGAGGCCGAAAATGGGCGATTGGATTTCCGACGTTTTGCTGTTCTCAGCCGGTATCGCGGGCGGAGTTCTCATCACCAGCATCGTACCGTCTCTCCGCGCCGACAAGCGCCACCGCACCAAGCTTGTAAACGCGCGAGAACGCATTCTCGCCGACATCAAAGAGCAGCACGACAAAGAGATTTTGCTTGAGGCGTTTCGGACGGCCGAAGACATCCGCGGCGAGCTCGATAAATCACTGCAGACATTGCGTAAGACCTTGACAACCGTTCTCGATCCGATCACCGACCAGTCCAAGCATCGGGGGGTCCGGTTGTCCAAGCCGATCGAGCCAAATTAAACGAGTTCGCGCCACGTCGAGAATGAAACCCAATGAAAGGAGCGTTGGCGCCGGCGCTAGCGCCTCTGCGGATCAAAGTTATGACTGAAGATCTAATTAGAATCGGTTTATTCAACCGCGATGCGGCGATCATCGCAGCCGAAGCCAAAGGTTTTCTCAACCGAGAAAACCTTCGCGTCGAAATGAACACGGTGACCGACTCGCCGACGCTGCTGCGCAATCTGATCAGCGGCAAGTATGATTTAATCTTGAACAACGCCGACAACGTCATCGCGTGGGCCGAGGGCCAAGGCGAAGACCCGCAGAAAAATGATTTCGTCATCTTCCTGGGTGGGAGCCAGGGCGTTGACCAAAAACTCGTAGTCGCGCCCGGGATCAACGAGTACAGCGATCTGAAAGGCAAAATTTTCGCCGTCGACGCACCGACCACCGGCTATGCCGTCGTCGGCGTTTACATCATGAAAAAGCACGGGCTGGAATGGAATCGCGACTATACTTTCAAATCCTTCGGCAATACCACGGCGCGGGCCGATGCCATGAGCCGGGGCGAAGCGGCGGGCGCGATGATGAGCATGCGCGACGAGGAAATTCAAAAACGCGGCTTCAAAGTGCTCGCCCAGGCGCAGGACTATGTCAAGCACTACGCCCGCGGTCTCGGCGCCACACGCAGAGAATGGGCGAATAAAAACGAAAGTCTAGTCGTGCGCTTTAACCGCGCGATGATCCGCGCCACCGATTGGTTGCAGGCGCCGCATAATAAAGAAGAAGTGATTCAGGTTTTGTTGAGCGAAACCAACCACAACCAAGGCCGCGCCGAATCGATGTACAGGCAAACGTTAAGCCCCACTCTGGGGCTGACGCCGCGCAGCCGCATCGACATGGAAGGGATTCGCACCGTCCTCGAGCTGCGCGAAATCGCCGGCCTGATGAAAGCGCCCGTGCCGAAACCGGAAAAATATATCGACGAGCGGTTTTATCAAAAGGCGCTGGCGACCCTCGGCAAATAGCCGCTTGCTGAAAACTCTGATTGCAGGCTGCTCAAAAGATCTCAGAGGCAAGGCGCGCGAAAAATCGACTCGTAGGGGACGGTCGCGACCGTCCCCTTCTGAAGTACGTTGTAGCGAGGCGATTGAGCGCACCCTTCGACCATGCTCAGGGTGATCGGCCTAGAGTCTTTTTCAGCCGCCTGTCAACGATCGCCGCTATTGGCTGCAACAGGTGATTAAGATAAGGTTATTGCCGGAAAGAACATCATTCAAACTTAGAAAGTGAATTTCTATGAATGTCGCGAGATTATCTTTTGCGTTGCTTGGATTCGTTTTGGCATCAGGCATCACCCCCGCGCACGCGAATCCCTACCTGGCCAAAACGGGCGAGCCCACGGTGCCGATCCGCGTCGCCACCTGCGCCATCAGCGGCGGCTTCATCCATCTTCACACGGCGCTCGATCATCGACTGTTCGATAAGTACGGACTTCGGCCCGAGTTCCTGCTGGTCCGCGGCGCGGGTGTGTCGGCCGCCGCCCTGACCTCCAACGAGATTCAGTTTTTGTATTGCACGGCCGACGCCATTATTCCCAGTCTTGCCGCAGGAGCTGAAGCCAAGATGATCGCCTCGCCGCTGGTCGGCCTGCCGTGGGTGATCATCGCCCGTAAAGACATCAAGCGAGTGGAGGATCTGAAAGGAAAGATTTTTCTCGCGACTCGTCCCGGCGGCACACCGGATACGCTCATCCGTACATTGATCAAAAAACTCAACCTCACCGATGTCGGCATCCGCCATATCGGCGGCGCCGGGCAAACGGAAGTGTATAACGCCATCCAGCAAGGTTTGGGACAGGCAACCATGGTGACGCCGCCGCTCGATGCGCGCGCGAAGCGCGACGGCTTCCACGTGATTTACCATCTCGACGACCTTAATCTGCCAGCGATCTACAGCAGCGTGTTCACCAATGACAGAACCATTAAAGAGCGCCCCGCGATCGTGCAGAAGTTCGTCGCCGCCATGGCCGAAGCGGTTCATTTTGTCGAGAAACATCCTGACAAAGCGAAAGCATCGGTAACCAGAGTTCTGGCGCTAAAAGACCAGGAGTCCGCGCAATCCGCTTACGACGCCTACGCCAAGCAACTGGTGAACCGGCGCGTCACGGTGCCGGCAGCGCGCGTCGGCGAATCAATCGAAAACGCCCGCCAAGCCGGCACCAATGTGCGCCGCAAGCCCGCGGAGACCTACGACAACAGCTTCGCGGAGAATCTGCAGAAAAGCGGCTTTCTCCAGGAGCTGTGGGGCGGCGAAGTGCCCGGCAAGCAGTGGTGAAGCTCGCCGATCGGGTTTAGCAACCTGCGGTTTTGCTTTCTCTCCTCAAAACGTTCGTTGCGACGCGCGCGCCAAAGCCGCGCTGCGGCCTTGTAAATACAACCCCGCCGTTTTATGAGAGGCGAGATCTTGCGCCGATCTTCGAGGAGCCACGACATCCATGCTCGACAAGCTGACCGACCAGTTACGCCAACTCCGCCAGACCGATTCTCTGATGTGGCTCATCACTCTGGGACACACATTTACACACTGGTGTCCGGCGACTTTCTACTTGCTGCTGCCGTTCCTGGTTAAGGAATTAGGACTCACTTACGCCCAAGCAGGTTTTTTAGTCACAATCAGAGTCGCGGCAAACCTGCTCGTCAACATTCCCGCCGGCATGCTGGTCGACATTATCGGCCGAAAAGCATTGCTCATGGCTTTGGCGTTGGTCGCTACCGGCGTGCCCTATTTTCTCGTCGGCATCAGCCAGAATTTTTTCTGGGTGGCGCTGTTCATGGCGTTTGTCGGCGTTGGCAATTATCTATGGCATCCGGCGGCGATCTCCACGCTATCGGAGAAATATCCCGACAAGCGCGGCTTCGCCATTGCGATCCACGCGATGGGCCCAAACATCGGCGAAAGCATCGCGCCGCTGCTGGTCGGCATTCTGCTCTTGTCCTTGTCGTGGCGCAGCGTACTGTTTCTCAACCTGATTCCCGGCATCGTCATCGCGTTTATCCTGTGGAAATATCTTTTCGGCAAGCTCGACTCACGCGCCGAGCGAAAGAAAGGTCTGTCGGCCCGCCAGTACTTGGCCGGCATGAAACAATTGGCGCAAAATCCCAACATTCTGCTGCTCGTCTTGGTCGCCGGCATGCGCTCGATGACGCAGCAGGGCCTGCACGTATTTCTGCCGATCTACTTGACCGACGAGCTTGGCTTGTCGAGCGCCGTTGCCGGCCTCTATCTGTCGGTCACCCAGACCGCCGGCATGATCGGCACGCCGATCGCAGGCGGCATTTCCGACCGCAGCGGCAGAAAGCGCGTCTTGACCGCCGGGCTGTTTTCGACCAGCGTCGTGCTTTTTGTTCTCGCGTACTTTCAGTTCGACTGGTTTTTTATCACCGGGCTCGCCTTCCTTGGGTTTTTTCTCTACGCGGTGAGGCCGGTGATCTGGGCCTGGGTACTCGATCTCAGTCCCAAAGAGCTGGGCGGCAGCACGGTGAGTTTCTTCTCCGGTTCCCAGTCGCTGTTGAGCTCGCTGTCCCCGATCATTTGCGGCTTCATCGCTGACCGCTGGGGTATTCTGGCGGCGTTTTACTTTCTCGCCGGCACCGTGCTGATCGCGAACTTCATCGTTCTCGCGATCCGCGAGGAGAACAAAGCGGCGCCGGCGTTGGTTGAAGAACCGGCGTAGCGAATAGTCGCGAAGTTTAGAGAGAAAGATGATAACTTTTGAATGACTTTCACTCTTAAACTCCGAACTTTGCGGCTTTGCGTCCCTTCGACGTGGCTCAGGACATGCTTTGCGGGAGATATTCCGAGATAAGGAGCAAAACCATGGCTCAAATCAAACATATTGCCATCCGCACGCACGACGTGGAAAAAACCGCGGCGTTCTACAAAGAGGCCTTCGGCCTCGAACAAGTCGGCGTCGGCCAGAGCGGCATCTATCTGACCGACGGCCGATTGAACATCGCCATCCTGTGCTTCCGGCCCGTCGTCGAGGGGGAGTCGATGAAGCTCGGCGTCGACCATATTGGCTTCGCGGTCGATGACGTCGATGCCACCGTCGCGCGCATTAAAGAACTCGGCGGGAAATCTCTCAACGATCGTCACGAAGTCACGGCCGCAGACCCGTCCAAGCCGCAATCCTATTTCGAAGTGAAGTGCGTCGGCCCCGAAGACCAGGTGATCGACGTTTCCAACGCCGGCTGGGTGGGCGCAAAATGAGAACGCTCTAGAGTCCCTGCCTCAGAAGGTCGATGAATAAGTTGTTTATGTCTAACCGTCATACCGGCGAAGGCCGGTATCCAGATCCCATTGAAATTCCTGGATTCCGGGTCGCGCTACCCCGGACTCAGATCCGGGGTTGCCCGGAATGACTATTCGGAGACTTCTTTGGCCGCAAATCTTTCGGCACGATCCGCGGCAACATGAATCTCTTTTACACCTGGGGCGCCATCCTCGGCCCCTATGCAGCCGGCGCCATCTATGCCCGCACAGAAAACTACTCACTCGTCTTCAGCGCCATCACCGTGTCGCTGCTCATCTCCGCCGCCCTCACAGCGCTGCTCATCAAGCCGTGGGCAAAAGTTGCGACCGCTCAGATGCCAATCCGCTAACCTCCTTCACTAGATTGATAATGTCGTTGTGTTAGACCCCGGCAGCGATTCGGGGTACGATTAATACATATATACGCTATGGCGTGTAGAACGACTTTATACGCTATACAGATTAAATATTAATACGCTATAAAGTATATTGACAAGTTATACGCTATAAAGTATATAAGACGGGGGCAATCTTATGGAGCAGATCGCTAGAACCTCAAAGCAGATCGGAGCCGCTATTCGCCGCTGCCGCCGTGCCGCTGGTCTATCTCAAGGTCAGCTTGGAGCCAAAACCAATTTGCGCCAGGCAACAATATCAGCCCTCGAACACGGCGAGCCGGGCACCGAGCTGCGAACCCTGATCGATGCGATGACCGCGCTCGGCCTCGAAATAGTCGTCCGCGAGCGTTCGAAAGCACCAGCTACGATCGAGGATCTATTCTGATGGCCCGTCCGCGAACCCGCATTCCTCTGAACGTCTATTTGAATTCGCGTCTCGTGGGGCAGCTCCGACGCCAGGCAAGCGGAGCGATTGAATTCCAGTACGACCCAAGCTGGCTGTCGTGGGAGAACGCCTTTCCGGTTTCGCTCTCCCTGCCGATGCGAGAGGATCGATACACAGGCAATCAGGTGATCGCCGTCTTGGACAATCTTCTTCCTGACAGCGACGCCATACGGCGCCGCCTGGCTGAGCGGGTCCACGCAGACAGCTCCGACGCTTTTGGACTACTTGCCAAGATCGGCCGCGACTGTGTCGGCGCTCTTCAGCTTCTGCCCGATGGCGTTGAGCCCGGACCTGCCGGTACGGTGAAAGGCCGGCCTGTCGATGAGGAATATATCGCCCGCAAGATCGGCGATCTCACCGCCACACCGCTTGGCGTCGATGAGGATGAGGAGTTCAGGATTTCCCTCGCGGGCGCGCAGGAGAAAACCGCCTTCCTGTTCTGGAAAGATAAATGGCACGTGCCGCACGGCACAACGCCGACCACGCACATCCTAAAACCGCAAATCGGCGTGTTACAGAACGGCATTGATCTCACACACAGCGTCGAGAATGAATATCTGTGCCTGAAGCTTACAGAGGCATTCGGTCTGCAGAGCGCAAAGATTAAGATCGCAGATTTCAAGGGCAACCGCGCTCTTGTCGTTGAGCGTTTCGACCGGCACTGGACAGCCGACAACCGCCTTCTGCGATTGCCGCAGGAAGATTGTTGCCAATCTCTCTCGGTGCCGCCCAGCCGTAAATATGAGTCAGACGGCGGTCCTGGCATGGCTGCAATTTTGGAATTGCTCAAGGCAAGCGACGACCCGGAAGCGGACCAGCGATTTTTTCTAAAAGCCCAGATCGTGTTCCGGCTGCTGGGCGCGACTGACGGTCACGCGAAAAACTTCAGCGTCTTCCTTCAACCAGGCGGCCGTTTTCGTCTTACGCCGCTCTACGATGTAATGTCGGTCCAGCCCGCCGTCGATGCCGGCCAGCTGCGGAGAAACCAGATGAAGTTCGCCCTCGCGGTAGGCGACAACCGACACTATGTAATCCAGGAAATCCTGCCGCGGCACTTCGTGCAGACCGCAGCAAAGAGTGGCATTCCCGCATCCATCGTTCAGACGATTTTCGACGAACTTTTCCAAGCTGAGGAGGCCGCCATAAGTAAAGTCATGAACGATCTCCCGGCGGGGTTTCCACAGGATCTCGCTGAGAGCATCATCAGCGGCCTGCGCGCGCGTCTACCATTGATCGAGGGAACCGACACGCGTGCGCGGCAGTAGCCTTCGCGCCTTCATCGACAATTTCCCATAGTCCTCTAATAACCCGCACGGATCGACTCGATCCTTGGCCCTTTCATCGCCGGCGCTGTCTACGACCGCACGCAAAGTTACGAACTGGTTTTTCACGGGAATCACAATAGCGTTACTGATCTCCACCGCGATGACCGCGCTCTTGATCAAACCATGGGCGAAACTTGGAACGTCTGCTCAGACCCCAATCCACTAGAGCCATTCGCTAGATTGATAAGATTGTCAGCCCCCCGAATGGTTTCCTCAGTTATTTCCAATCTAAACACGCGTGAATAAGTCTGAACGCCGGTGGCGGCGGCAGTCGGTCGCTATCTTTGCACGCCGCTGGTCGATTGCGCTATTCTCCGCTGCAAAGGTAAACTAAACCATTACCGATGATATTTTTCGAAACGTGAAAAGGAATATGCAAAAGAAGCCGAGTCGAGAGACGGTTCCAAAGGCTACTCGCGAGGCAGTGCTGCGTGAGTTTCGGTATCGGTGCGCTATCTGCGCAAGCGAGCGGCCACAGCTCCATCACATCGACGAAGACCGAGCCAACAGCGACCCGTGGAATCTTCTGCCGTTGTGCCCCAATTGCCACTTGCTGGATCAGCACGACCCAACTGCACCGATTGACCGCGACAAGCTCCGACTGTTTCGCAGGTATCGTGATCCAATGATACTGCACGAGAGATTTCATCCAGTCTGGTCACGATGCCGCTTTTTACTCGATATTGGCGAGCGGTCGCGAGAGAACCTCAAGACTGCGGCAGAGGAATTATTCCAGTTCGTTGGCGCTCTTAAAATGGGCGACTTCTATGCGAACCGGCTTCGAGATCTCTTCGGACCGCCACCAAGGCCCCACGTCTGGTCTGTAGACACGCCACCGGAAACGTTCGATCAATGGGCACGTGAAGAGACCACTGAATATCGCGAGATCCTAAGCAAGAATCGAGAAGCGGGGCTTGGCTCGTTGTTGAGATGCTAAGATATCAGAACTGGCCGCCTGCCACCTTCGCCAAAATACAGCTCATGAATCAATAGCGTTTTGGGGGTTTTCACCCCTTACGCTATTCCAATCGTGCGCCGTGAATACGCGTGAACAGCTATGAACACCGGTGCGAGGTAAGGTCGGATCGCTACCCGCCCAACTCCGAGAGCGAGTTTAGCGGGAACATCAAGGTGAAGGAACAGCTGCTGGGCATCTCGATCTAACGTAACACTTTCCTGAGCACCCGCATCATGTTGCCGCCGAGTATTTTGCCGATGCCTTTCGGCCGAATGGTTTCGGCGACCATGAGGATGAACTCCTTATTCAACATCGGCCGCTGCGTGCAAGCGGAGGCCGAGCGCGCGCACGACCTTGAGCACCGTGGAGAACTCCGGGTTGCCGTCCGGTGATAGCGCTTTGTAAAGGCTCTCACGGCCCAAACCCGTTTCGCGGGCAATCTGGCTCATACCCTTGGCACGCGCGATGTCGCCCAATGCCGCAGCGATGAGTGCGGGGTCGCCGTCTTCGAGCGCGGCTTCCAAATACGCCGCCATGTCGTCTTCCGTGGTCAAATGCTCGGCTGCGTCCCACGGTCGAGTTTTCATCTTTGCGGTCTTCTTTCTCATAACAACCTCTATTGCCCTCGTGCTAATTCCAGCGCTTTCTTTATGTCCCGATCCTGCGTTCGCTTGTCACCCCCGGCAAGCAAGATGATCAACATCGGACCGTGTTTCACGAAATACACGCGATAGCCGGGACCGTAATCGATCCGCAATTCCGAGACTCCGTCGCCGATTGGTCTTACATCCCCCGGATTACCAAGCGACAATCGACGGATACGCACATCGATTCGCGCCCGCGCCTTCCGATCACGCAAACTGTCAAACCAGTCGGCGTAAGTTTCGGTTTGGCGGATTCGATCACTGATGCAGAGTGTATTTTATAAGATACGAGCAGTCAAGCGCAGGCGTGGTGGCCAACGGGGAAAAACCTGCAGCCCGTTGATTGGGCAACTCGATCTAGCGAAGCACTTTCCTGAGAACCCCCTTCATGTTGCCGCCGAGTATTTTACCGATGCTTTCACCCGAATAGTTTCGTTCACGGAGCTCAGCCGCCAGGTTTTCCCGGTCGAGGAGCTTAGCGCCGA